>JAAFHX010000018.1 GCA_013297695.1 Rhodobacterales bacterium | reverse complement strand
TTCCTCAACTGCATCCTCGCGCGCCCCGGCTGCCCGGTCTTCGTGCCTGCCGATGCCGTCACCGCCCCCCGCCGCCTGACCGTGATCGGCGACATCGCCTGCGATCCGACCTCGGATTTCTCGCCGGTCAAGGTCTATGACCGCGCGACCGACTGGGAGGCCCCGGCGCTGCGCGTCTGGGATACGCCGCCGCTGGACGTGACCGCCATCGACAACCTGCCCTCGCTCTTGCCGCTGGAGTCGAGCGAGGATTATGCGGCGCAACTCTTGCCTTCGCTTCTGACGCTCGGCAGGCTCGATATCGGCGTCTGGGGCCGGGCAAAGGCGGAATTCGACCGCCACACCACCAATCTCTAGGGGAGACCAGACATGACGATCCATTGGTGCGGCACCGGCCTGTCCTCAGGCCCCGGACTGCGGCGGCTGATCGAGGCGGGGCTGCCGGTGACCGTGTGGAACCGCACGGTTGACAAGGCGCGCGAGGCGGTGAGCGATCTGACCGCCGATATCCGGCCCTACAGCCTGCCCGCCCTGACCGAAGCCCTGCAGCCCGGAGACGTGGCAATCTCGATGCTGCCGGCCGACCAGCATGTCGCCATCGCGCAGGCCTGCCTGTCGAAAGGGGCCAACTTCGTTTCGTCCAGCTATATCGCGCCCGAGATGCGGGCGCTGGACGAAGCCTTTGTGGCAGCGGGGCTGGCCAGCGTGAACGAGGTCGGTCTTGACCCCGGCATCGACCACCTGATGGCGCATGATCTGGTCGCACGCTACCGGGCCTCGGCGGCGTTCGATCCGCAGAACGTCCTGTCCTTCACCAGCTATTGCGGCGGCGTACCCAAGGTGGCGAATGCCTTCCGCTACAAGTTCTCGTGGTCGCCTCTGGGGGTGCTCAAGGCGCTGCGGTCGCCCTCGCGGTCGCTGCGCGATTTTGCCGAACGGCGCGTTGCCCGACCCTGGGATGCGATCAGTGCCTATGACGCGCCCCTGCCGGAGCCGGAAAGCTTCGAGGTCTATCCCAACCGTGACAGTCTGCCCTTCCTGGCCGACTACCGGTTCGATCCGGCGTGGCGGGTGCGCGACTTCGTGCGCGGCACGATCCGGCTGAACGGCTGGGCGGCGGCCTGGGCGCCCGTGTTTGCCGAGATCGAGACGCTGGACGGCCCCGCCGACGACGCACGTCTGGCCGAGATGGCCGCCGCCTTCTGGCGCGACAATGCCTATGCCGAGGGCGAGGCCGACCGCGTCGTGCTGTTCGTCTCGCTGCGGGCCGAGCGCGCCGGCAAACCCGTGTGGCACGAGACCTGGGCGATGGATGCCTGGGGCGACGAACGGGGCACCGCCATGGGGCGGCTGGTGTCGGTGCCAGTGTCGCTTGCGGTGCAGGCGGTTCTGGCGGGCGACATTCCGCCCGGCGTGCACGCCGCACCGCATGACCCGGCGCTGGTGACCCGCTGGCTGGATCAGGTGGCGGGGCTGGCGCAGTACATGGCCCGGGTGGACCACCTGGCCTGAACGCTCATTCGCCGTCGCGGGGCAGCAGCGACGACCCGGCCTGCCGCGACAGGCGCAGGAACGGGATCACCGACAGGAAGGACACCCCGGCGATCAGCGCAAACACCGCCGGAAAATGGGCCAGCGACAGCGCCGGCCCCCCGATCAGCACCTGCGCTGCCTCAAGCCCGAAGGCGGCGACCGTGATGCCGATGGACCCCGACAGTTGCTGCAGCACCGAGGCAAAGGACGTGGCGCTGCTCAGCCGGTCCGACGGCACATCGGCATAGGCCACGGCGTTCAGCGCGGTGAACTGCAGCGACCGCGACAACCCGCCGACGAACAGAACCACCACCATCCAGGCCCAGGGAGTTGCAAGGGTGAAGGCGGCAGGGGCAAGGATGAACACCGCCGACAGCACCGCATTGCCCAGCAGCACGCGCCGGAACCCCCATCGCCGCAGGATCGGCGGGGCCATGAACTTCATCCCCATGGCCCCGGCCCCGGCGGCAAAGGTCAACATGCCGGACTGAAAGGCCGACAGGCCAAAGCCGAACTGCAGCATCAGCGGCAACAGGAAGGGCAGCGCGCCCACGCCCACGCGAAACAACGTGCCGCCCGTGGCACTGGCGCGAAAGGTCGGCAACCGCAGCAGCCGCAGATCGACAATCGGGTCCACGCTCTGGCCTGCATGGCGGACATAGCCGGCGAGCAGGGCCAGCCCCCCCGCCACCAGTGCCACCACCCCGGGAACCGGCACCAGCGTCAGCCCGGCCAGCGTGACCCCGGTCAGGAACGCCGCGAGCCCCGGCCCCAGCAGCAGGAACCCGCGCATGTCGAACCCCGCCACCGAATCGATGCGCACATCGGGGATGTACAGCGTCACCAGAACCAGCCCCAGCACCGCCACGGGCACGTTGATCCAGAAGATCCAGCGCCAGTCGAAGAAGGTCGTGATGAACCCGCCAAGCGGCGGGCCGACCACCGGCCCCAGCAGCGCGGGCACCGTCAGCCAGGCCAGCGCCGAAACAAGTTCCCCGCGTGGCGTCGCGCGCAGCACGATCAGCCGGCCCACCGGCATCATCATCGACCCGCCGATGCCCTGCAGCACCCGCGCCGCGATCAGTTCGGGAAGCGAGGATGACCCCGCGCAGGCAATCGACCCGGCGGCAAAGACCAGGATGGCCAGCCGGAACACCCGCCGCGCCCCGAACCGGTCCGCCGCCCAGCCCGAGGCCGGGATGAACACCGCCAGCGCCAGCAGATAGGACGTCAGCGCCAGCTCCAGGTGGATCGGGTCGGCCTGCAGGTCGCGCGCGATCTGCGGCAGCGAGGTCGCGATCACCGTGCCGTCCAGGTTTTCCATGAACAGCGCGACGGCCACGATCAGCGGCACCATCCGGCGACGGATCAGCGAAACGGGTCTTTCGTCCTGTTCGGCCACCTGTCGCCCCATCACCGTCCGCCCTTCGTCCTGCCGGGCGCGCACGTCAAAGGCAAGCGCCGCCGCGCGCTATTTCGGGGCGAAGACCCGGTAATAGGCCCAGCCCGGCAGGAACCGCGACAGGCGGAACAGCCAGGAAAACACGGTTGGAAAACTTGCCTCGAACCGGTCACCCTGCATCTGGCGGAACATGTGATCCGCCGCCTCGGCGGGTTCCATCAGGAAGGGCATCGAGAAATCATTCTTCGCCGTCAACCGCGTGCGGATAAAGCCGGGGTTCGACAATTGCACCGTGATCCCCGACCCGCGCAGGTCTGCCTGCATCGATTCCGCCAGCGCCATGCAGCCGGCCTTGCTGGCCCCGTAGCCGATGGCCCCCGGCAAGCCCCGAAACCCCGACAGGCTGCCGGTGATGACCACATGGCCGCGCCCGCGCGCCACCATGTCGGGCAGCGCCGCGCCGATGACCCGGACGCAGCCGGTCAGGTTCACGTCGCACATCGCCTCGACCTGATCGGGGTTCCACGCCTGCGCCTTCATCGGCCAGTAGACCCCTGCCAGGAACACCACGCCATCCAGCGGCCCCGCCGCCGCCGCCGCCGCGCGGACAGATGCGCTATCGGCCACATCGACCGGCACGGCCAGCGCCTTGCCCGGCAGTCCGGCGGCTACCTCGGCCAGACGGTTCGCGTTGCGGGCCGACAGGATGACCTCGGCCCCGGCAGCGCTCAGCCGTTCGGCCAGCGCCTGCCCCAGACCTTCGCTGGCACCGACCAGCCAGTAGCGTTTGCCTGAAAAATCCCTCACGCGTCTTTCTTCCGCATTGTCGCGACCAGTTCGGCCACCTTGATCCCGAACTTGCGGAACTGGCTGCGGTTCATGATCGTCCCGTTTTCGGTCAGGTACATCCAGTCGGTCACGTCCAGCACATGACCACCCGCGCTTTTGTCCATCCGGATGCGGTATTCCATCTGCACCGCGGGCCCCTCGGCACGGCCCGTTCCTTCGCCCACTACATCGGGCGCGGTGGCCCTGATCGCGCCGTCATTGTTCAGCACCAGCGTCCATTCGCGGTTCTGCACCGCGCCACTGTCATAGTGAAACCGTTCGGTCAGCACGCCGCGATTGCCGTCCCACCGCGCCTCCATGTCGGCCACAAAGCGAGAGGCGACCCGTCCGGTCGGGCCGTAGATCACGCCCTCGCACAGGATCGGGCCGTTCAGGTGGCGGTGCAGGTCGAACTGCGGCCCCTTGCCCGAAAAATCGGACGGCGACTGGGCGCGGAACCCGATGAAGCGGGGGGCGACCAGCACCGCCCCCAGGGCCAGCAGCATGCCAAGCACAAGCCAGACGAGCGAGGACATCGGTCAGGTCTCCGATACGGGCGTGGCAACCAGAAGTCCGATCGCCAGCAGTTTCAGGGCACAGGGAACAACGGCGTACAGCAGCGTCAGCATGGCCAGCGCCCCGGGCGGGTTGACCGTGCCGCTGACAAAGCCGCGCGCCTGCAACAGCGGCAGCACGATCACCGCCACGAAGGCGAGCGTGAATTTCGACACGAAGTTCCACAGCCCGAACCCGGCCCCCGCGCCTGGCGCAACGGTGGCCAGGCGGCGGGCAAAGATCGCGGGCAAGAGCGTGGTATCGGCCCCAAGCGCCGCACCGGAGGCCGCGCAGATCGCCGCGAAGGCCAGCAGATCGCCGGTGCCAAGCGTGGCCGCAAAGGCAAAGGCCAGCACCGACAGCACCATGCCCGCCAGCAGCACCGGCTTGGCCCCGAACCGTTGCGCCGCCCAGGACCACAGCGGCGTCGAAGCCGCCGCCGAAAGGAAGAACAGCAGCAGCAGCGGCCCCGACAGGTCAGGCGCGCCAAGGCGGCTTTCCACAAAGAACAGGAACAGGGTCGAGGTCACCGCGACCGGCGTTGCGTTCACCAGCGCCAGCAGCAGCAGCCGCCGCAACAGCCCGTCCCGCAGCACATCGCGCAGCGCCACCCCGGCGGGTGCGCGGTCTGACAGATCACCCTGCCCCCATTCGCGCCGCATCGCCCAGGCCGCCGCCAGCGCCACCAGCGCAAACCCCGCCGCATAGCCCGCAAAAGGCCGGTCGGTCAGCGCCGCCAGCGCCACCGGGGCGACAGCGGCGATGGAAACCCCCAGCAGCGCCCCGCCTTCGCGCCAGCCCGCCAGCCGCAGATGCCCGCCCGGCCCCAGGGTGCCCGCCTTGCGCACCCCTTCGGCGTAGAAGGCGATGGCAAGGAAACTCCAGGCCGAAAACAGCACGACCAGCGTGACCGCGAACCAGACCAGAGGGGCAAAGGGCGGGGTGACAGCGAACAGCCCCACCATCGCCACGGCCATCAGCACGGTGCAGCCGGCCACCAGCGGCCCGCGCTGCCGCTCGGCCCGGTCGGCCAGCCAGCCAAGTGCGGGGTCCTGCACCACGTCGATCAGCCGCAGCGCGAACAGCACCACGCCAAGCGCGGCAAGGCTGACCCCATATTCATCGACATAGAACTTGGGTGCGTTGATGTAGATCGGCAGCCCCGCCGCCGCGAGCATCGCGGAAAACAGTGCCCAGGCCCCAAGGCCGGGCCGCACCACCACGGGCGAAGCCATGGCGGCGGTCATCGGGTGACCTCTTCTGCGGGGGGCAGCGGACGTGCCCGATAGCCCGCGCCCTTCCACCACAGCTTCAGCGCCTGCCAGTGGATCAGCGCCAGCACCCGGCGCGACCCGAACGGCCGCCGCAGGCTGGCCCACAGGATGGCGCGGTTCGTCAGCACCCGCCGCCGCCCGGTCAGCGTGGCGATCAGCCCGCCATTGCCCGCCGTATAGTCGATCCAGATGCCGACCCGGTCGGCCCCGATGTCGAACCGGAACACATAGCCCCCCTCGACCGGCTGGAACGGCGAGACGTGGAAAATCTTGGTCGCCTGAACCCGGTCCTCGGGCGTCAGGGGGGCGTGATCCTCGCGGTGGCACAGGTAGGAATGGCGGTCGCCAAAGGTATTGGTCACCTCGGCGATCACCACGCGCAAAGCGCCCGCCGCGTCATGGCACAGCCAGAAGCTGACGGGGTTGAACACATGGCCCAGCACGCGCGGCTGCGCCATCAGAAGGATGCGATCCGCGCCCGGCAGGCCATGCGCTGCCAGCACTTCGCGCACCCAGGCGGTACCGCGCCCCTGACCCGGCGCGCCGCCGTGGTCCCGGTCATGCAGCGAGGTCAGGTTTGCCCGGTTCCGCGCGAACAGCGCAGGCCCCCGCGCGGTTTCAAGGTCCAGCAGAAGGTAATCCACCCCGTAGCGAAAGCTGTTCGTGACCGCGCCCTTGCGGCCGTGGAACGTCTCGCCCCGGATGTGTTCGACCGCCGTCATGCCGCCATCTGCCCCTGCCGCGCGCGCATCGCCTCGACCACGTCCACGGCACTGGCAAAGCCGTCCTCATGGAACCCGTTGCGCATCCACGCCCCGCAGAACCAGGTGTTGTGTGTGCCGTTCATCGCCCGGATACGCCCCTGTGCCGCCAGGGCTGCCTGATCGTAGACCGGGTGGCGGAAGGTCACCGTGTCATGGATCAAATCCTCGCGGATCGGCTGCGTGGCGTTCAGCGTCACGAACAGCGGGTCATCCTTTGGGATCGGCTGCAGCGAGTTCATCCAGTAGCTCAGTCCGATCCGGTCGGGCTTTGGCCCTGCCGGTTCGGTATGCACCCAGGACGCCCAGGCCTGCCGACGTTTCGGCATCACCGAAGGGTCGGCATGCAGCACCGCCTCGTTCGGCTGATATGCGATGGCCGACAGGGCCGCGCGTTCGCGGACGGTGGCATCCGACAGCAGGCGCAGCGTGTCATCCGAATGGGTGGCGAAAACAATGTCGTCAAACGGCTCCCACTCGCCGCCCATTGCGCGCACCGAAATGCCCGGCCCGTCGCGCCGGACCCCGGCCACGGGCGCACCGAGGCGCAGATCGACCCCTTCGGCAATCAGCGCGGCCTGCAGTCGGCGGACGTATTCGATCGACCCGCCCCGCACGGTGTACCACTGATGCTGGCCATTCACGCCCAGCAGGCCGTGATTGCGGAAGAACCGCACCAGCGCCTGCGCGGGAAACTCCAGGATGCCCTGCGGCGGGGTGGACCAGATCGCCCCCGAGAACGGCAGCAGGTAATGGTCGCGGAACCAGACGCCCGTGCCCAGCCGTGCCAGCAGGTCGCCGATGGTCAGCTCCGCGTCGGCAGTCAGCGCCTCGGCCCGCGCATTGAACCGCAGGATATCGCGCAGCATGCCCAGAAACGCCGGATTCACCACGTTGCGCCGCTGCGCGAACAGCGCGTCCAGATTGCTCAGCGCATATTCCAGCCGCCCGCCGCCGATGGATACGCCGAAGCTCATGTTGCTTTTGGCCGTGGGCACGCCCAGCCGGTCGAACAGCGCGGTCAGATGCGGATAGGTGGCGTGGTTGAACACGATGAACCCGGTATCCACCGGCTGATCGCCACGTTTGCCCGCGACCACGGTCCGGGCATGCCCGCCCAGCCGACGCTCGGCCTCGAACAGCACGACGGCATGGTCGGACGACAGAAGATGTGCCGCCGCCATTCCGGATATGCCGCCGCCGATCACCGCGATGCGTCGCGGTGTGGGGCCAAGTCTTTCAAAGGGCATGAGTTGCTTTCCTGTCGGCGTGGATGTGATGGGTGATACGCGCCCCTGTCGCGTCCGGATCATTCCGGGCGGCCGGGACGCGCGCGCTGCAGAATTCGATGCAGCCGGTGATCCGGTATGCGGATGCCGGCGTAGAACGACCATGATGCTTGATGTGACGCTGCCCGCAAAACCCGCTAGAGATGTGCCGATGCCTGTGCTTCCGGCGCTTCGGGGACAGCGCGTCTTGCGGCATGAAGGTAACGTCAAAATGCAAGTCGACTCTGATCCGGATTGGTCGGCCCTGCTGATCCGGGTGCGTGACCATGAAGACAAGGCGGCCTTCGCCCTTCTGTTCCGGCATTTCGCGCCACGGATCAAGGCTTTCCTGCGCAAGTCCGGGGCCAGCGACACGCTGGCCGAGGAATGCGCCCAAGAGGTGATGGCGACGGTTTGGCACAAGGCGCATCTGTTCGATCCGTCGCGGGCCAGCGTTGCGACCTGGGTGTTCACCATCGCCCGGAACCGCCGGATAGACGCGCTGCGCAAGGCGCGCCGGCCCGAGCCCGAAGACCTGCCCTGGGGACCCGAGGCCGAACCCGAACAGTCCGAGGCGCTGGAACTGCGGCAGGAAACCGCCCGCCTGGGCGAGGCGCTGCGTCAGCTTCCCGAGAAACAGCGCGCGCTGATCGAGCGTGCCTATTTCGGCGATCTTTCCCATACCGAGATCGCCGACGAAACCGGTCTGCCGCTTGGCACGATCAAGTCCCGTATCCGACTGGCGCTGGAACGGCTGCGCCACCAGATGAGCTGAAAGACCCGACATGACGATTCGCCACCACCTGACCGACGATATCCTGATGGCCTATTCCGCTGGCCAGCTGCCCGAGGCGTTCAGCCTGGTCGTTTCCACCCACATTTCGCTGTGCGATGACTGCCGGGCGGCGCTGCAGGCCTATGATGCCATCGGCGGGTCGCTTCTGGATGGCAGCGTCGGCATCCCGATGACCGACGAAAGCCTGGAGGCGACGCTGGCCCGGATCGCCGCGGGTCCCGCGCCGGCGCGCAGCCCGATGCGCCCGAAGGCAGGTATCTTCCCCGCGCCCCTGCGCGACGCCGTGGGGGGTGATCTGGCGTCGGTCCGCTGGCGGCCGGTCGGCATGGGCGTGCGGCAGGCGATCCTTCCCGCGCAGGGGTCGGCAACGGTGCGGCTGCTCAGCATCCCCGCCGGGCAGGCCGTGCCGGACCATGGTCACAGCGGGATGGAACTGACGCTGGTGCTGCAAGGTGCGTTCTGCGACAAGAACGACCGCTTTCAGCGCGGCGACATCGAGATCGCGAGCGAAGACCTGGAACACATGCCGGTCGCCGAGGCGGGGCATGACTGCATCTGCCTTGCCGCGACTGACGCACCGCTGCGGTTCAACAACGTGATCCCGCGCCTGCTGCAGCCGCTGTTCCGGATCTGACGCGGGTCAGACGACCGTCGTTCACACGAAAAGCCGGATTGCAAGCACCGGGCCACCCGCAAGGGCGGCCAGGTCCCGCGTCTGGAACAGGTCATGCCGGCCCAGACCGATGTCGTTGACGCGGGCCGGCCCAAGCGCCAGCAGACACAAAAGCCCTTCGCCCTTCAGCACCGCCCCTGCCCGCTCGACCGTCACCACCGGGCGCGGCAGGGCGCGCGCGGTCATCACGTTCACATCGTCGCACGGTTCGACAACGCCTTGCGCGCTCAAGGCGACATCGCCCGGAAAGGCCACCGGAACCAGCGGGTCGGCGCGCAGCGACAGCGCCCCGCGCAGATCAAAGCCGGGGCCGGAAATCACCGTCAGGTTCCGCTCGACCCCCGGAAAGATCGAGAACGGGCCGTTCTCGTCCACCCGTGCCATCGACAGACGCCACAGCAGTCCGTCCGGACCGTCGGCCCGCGCCATCTCGACCGTCACGCCCCGCCCGTTCGCCCAGGGCATGCGGCGATAATCGGCGGGGGTCAGGTGCCTCATTCGGCGGCATCCCGTGCGCGGGTGACGGGCGGCGGCAACACCGGGTCGGGCGACAGGTCCTCGAAATCGAAATTGTCCAGCCGCCGTGCGCGGCGCCCTGCCTTGTCGGCGGAAATGCGGATGTCGGCGATGTCGCGCGCGGCCATGCCAAAGTGCTTGTCAAGATTTTCCACCCGCACCCCCAGCCGTTCCACATCACCGTACAGCGCCGCAAGCTCTCGGCGGATCGCACCCGCCTGTTCGCGCATCCGCGCATCCTTCAGGACGGCGCGCATGGTGTGCAGCACGGCCATGCAGGTTGTGGGCGACACGATCCAGACCCTTGCCGCAAAACCCTCGCGCACGACATCCGGGAAATTCGCGTGCAGTTCGGCATAGACCGCTTCCGAGGGCAGGAACATCAGCGCCCCGTCCGCCGTCTCGCCCTCCAGGATGTAGCGTTCGGATATGGCCCGGACATGCGCCCGCACCGCCAGCCGCAGCGCGCGGCCCGCCTCAAGCAGGGCCTGCGGCGTCTCGGCGCGGCGCAGCGCCTCATAGGCTTCCAGCGGGAACTTGCTGTCCACGACGATGGGGCCGGGGGGCTGCGGCAGGTGGATCAGGCAATCGGCCCGCTTGCCGTTCGACAGCGTCGCCTGCATCGTGAAGGCATCGGGGGGCAGGGCCTGTCGCACGATGTCGTGCAGCTGAATCTCGCCAAAGGCCCCGCGAGTCTGCTTGTTCGACAGGATATCCTGCAAGGACAGCACGTTGCCCGACAGCTTTTCGATATTGGCCTGCGCCCGGTCGATGGTTTCCAGCCGCTGATGCAGGTCGCCCAGGGACCGGGCCGTGCGCGTGGCGGTGCCGGTCAGGGCGTCGGTCATGCGGGCCTGAACCTCGGCCAGACGGCTTTCCATCAGGTGCAGCATCGCGGTCTGGCTGGTGGCCTGCGCCTCGGTCACCGCACCAAGGCCCCCCGCCAGCCGCTCTTGCCCCTCGGCCAGCCTCTGCACGCGCTGGCCCATCCAGCCCAGTTCGCGCAGCATCGGATCCGCCATCCGGCCCGCCCGCCCGGCCGCGCGCAGGGTCAAGAGCAGGATCACAAGGACCAGCGCCGCCGCAAGGGCGGCCAGCCAGTCCGGGTCCACCCCTTCGGGCAGGGTCAGGGTCATGTGCGCCCGAACAACCGTTCCAGATCGGCCAGCCGCAGTTCCACATGCGTCGGCCGCCCGTGGTTGCAGGTGCCGGAATTCGGCGTTGCCTCCATCTCGCGCAGAAGCGCGTTCATTTCATCGGCCCGGAGCGCCCGCCCGGTGCGGACCGAGCCATGGCAGGCGATCCGGGCAAGCACCGCGTCGATCCGCGCCTGAACAAGGCCCGAGGCCCCCACATCCGCCAACTCGTCCAGCAGATCGCGCAGCAGCGGCCCGGCCTCGACCGGCCCGAGGATCGCCGGGGTTTCCCGCACCGCAACCGCCGATCCGCCAAAAGGTTCGATGACCAGCCCCAGCCGGGCAAGATCGGGCGCGAGGTCCAGCAACCGCGAGGCGTCGTCGCGCGACAGCTCAATGATTTCGGGGATTAGCAGGGCCTGCCCGGCGATGCCCGTCTCGGCCATCTGGCGTTTCAGCCGTTCATAGACCAGCCGTTCATGCGCGGCATGGGCATCGACGATCACCATGCCCGTGGCAGTCTGGGCGATGATGTAGTTGCCATGCACCTGCGCCCGCGCAGCACCAAGCGGGCGCGCCTCGTCACCCTGTTCCGGCTCGACCCGGGCCGAAGGCGTCTCGGCAAAGCCGGGGTCGGGGGCCTGCATCTGCAGCGCCTGGCGCAGCACCTGCGCGCCGGGCCGGTCCATCTGATAGACCCGCGCCGCAGCGGGTTCGACCCGCAGCGCCGCCGCCGTCGCCGTGCCAAGGGTTGACGCGCCGCGATGCCCTGCGCCCGCCAGCGCCTGTTTCACCCCCGACACGATCAGCCCGCGCGCCAGCGCCGGTTCGCGGAACCGCACCTCGGACTTGGCGGGATGCACGTTCACGTCCACCCGCTGCGGGTCCACGTCCAGCCGCAGCACCGCCGCCGGGTGCCGGTCGCGCGACAGAAGGTCGAAGTAAGCTGCCCGCAGCGCCCCCATCAGCATCCGGTCCAGCACAGGGCGACCGTTCACGCACAGGAACTGCGCCACCGATGCCCCGCGCGAATAGGCCGGCAGACCCGCCAGACCGGTCAGCCGCAGCCCGTCCTGTTCCACCTGCACCGGCACGCCATTTTCGGCAAACTCGCGGCCCAGAACCTGCGCCGCCCGCCCGGCCAGCGCATCGAACAGATCGCCCGACATTGCATCGGCACGGAACATCACCCGCCCCTCTCCCCCGCCCGACACGTCGCGGAGCGTAAAGCCGACCAGCGGCTCGGCCAGCGCAAGCCGTCGCACGACCTCGCCGATGGCCTGCGCCTCGGCCCGGTCGCTGCGCAGGAATTTCAGCCGCGCGGGCGTGGCAAAGAACAGGTCGCGCAATTCGACCACCGTGCCGCGCGTCAGGGCCGCGGGGCGCACCGCGCCCGCCTGCCCGCCCGCCACCGCCAGCGACGCGCCGGGTGCCCCTTCGGCGCGCGAGGTGACGACCAGCCGCCCCACTGCGGCCAGCGAAGGCAGCGCCTCGCCCCGGAAGCCGAAGGACGTGATCGCCAGCAGATCGGACCCGTCTATCTTGGACGTGGCGTGCCGCGACAATGCCATGGGCAGGTCGTCCGGCACCATCCCGCAGCCGTCATCGGTCACCCGGATCAGCGTCTTGCCGCCATCGGCATAATCGACCGTGATCCGACGCGCCCCGGCATCCAGCGCGTTCTCGACCAGTTCCTTGACCGCCGAAGCCGGGCGTTCCACCACCTCTCCGGCGGCGATCCGGTTGATCGCAGCCTCATCCAGTTGCCGGATCACCGGTCGCGAAGCAGTTATGTTGGGGCTGATGGCGGTCATACCACCATAGCTAGCAGACCTGCCCGAGTCGGCCAAGCCCGAAGGCGGCTCAGTTGGTCGAGTTGACACCCTCGGGCTGACCGACGACGACGAACTGCAGGTCCTTGGGGCGGAACACCCGCGCGGCCACGCGCTTCACATCCTCCAGCGTCACCGCCTCGACCTTGGCATTGCGGGTGGTGACATAGTCGATGGGCAGGTTGTCCATCTGCATGCCCACGAGGATATCGGCAATCTCGCCGTTGCCGTCAAAGCGCAGCGGATAGGCCCCGGTCAGGTAGGTCTTGGCTGCGGCCAGTTCTTCCGGTGTCACCCCTTCGGTCGCCAGACGCGTCCATTCGGCGCGGATCAGGTCGATCGACTGGCCCACCGTCGCATTGTCGGTGGCCATCTGGCCCATCACCGTCGCGCCCAGGTCCATCGGCACCAGATAGGTGGAGATGCCATAGGTCAGCCCGCGCTTTTCGCGCAACTCGGTCATCAGCCGCGCGGTAAAGCGGCCCCCGCCGAAAATCTCGTTGGCCACGAAGGCCGGAAAGAAATCCGGGTCGTCCCGCGCGATTCCTTCGTGCCCGAACAGGATCACGGATTGCGGCGTGGCGAAATCGACCACATCGACCCCGCCTTTCGCCTGCCAGACGGCGCGCGCCGGGCTTTGCTGCCCCGTGGCGGGCAGATCGCCCAGCAACCGGTCCAGCAGCTTGCCAAGGTCTTGGGGCGTGATGTCGCCCACCGCGGCCACGAACAGGCGGTCGCGCGTCATGCTGGCCTTGTGGGCCTCCACCACGTCGTCGCGGGTCAGCGCGGTCACGCTGTCTTCGGTGCCGTCGCCGTTGCTGCCATAGGGGTGATCGCCGAAGGCCAGCGTGTCAAAGCGCCGCGAGGCCAGCGTCTCGGGGTCCTTCGCGTCTGACCGCAGATTGGCGAGCACCTGCCCCCGCACCCGGTCCACCGCGTCCTGGTCAAAGCGCGGCGCAATGATCGCCCCGCGCAACAGGTCCACGGCCTGATCGCGGTTTTCGGTCAGGAACTTGGCCGAGACCGAAACGGTATCGTCGCCCGAACTGAAGCTGAACTGCGCCGCCAGATCATCGCGCGCGGCGGCAAAGCCCTGCGAGTCCAGATCGCCCGTGCCTTCCTCCAGCAGTGCCGTCATCAGGTTCACCGCCCCGCGCTTGCCGGGAAGGTCAAGGCTGGTGCCGCCCTGGAACCGGATTTCCAGCGCGGTGAAGGGGATGCCGTGTTCCTCGACCAGCCAGGCGGTGATCCCGCCCGGCGAAGTCACGGACTGGATCGCGATTTCCGCCCGCGCGGGCAGCGCCAGGGCCAGAAAGATCAGCGGCAGCAGACGGAAAAACGTCACGGCGCATTCTCCTGCGGTTGTTCAAGATGGCCGGTCACGGCATGGCGCCGGTCCAGCAGGTCGCGGGCGGCGGCACGCACCGCCTCGGGGGTCACGGCCTGCAGAAGAGCGGGCCAGGCCTTGATGTCGTCAAGCGTCAGACCGACGGTCAGCGCCTCGCCATAGGTCCAGGCAAGGCCGGCGCTGTCGTCGCGGGCATAGATCTCGTCCGCGCGCAGCCGGGCCTTGACCCGCGCAAGGGCGGCCGGGTCGATACCATCGGCCAGAAACGCCACCAGCGCCGCATCCAGCGCCGCCTCGGCCGCACCAAGGCTGACCCCTTCTGCAGGTACCACTTCGATTTCGAAAGTCGTCCGGTCCATCCCGGCGGGATCGTAATAGACATCGACACTGCTCGCGGTCGCCTCGCCGAACATCAGCGCGCGCGCCAGCAGCGCGGCATTTCCGCCGCCGCCCAGCAGTTCGGCCAGCACGGTCAGCGCCGCCGCCGCATCCTGCGATCCGCTGTGCCGGGCAGGGGCCAGATAGCTGCGGCTGAGGCGCGGCACCCCGACGCGCGCGTCTGTCATCCTGATCCGCCGTTCGGCGCGTTGCGGCGGCTCCGACGGGCGGACCCGGGGGGCAAGACCGGGCGTCGGGGCCAGGGGGCCGTAATGCGCCTCGGCCATCCGGCGCGCCGCGTCCGGGGTCACATCGCCCGCGACGACCACGATGGCATTGTTGGGTGCGTAGAAGGCACGATAGAACGCCAGTGCCTGATCGCGGGTCAGCTTTTCCATCTCGTGCCGCCAGCCGATGACGGGAACGCCACGGCGACTGTTCATGTATTGCGCCGCAAGCACCCGTTCCTCCAGCAGCATCACGGGATCGCTGTCGGTACTCTCGCCGCGTTCCTGCAGGATGACCTCGCGCTCGGTCGTCACCTCGTCTTCGGTGACGCGCAGGTTGCGCATCCGGTCAGCCTCAAGCTGCATCATCAGGTCCAGCCGGTCCGCCGCGACCCGTTCGTGATAAGCCGTATAGTCCCAGTCCGTCTCGGCGTTCAACTCGCCACCCTGTGCCCCCACGATCTCGTCCATCGCGCCGGGGGCAAGGGTGTCGGTGCTCATGAACATCAGATGTTCCAGAAAATGCGCGAGACCCGAAACCCCCGGCACCTCATCAGCCGCGCCGACGCGGTACCAGACCATATGCGTGACCACCGGGGCCCGGTGATCCTCGATCACCACCACCTGAAGCCCGTTGTCCAGCGTGAAGCTGGCCGGGCCATCGGCCAGAACCGGCACCGCCGACAGACATGCTGCCAGTGTCAGGCCCATCCGCGCGGGCCGGGATCGACCCGGTTGGCACGCCGCAGCCCAGCCGCCCGCTGATCCGTTGCCGCGCGGGCGACTTGCCCGCAAGCGCGCCGGACCTGATCGGCCGGAAGGCAGCCCCGGCGCGGCTGCGGTCTTCACAGGGCATTCTCGTCGGCGCGCACCAGCGTGCCGGTCACGGCATTGCGCTTGTCCAGCACCTCGCGCGCGGCGGCCATGACGTCGTCGGGCGTCACGGCCTGCAGCACGTCGGGCCAGGACTGGATATCCTCGATGGTCAGCCCCACCGACAGCGCCTCGCCATACTTGCGGGCCAGACCATCCACATTGTCCTTGCCGTAAATCTGCCCCGCACGGATCTGCGTCTTGATCCGCGCAAAGGCCGCCGGATCGACCCCGTCCTTCAGGAACTGCTGCAGCGTCGCATCCAGTGCCGCCTCGGCCTGTTCCGGGGTCACGCCGGGAACCGGCATGATGACCAGCCCGAAGGTCGTGCGGTCCATCGCCGTGCCGTCGTAAAAGGCCGAGACATAGGTGGCCTTTGCATCGCCGAAGGTCAGCGCCCGCGCCAGGACCGAGGTATTGCCGCTGCCGCCCAGAAGTTCGGCCAGCACGGTCAGCGCCGCTGCCTTCTGCTGCGCGCCGGGGTCGCGTTCGGGGGCCAGGTAGGTGCGGATCACATAGGGTTGGGCCACGCGCGGATCGGCCAGCGTCAGGCGGCGTTCGGCAAGCTGCGGCGGTTCGGTCGGGCGGAGGCGCGGCTTCAGACCGGGGGTCGGTGCCAGCGGGCCGTAATGCGCCTGCGCCATCGCGCGCACCTCGGCCGGGTTCACGTCGCCGGCCACGACCACGATGGCGTTGTTGGGCGCGTAATAGGTGCGGTAGAAGGCCAGCGCGTCCTCGCGGTCAAGCTGCTCCATCTCGTGCCGCCAGCCGATGATGGGAATGCCGTAGGGGTGGTTCATGTACTGCGCGGCCAGCCGCTGTTCGCCCAAAAGCGCGCCGGGGTCGTTGTCGGTGCGCTGGCTGCGTTCCTCCAGGATCACCTGCCGTTCGGTCGTCACATCCTCTTCGGTCAGCGCAAGGTTGCGCATCCGGTCGGCTTCCATCTGCATCATCAGGTCCAGACGGTCTGCGGCGACGCGCTGGAAATAGGCGGTGTAGTCCCACGAGGTGAAGGCGTTGTCGCTGCCGCCCTGCGCCGCCACGGTGGCCGAGAATTCGCCCGGTGCCATCGTCCTGGTGCCCTGGAACATCAGATGCTCCAGAAAATGCGCGATGCCCGACACGCCCGGCGTCTCGTCTGCGGCACCCACCCGGTACCAGACCATATGCGTGACCACCGGGGCGCGGTGATCCTCGATCACCACCACCTCAAGTCCATTGTCCAGCGTGAAGGTTGAGACTTCCTCGGCCAGCGCGGGCATCGCCAGAAGCAGACCGGCAAAGCCTGCGCAGATCGTCCGGATCATTCGGTCACCTTTTCCAGTCCCACGGCGGCAACTTACGCCACGGCACACCCGGTGCAAGGCGCGACCTGCCCTGTCAACGGGGATGTGAAGCGCCGTCAGTTCGGCGGCGGCGGGGCGCTGACGTTGCGCACGCCGCGCGCGCGCCAGCGGTCAAGCTCGGCCTGCTGGTCCAGCGACAGGGGCGCATAGGCCCGGAAATAGACGTTGGCGTTGAACAGCCGCTCCAGCAGCCGCCCGTCGTTCTGGCGGCGGAACTCCAGGTCCTCGGCGGCCAGCGTTTCCCGGATACCCGGCGTCACGCCATAGCGCGAGGCCGAGGCGACCAGCGCACCGTCGGCGGCGGGAACCGCGCCGCCGCGCGACACCGCTGCCGCCGGATTGCCGCCAAGTGCTGCAATCGCATCGGCCTTCGGGTTCGCCTCGGTCCGGTTCACCCCGCCCGGCGTGGGCGGCGGAAGCTGCGCCAGGTCCTTCGGCATTTCCAGCGGACGGCCGGGCAGGATGCCGAACTCGTCGGGTCCGTCGCCGGGCTGGCTGATGTTCATCAGGCTGGGATCGCCACCGCCGGAACAGCCGGCCAGCGTCAGGGCCGCGCCAAAGGCGACCATGATCACGCCCCGTGCTGCCCGCATTGCCGCCTCCTGTTTCCGTGCCTGCCGTCTTTAGCGCAAAGCCCCGCGCGCGTCACGGGGTCTTTCCGCGACGTCCCGGCCCGCCTGTCGCCTCCGGCCCGCCCTGCCCCGAAAACAGGACCAGCCCAAGAGCCCCGGCAAAGATCGCCACATCGGCCACGTTGAACGCAAAGGGATTTTCGATGCCGCAGCAGCTCATGTTCAGAAAGTCGGCCACGGCACCGTACAGCACCCGGTCCACCACATTGCCCAGGGCCCCCCCGATCAGCAGCCCTGCCGAAAGCTGCACGCGCGGGCTGTGCGGTGTGCGCCGTATCCAGACCCAGACCCAGCCCGACACGCCAAGCGCGATGGCGATCAAGAGCCAGCGCGTCACCTCGGCATCATTCGAGAACAGGCCGAAGTTCATCCCCTGATTCCAGGCCATGCGCAGGTTCAGCCAGGGCGGCAGCACGTCCATCGACAGGTTGCCCGCAAGGTTCAGGTGCCAGACAATCCAGACCTTGCTGGCCTGATCGACGGCAAACACCAGCACGGCCACCAGAAACACCCGCCACATGGTCAATGCCGGAAATGGCGCTGGCCGGTGAAGACCATGGCCAGCCCCGCCGCATCGGCTGCCGCGATCACCTCGTCGTCCCGCAGGCTGCCGCCCGGCTGGATCACCGCCACCGCCCCCGCCTCGGCCAGCGTCACGATGCCATCGGCAAAGGGAAAGAAGGCATCCGAGGCGACCACGGCCCCCACCGTCGGCGGAGTTTCCAGCCCCAGCACTGCCGCCATGTCAACCGCCTTGCGCGCGGCGATGCGGGTCGAATCCACCCGGCTCATCTGCCCGGCCCCGATGCCCACGGTCGCCCCGGCCCTGGCAAAGACGATGGCGTTCGACTTCACATGCTTGGCCACGCGCCATGCAAACAGCAGGTCGGCCAGTTCCGCCTCGGACGGCCTGCGCCGCGTCACCACCTTCAGGTCGCCTGCCATGATCCGGCCCGCGTCGCGGTCCTGCACCAGAAAGCCGCCCGCCACCTGCCGGAACGCCAGCCCCCGTGCGGCAGGGTCGGGCAGCGCCTCGACCGTCAGGAGGCGCAGGTTCTTCTTTCCGGCGAAAACTGCGCGCGCCGCGTCATCCGCGCCCGGCGCGATCACCACCTCGGTGAAGATGGCGGCGATCTCTTCCGCCGTTTCGGCGTCCAGCGCGCGGTTCAGCGCGACCACCCCGCCAAAGGCCGAGGTCGCATCGCAGTCATGCGCGCGCCGGTAAGCCTCGGCCAGCGAGGGCCCCATCGCCACGCCGCAGGGGTTGGCATGCTTGATGATGGCGCATGCCGGGCCATCGGCCGGCAGGTCGGCCACCAGTTCAAGGGCGGCATCGGTGTCGTTGATGTTGTTGTACGACAACTCCTTGCCCTGCCACTGGCGGGCCGTCGCCACGCCGGAACGGCCCGATCCGTCGGCATAGAACGCCGCCTGCTGATGCGGATTCTCGCCATAGCGCAGGGTCTGCACCAGAGTGCCGCCAAAGGTGCGGCGGCGCGGTGCCGTTTCCTTCAGCGCACCCGCCATCCAGGTCGAGACCGCCGCATCATAGGCGGCGGTGCGCGAAAAGGCGGTCAGCGCCAGCTTCTGGCGAAAGGCCAGCGACGTGGCCCCGCCCTGCGCCGCCAGTTCCGCCAGCAGGGGCGCATAGTCGGCCACGTCCACCACCACGTTGACAAAGCGGTGGTTCTTGGCCGCCGCGCGGATCATCGCCGGGCCGCCGATGTCGATGTTCTCGATGCATTCGGCGGCACCGGCCCCGCGCGCCACGGTCGCCTCGAACGGATAGAGGTTCACCACCAGCAGGTCGATCGGCTCGATTCCGTGCGCGGCCATCGCGACCAGATGCTCGTCATCGTCGCGCAGCGCCAGCAGGCCACCATGCACCATCGGATGCAGCGTCTTGACGCGGCCATCCATCATCTCGGGGAACCCCGTGACCTCGGCCACATCGCGCACCGCAAGCCCTGCCGCGCGCAGCGCCGCCGCCGTGCCCCCGGTCGAGATGATCTCGACCCCGCGTGCAGCCAGCGCCCGGCCAAGCTCGATCAGCCCGGTCTTTTCCGACACCGAGATCAGCGCGCGTCCGACAGGCACAAGGTTCGGCATCACTCATCCTTCAGGTTCCGGGCCGGACATCCCGGCTTACGCCCCGGTCGCGGGATTGTCCGATCCCACGTCGCGGATCGCAAGCGGAGTATCCTGCGTCTTGGCCAAGGTCCAGTCGATCTGGATGGCGGACCCCGGCATCATGGCCGACAGCACGACCTGACGCGACGGGCGCGGCTGCAGCCGCCCCTTTTCCAGATAGACCGAGGGTTCCACCGTCAGGTCCGCCGCGCCGTCATGGCGCAACTGCCAGACCTCACCGCTTTTCAGGGTCAGCAGGACGGCGGTCGGGTCGGGATCGGGCAGCACCTGGACATCCGGGTGCAGATGAAAACGCAGCATGAAACGGATGCCTCCGCTGCGGCCCTGAACCTGTTCAAAGCGACGGGTCTCGGCCGGACCGAAGGCGCCCAGAATGTCTTCGCCGCGCAGGGCCCGGCCATCGGTCGAAAGATGCAACTGACGCGCATGGGTCAGCCCATGGGTCTTTGCCCAGCCGTCATGCGCGGTGGCCAGGCTCTGGACGCCGGCCCCTTCGGTCAGCCATGCCTGGGTGACCCTCGCGCGATCCGACAGCACGTCACGCGGGGCATCGCGCATGCCCCGCGCCGTGCCAAAGCGCGACGACGAAAAACCTTCCAGTGCCAGGGTGGAATGCGACGCCGTGGCGCGGCCGGCCCGCCGCCAGTCGGCCCCGAACGGCACCCCCGATCCGCAGGACACGATCAGCGGCCGCCGCCCCGACGTCAGCTCGAACGCCAGGGTCGAGGCATGGGCCGTGGCCGCCGCCGCTCCGTCAGGCGGTGCGGCGGCATCGACGATGACGCTGGTGCGCCCGCCCGACAGACGGGCAAAGCCCATCACCAGCCCCGCCGCCGGAACCGCCCGCGTGCCGGATGCCGCCAGCGCCCCGTCCAGCCGCCCCTCCAGCCCGCGCCCGCCGCCATGAAACCGCGCCAGCGTGCCATCGGTATGGCGCAGGCTGCGCAGCGTCGGTGCGATGCGCGCGATGGCCGCCTGCAAATCGGCAGGCGGGCGCTGTCCGGCCTCGGTCAGCGCCTGCGCCGTCCAGACCAGCAGGGCAAAGACCTCCATCACCTCTTCGGGATTGCGCGCGGGCAGGCCGCCGTCCTTGCCGATCTGCTGCGCGCAATCCTGCGCCAGCGCGGTCACGGCAGGCCCGACCCGTGCCGTCTGCCCCTCCAGTGCCAGCCCGGCGGCGATCAGCCCGGTCAGCGCCTCGAACCGGGGCAGGCCCGGCGCAGCGGCCTGCCACCGCCGAGACAGGAACACGGTCTGTCGGGTCAGTGCGCGAAGGAACGCAGCCCTGCCTGCCGCCGTATCGTCGTCCAGCAGCATCGCCGCGTGGTTGATCCAGCGCAGCAGCCGTCGTCCGGTCAGGTCGGGTACCCAGCCCGTCCCCTGCCCCCTGCCGAAACGCCCGATCCAGTCGCGCGCCCAGGCCTGCGCCCGCGCCCGTGCCTCGGCGTCGCCGACGGCGGCCAGATCGTCCAGCCAGGCAAATCCCTGCACTTCGGCGGCAAAGGCCGGGTCGGGTGCAGTCAACGCAAAGGGGCTTGCGCCGGGTGCCTCGACCAGCGTTCCGGCAAACAGGAACCGCCCGGCGATCAGGTGCCGCCCGCGTGCCGCCAGCCCGATCGTGCGCGGCTCGGGTTGGCTGGCAAAGCCCTTCGACACCCGGGCAAACCCGGCCAGCCGGGCCTGCAGCCGGTGCAGAAAGGCGGTGCGCCGCGCCGGAAAGCCGGTCTCTTCGGTCACGCCTGCCCCATCCCCTGTGCTGCCATCCGGCCCCAGCCTAGCCGCCGTCCTGCGTCGTGTCACCGACGAAGGCAACACCGGCGTGACAGGCAGGCCGGGGGTCACCGGGCGCAGGGTCACCCGGGCAGGCGCAGGCGTGCCATGTAGAACCCGTCGATCCCGCCGCGATCCGCCCAGAAATCGGGCCGCAGCCGCAAGCCGCCTTCGGGCGATTGCCAGCTTTCGGGCACGCCGTCCGGGCGTCCCGGCTCGACTGTCAGGCCCGGATGGCGGTCCAGCGCCGCCAGAACCTGGCGCTCGCCTTCGTCGGGCAGCAGCGAACAGGTGCAATAGACCACCGCCCCCCCCGGCCGCACCATCGTCAGCGCGCGGTCGACAAGCTGCGCCTGAAGGGCCAGCAGTGCGGGCAGGTCGGACCCGTCCTTGACAAAGGGCAGGTCGGGGTGGCGGCGGATCGTGCCGCTGGCCGAACAGGGCGCATCCAGCACAACCGCGTCAAACGGCACCGACGGATGCCAGACCAGCGCATCGGCGGTCACCACCTCGGCCTGCAGACCGGTCCGCGCCAGATTGGCCGCCAGCCGCTCCAGCCGGGGCCCCGAGATGTCAAGCGCCGTCACCGCGGCCCCCGCCGCCGCAAGCTGCAGCGTCTTGCCGCCGGGGGCGGCACAAAGGTCCAGCACGCGCAGACCAGGCACGGGGGCCAAGAGCCGCACGGGCAGGGCGGCAGCCGCATCCTGCACCCACCAGTCGCCTGCCGCATAGCCCGGCAGGGCGGTGACCTGGCCCGGGTCGGCCAGCCGGACACTGCCGGTCGGCAGGGGTTCGGCCCCGTCCGGCGCTGTGGCACCCGGTTTCAGCGTCAGGTCCAGGGGCGGCGGTGCGGCCTGCACGGCTTCCATCGCCGCCACAGCCTCGCGCCCCCAGGCATGCACCAGCGGCTGGCGCAGCCATTTCGGCAGATGCTGCGGTGGACACCCCTTGAACAGGTCGCCCTCGCCGACGGCCCGCAGCACGGCATTCACCAGCCCGGTCATGTGCCCCGTCCGCTTGCCGCGCCGCACCACCTCGACCGCCGCGTTGACCACGCCATGCGCGGGCGCGCCCATCACCGCCATCTCGGTCACGGCCAGACGCAGCACGTTCTGCACCAGCCGGGGCGGCGCGCGGCGCAGATGCGGGGCCAGCACCCGGTCGGCCTGTTCCAGATGCCGCAATGTCGCCAGCGCCAGCCGCTGCGCCCGCGCCCGGTCCGACGGGCCCAGACTGACCATCGCGCCGTTCGGATCGGCGACCGCCTCGCCCAGCATCTGCCCTTCGCCCAGGATCGCGCCCAGAAGCCCCGCCGCCGCCGCCCTCGCCGCCACTCCATCCGCAGCCATGAGGTGCCCCCGACCCTGTTTCCCGAGCCATCCGCCCTATATCAGGTCAGCCGATGACACAAGAAACCACCCGGAAACCCCGCCATGATGAAAACCCCCGGTCCCGACCTGCCCGAAGCCGCCCCGGCCGACCTTCCCGCCGCCGCCCGCCGCGCGCTGGCCGAAGCGGCCGAGCGTCAGCGCCTTGCCGCCCTTGCAGCGCCCCTGCCGCCTGAACTGGGCGGGCGCAACGGGCCCGAGCCGGTGCGGTACGGCGACTGGGAACGAAAGGGGCTGGCCATCGATTTCTGATGGCGCAAGGGTGCTCAGCGCAGCCGGAACGTCGCCGTCTCGCCCGCACCACGGTCGACGGTAAAGCGCAGATGATCATCCGCGCGCGCCTCGACAAGCTGGCAGTTGAACGGGATGGGCGACCCGCTCCAGTCCATCTCGCGGCAGAAGAAGCCGTCTTTCCATTCCCAGCTTCCGGTCACCGGCCAGCCCAGGGCACTGCCGTCGATCCTGCCATCGGGCAGAACCGACAACGATATGCGGAACAGCTTGAACTGCAGGGTCCGCCCCTCGATCAGCGACAGGAACTGCGACTTGTCGCGGATTGGCTGATAGTCGTTGGCAACGGCTGCCCCCGTTGTCGTCAGCCAGATCACCAGCAGAGCAAGCACGCCCTTCATCATCAGCCCCATTCCCGCACTGCGTTGTTGCCATGTCTACGGTGCATGCGTGCCACCGGATCACCCGATCCGGCGCACAGGCGGGTGCGCGGGTGCGGCGATCACACAGATGTGTTCGCCGACCCGGCCGCGCAGCGCCCGGCTACAGCCCCAGCACATCCAGCATGTCGTATTCGCCGGGCTTGACCCCCTGCCCCCACAGCGCAGCCCGCAGCGCGCCGCGCGCAAAGATCGCCCGGTCGGTGGCGATGTGGCGCAGCACCACACGTTCGCCTGCGGCGGCAAAGATCACATCATGCTCGCCGACAATGTCGCCGCCGCGAATGCTGGAAAACCCGATGTCGCCCTGCCGCCGCGCCCCGGTGATCCCGTCGCGCCCGGCATCGCGCACCGCGTCCAGCGTCACGCCGCGCCCTTCGGCCGCTGCCTGCCCCAGCATCAGCGCGGTGCCCGAGGGGGCATCGACCTTGCGGTTGTGATGCGCCTCGACAATCTCCACGTCCCAGTCGGCATCCAGCGCCGCAGCCACCAGTTTCGTCATGCGCACCAGCAGGTTGACCCCCAGACTCATGTTTCCTGCCCGCACGATCACGGCATGATGCGCGGCCAGCGCGATCTTGCGCAGATGCTCGGGCTCCAGCCCGGTGGTGCCGATCACATGCACGGCGCGGGCCTGTGCTGCCAGGGCGGCAAATTCCACCGTTGCAGCAGGCGCGGTAAAGTCGATCACCGCCTGCGCCGTGGCAAAGGCCTCCAGCGGGTCGTCGGTCACCGTCACGCCCAGGGGTGCGCCGCCCACGGCCACGCCGGCATCCTGCCCGATCCAGGGGTGCCCGGCCCGCTCCACACAGCCCACCAGCCGTGCCCGGTCCGACGCCGCCACCATGGGGATGAGCATCCGCCCCATCCGCCCCGAGGCCCCTGTGATCACGATGCCCGGCCGCGCTTCCATCCTCGTCCCTCCGCTCAACCGCCCCTGCCTAGCGGCTTCCCGCGCCCCGTGCAAAGCCTGCCGTTGCAGGAGACGGCGAATTTGCCTAACTAGTCCCCTATGGCACAGAACAGACCTTCCCAGGGCCGCGGCCCCTCGCAGCGCCAGTTGCGCGTCGGCGAACTGGTGCGCCGCACCCTGTCCGACCTGCTGAACCGGCAGGACATCCACGACCCCGACCTGAACGCGATGTCGATCACCGTGGGCGAGGTGCGGCTGTCGCCCGACCTCAAGATCGCCACCGCCTATGTGATGCCGCTTGGCGGCGAAAACGTCGAGGCGGCGATTGCGGCCCTGGCCCGCAACAAGTCGGAACTGCGCCGGGCGCTAGCCGCCGCGATGACGCTGAAATTCTCGCCCGACCTGCGGTTCCAGCCCGACCAGACCTTTGACCGGCTGGACCACACCCGCCGCCTGTTCGCGGACGAAGCCGTGCAACGCGATCTTGCGGCGCGCGACCCCGACGGCGACCCGACCGGGGTGTGACCATGCGCGCCGCCGCCCTTGTGCTGGCCCTGCTCTTGCCCGGTGCCGCCCTTGCCGACTGCCGCGACGCGGTCTTTGACGACCTTGGCTACACCGTCTGCGAAGTGACCGCAGCCGACGATCTGCGGCTGTTCCAGATGGCCCCGGACGGCAGGCCCTACGGGTCCTTCGACCGCGTGAACGAGGCGCTGGATGCCGAGGGGCGGCGCCTGGGCTTCGCGATGAACGCGGGCATGTACCATCCCGACCGCAGCCCGGTGGGGCTGATGATCGAGGATGGCCAGCCGCGCGGGCAGCTTGTCACCTCGGACGGGCCCGGCAATTTCGGGCTCTTGCCGAACGGCGTGTTCTGCATCGGCGAGCGGTTTTCCGTGATCGAATCGCGTGCCTTCGCGAAGTTGCGCCCGGAATGCCGTTTTGCCACCCAGTCCGGCCCGATGCTGGTGATCGACGGGGCGCTGCATCCCAGCTTTCTGCCTGACAGCCCGTCACGCTATGTCCGCAATGGCGTGGGCGTCAGCGCCGACGGGCAGAAGGCCTATTTCGTGATCTCGCAGGGCCGGGTGAACTTCACCGAGTTTGCCCGCATCTTCCGCGATGCGCTTGGCCTGCCGCAGGCGCTGTATCTGGACGGCAGCATCTCGCGGCTTTATGCCCCCGCTGTGGGACGGCGCGATTTCGGCTTTCCGATGGGGCCGATCGTGGGCACGGTCGTGCCGCGCGACAGCACGGGTTGAACGCCTGCGGTTGACGCGGCGACCCCGCTCGGCTAGCACGCCCGCTTCAATCAGGGGAACGGGTCAGATGGCGCGTCAGCGCAAGGGCAGGGCGGTGTCGGGCTGGCT
This sequence comes from Rhodobacterales bacterium, assembly GCA_013297695.1. Taxonomy (GTDB): domain Bacteria; phylum Pseudomonadota; class Alphaproteobacteria; order Rhodobacterales; family Rhodobacteraceae; genus Aliitabrizicola. Next base: position 10,022 of record JAAFHX010000018.1, on the reverse strand, counting down.
CGTGGTGGACAAGCCTGCGGGCATCACCTCGACCGCCGTGGTGAACAAGGTGAAATGGGCGTTCCAGGCGCAGAAGGCCGGGCATGCGGGCACGCTTGACCCGGCGGCGACGGGTGTTCTGGCCGTGGCGCTCGGCGAGGCGACCAAGACCGTGCCCTACATCACCGATGCGCTGAAATGCTACCGGTTCCGGGTGCGGTTCGGGGCCGCGACCACCACCGATGACGCCGAGGGCACGACCCTCGCCACGTCCGACATGCGCCCGACCGATGCGCAGATCACTGCCGCCCTGCCTGCCTTCCGGGGCGAAATCCAGCAGGTGCCGCCGCAGTTTTCCGCCGTGAAGATCGATGGCGAACGGGCCTATGACCTTGCGCGCGAGGGCGAGACGGTCGATATCGCAGCCCGCCCGCTGTGGGTCGAAAGCCTCGAGATGCTGGGCCGACCCGATGCCGACCATTCCGATTTCGAGATGGTCTGCGGCAAGGGCGGCTATGTCCGCGCCATTGCCCGCGACCTTGGCGCGATGCTTGGCTGCCTCGGCCATGTCGCCTGGCTGCGCCGCACCTGGTCCGGCCCCTTCGATGCCGAGGCAGGAATCACGATGGACGAGATCGACCGTCTTGCCCGCAGTCCCGCGCTTGACGCCCATCTGCGGCCGCTGGAACAGGGGCTGGCCGACCTGCCGGAATGCCGCGCCACGCCGGAAGGTGCCGCACGGCTGCGCAACGGCAACCCCGGCCTCGTGCTGTCGTCTGACGCACAGTACGGTGACCCGGCCTGGGCCAGCTTTGACGGGCGCGCCCTGGCCGTCGGCATCTATCGCGCGGGGGAACTGCACCCGTCCCGCGTCTTTGCCGACTGACGTCAGGCGACCGTCCCCACCCATCCCCGGCAGCGCCGCGCAAGGGGCCTCGATGGCCCCGCGCGCGGCTCACCCCTGCCGCAACCGCGCCAGCGCCGCCGGACCGGGGTGACCATCCGGCGGCATCCCCGCCGCCCGCTGGAACGCCCGCAGCGCCGCCCGCGACTGCGGCCCGATCACCCCATCCGCCACACCTGCAGCAAACCCCGCCGCCGTCAGCCGCCGCTGCAGCTCCGCCCGCTCGGCAGCGCTCAAGGCCCGGTCATCCTCGGGCCAGCCGCCCTGCAGCGGCCCGCCGCCCGCAATCCGGTCGGCCAGATGCCCCACGCCGATCACATAGGCATCCGCCCCGTTGTAGCTGCGGATCACCGCAAAGTTGCCGAACGCCAGCAGCGCAGGCCCGCCCAGGCCCGCAGGCAGCAGCACCGAGGCGGGGCCGGGGTCCGTCAGCCTCTCGCCGCCCCTTACCCCCAAGGCGCGCCAGTCTGCCATCGGCCGCGCCGTCTCGTGCCCGGTCTGGCCCACATCGAACCCCTCGGGCAGCCGCACCTCGACCGCCCAGGGCTGCCCCGGCATCCAGCCCGCCGCCGCGAGGTAGGCCGCCGCCGACGCCAGCGCATCGGTCGGATCCTCGCCCCAGATGTCGCGACGGCCGTCGCCGTCGAAATCCACCGCCCGGTCCAGATAGGAGGTCGGCATGAACTGCATGTGCCCCATCGCCCCGGCCCAGCTTCCGACCATCGCCGCCGCCGGCATGTCGCCTGCCTGGACGATCCGCAGCGCCGCGATCAGTTGCGCCTCGAACAGGGCCGCGCGCCGCCCGTCATGCGCCAGCGTCGCCAGCGCGGCGATCACCGGCACATCGCCCGGGTTTGCGCCGTAACTGCTTTCCAGCCCCCAGATCGCCACCAGCACATGGCTGTCCACAGCATAGGCCGCCTCGATCCGCGCCAGAAGGTCCGCGTGCCGCGACAGCGCCGCACGTCCCTGCGCGATCCGCGCATCCGAGGCCGCAATCGCCAGATAGTCGCGCAAGGTGCGGTTCACCTCGGTCTGGTTGCGGTCGCGCGCCACCACCTCCGGCAATGGCTCCAGCCCGTCCAGCGCGGCGGCCAGCGTTGCCTCGGCAATCCCCGCCGCATCCGCCCGCATGCGGAACGCCGCCAGCCAGTCGGCGAAATCCGCCATGCTACTTGCGCCGCCGCACGACCTTGCGCGCCAGCTTTGCCTCCTTCGCCGCCGCGCGGCCCGGCTTGCGCGGCTGATATCGCCCGCCCCGCGCAGGTTTCCCTGCCGCCAGCCCCCGCCCCTCGATCTCCAGCAACTCCAGCAGCAGCCCGCCCGTCACCGGAACCGCCTCGGCCAGCCGCACGGTCACGCGTTGGCCCACGCCAATCACGGTGCCGGTATCTGCCCCCATCAGCGTCTGCTGTGCGGCGTCGAAATGGAAGAACTCGCGCCCCACTTCGCGGATCGGCACCAGCCCGTCGGCCCCGGTCCCGTCCAGTTTCACGAACAGCCCGAAGCGCTGCACGCCGGAAATCCGGCCCTGGAACGTTGCCCCCACCTGATCCGACAGATAGGCCGCCAGATAGCGGTCGGTCGTGTCGCGTTCCGCCGCCATGCTGCGCCGTTCGGCGTCTGAAATCATCCTGGCGGTCTCTTCCAGCGCCTCGGCATCGCCCGCCGACAGCCCGTCATCGCCCCACCGGTGCCCCGCGATCAGAGCACGGTGCACGATCAGGTCGGAATAGCGCCGGATCGGCGAGGTGAAATGCGCGTAGCTGCGCAGCGCCAGCCCGAAATGGCCAAAGTTCTGCGGGTGATAATAGGCCTGCGTCATCGACCGCAGCGTGGTGATGTTCATCAGCTCGCCGAACTCGGTCCCTTCGGCCTGCGCCAGCAGCCGGTTCAGATGGCCCGTCCGCAGCACCTGCCCCCTGGCCAGCACAAAGCCCGAGGCTTCAGCGACCTCGCGCAGGGCATCAAGCTTTTCGGGGCTCGGTTCTTCATGCACCCGGAACAGCAGCGGCTGGCGCAGCCGCACCAGTTCCTCGGCCGCCGCCACGTTGGCAAGGATCATGAATTCCTCGATCAGCCGGTGCGCGTCCAGCCGGTCGCGAAAGGCGACCGAAGCGACGCGGCCATCCTCGGTCAGCACGATCTTGCGCTCGGGCAGGTCCAGATCCAGCGGCTCGCGCAGGGCGCGCGCCTGCGCCGCCGCCGCATAGGCCGCATAAAGCGGCGCGATCACCGCGTCCATCAGCGCCGCGCAGCGCGGGTTGGGGGTACCGTCCGCCGCCTCCTGCACCTCGGCGTAATGCAGGCTTGCCGCCGAGCGCATCATGCCGCGCAGGAAGTGATGGCTCAGCTTGTGGCCCTGCGCATCCAGCCGCATCTTCACCGCGATCACGGGACGCAGAACCCCCTCGTGCAGCGAGCAGAGGTCGCCCGACAGCCGGTCGGGCAGCATCGGCACTACCCGGTCGGGGAAATAGGTGGAATTGCCCCGCTTGCGCGCCTCGCGGTCCAGCGCGGTGCCGGGGCGGACGTAATGGGCCACATCGGCGATGGCGACCCAGACGATGTGGCCGCCGGGGTTTGCCGGGTCGCTGTCGGCCTCGGCGAAAACCGCATCGTCATGGTCGCGCGCGTCGATGGGGTCGATGGTGACGAGCGCCAGCGCGGACAGGTCGGCCCGCCCGGTCATCGGGGCTGGCAAGGCGGTGTCGGCCTCGGCCACCACGGCATCGGGGAAATGGTCGGGGATGCCGTGCTGGTGAATGGCGATCAGGCTGACTGCCCTGGGGGCCGCCGGGTCGCCCAGACGGCAGACGATACGCGCCTGCGGCAGGCCCATCCGTTTCGGCCCCGTCTGTTCCGCCTCGACCAGTTCGCCATCGCGCGCGCCGCCTGTGGCATCGCGGCCCACGACCCATTCCTTGTCGGCCCCCTTGTCGATGGGCAGGATGCGCCCGCCCTCGGCCCCCTTGCGGAAGATGCCCAGCACCTTCAAGGGGTTGGCCCCGATCCTGCGGATCAGCCGCGCCTCATGGCTGTGCGCCTCGCCGTCCACTGCCACCAGCCGCGCCAGCACCCGGTCGCCGATCGCCAGCGCCGGATCGCCCGGGCGCGGCACGAACAGCAGGCGGGGTGCAGGCCCTTCGCCCTGCCATTCCATCGGTTCGGCAAACTGATCGCCCGCGCCATCCGGCCCCAGCATCCGCACCACCGACACCGGCGGCAGGGTGTCCGTGTCACGGTAGACTCGCCCGCGCTTCTCAAGCCCGCCTTCGTCGGCCATCTCGCGCAACAGGCGCTTCAGCTCGATCCTGCCATCGCCCCTGATCCCGAAAGCCTTGGCGATGTCACGCTTGGCCGTCAGGTTTGGGTTGTCGGTGATCCACTGCCGGATCTGGTCGCGTGTGGGGATCGGCGTCATGGCCAAGGGAGTAGCACAGCGGCCAGCCTTCGAAAAGCAGCCGTCACAGCACCATCACCATGTCGCGATGCGCGATCCCAGCATCAAGATAGACCGGCCCAACCGCCTCGAACCCGAGCCGCTGGTAGAACCCGACCGCCACGACCTGCGCGCCCAGTTTCACCCGCGCGATCCCCGGCATTGCGCGGAACTCGGCAACGCCCGCACGCACCAGCGCGGCACCAAGGCCAAGGCCGCGCCGGTCCTTCAGCACGCAGACCCGGCCGATCTTGCCGGTATCCTCCAGCACCATGAGGCGCGCCGTGCCGACCGGGCGTCCGGCTTCGACCGCCAGCAGATGGATCGCCGTGCCGTCAAGGTCATCGACCTCGTCCGCCTCGGACACGCCCTGTTCCTGAATGAACACCACGCGCCGCAGCCAGCGGCAGGTCGCAAGGTCATCGGTGCGGCCAATGTGAACGGTCATACGAAATAGTCCTGCAGCACGCGCGCATAGACCGCCTTCAGCGCCCCGATCTGCGCCACCTCGACCCGTTCATCCACCTGGTGCATCGTGCGGCCCACCAGCCCGAATTCGACCACCGGGCAGTGATGCCTGACGAACCGCGCATCCGACGTGCCACCCGAGGTGGACAGGGCCGGCACCCGCCCCGTTTCGGCCCGCACCGCCTGCGCCACAAGGTCCGACAGTGGCCCCGGCGGGGTCAGGAACGCCTCGCCCGACACCGACACCTCCAGCCCGATCCGCACGCCCGTTTCCGCCTCTACCGCCGCCGTCTGTGCGTCCAGCCAGTCTGACAGAGACCTGCCCGTGTGGCGGTCGTTGAAGCGGAGGTTCACCGTGGCCCGCGCCTGCGCAGGGATCACGTTCGACGCCGGGTTGCCGGTATCGACGGTGGTGATCGCCAGTGTCGAGGCATCGAAATGGTCGGTGCCCCGGTCAAGTTCGGTGCCGGCCAGCCGGTCCAGCAGCCGCACCAGCGTGGTCAGCGGGTTCTTCGCGCGGTGCGGATAGGCGGAATGGCCCTGCACGCCCTGCGCGGTGATGGCGGCGGTCATCGACCCGCGCCGCCCGATCTTCATCGCCTCGCCGAAGACATCCGGGCAGGTCGGCTCGCCCACCAGACAGACGGTCATCGCCTCGCCATTGGCAACCATCCAGTCCAGGATCGCCCGGGTCCCGTCCTTGCCCGGCCCTTCTTCGTCGCCGGTGATCGCCAGGATCACCGCGCCGTCGGGTGGAGTCGTGCGGACGAAATCGACCGCCGCCGCCACAAAGGCGGCGACGCCGGATTTCATGTCGGTCGTCCCGCGCCCGTACATCCAGCCATTGATGATCGCTGCCCCGAATGGGTCCTGCGTCCATGCCGCCGCATCGCCCACCGGCACCACATCGGTATGCCCGTTGAAGCCAAAGCTGCGGTTGGCCCCCTTGCGGCCCCACCGCGCGTAAAGGTTGGCGATGCCGCCCCGGTCCACCCGCACACAGTCGAATCCTGCCCCGGACAGAACCTGTTCCAGCAGCACCAGCGCACCGCCCTCTTCGGGGGTGACCGAGGGGCAGCGCACAAGGTCCGCCGTCAGGCGCACCGGGTCGAGGGGGTCGGGCAGGTCGGGCATCGGGCGAGGTCCCTTGCGAAGGTCAGTCGTAGAACGGCGTCATCTGCGCCACGATGACCGAGTTTTCGGCAAGTGCGCGGTCCATCAGCGCGCGTTCTGCGTCGTCAATCTCTTCGCCGCCCGAAAGGCGTTCGTCCAGCGTGCCATGCCCGGCCACATCCAGCGGCGCAAGATCTGCGGCCTTCAGGATCGCCACCGTCTCGCGCACCGCCTCGGCCTCGTCCACGCCGCTGGCATAGCACATCAGTGCCGCGCCGGTGGCGCGGTCGGGCAGCCCGTCGCCCGCCTTGCGGCCGACCTCGATCACCAGCGTATAGACCTGCTGCGGGCGCTTCGGCTTTTCGTCGGTCATCGGTCGGTCTCCGTCGGTTCGCTGCGGCGCACCTGACGGCACCGGACAGGGCCAAGTCAAGCGACCGGTGGCGTTCAAAGCGCACGCACCATGCGAACCTCGATCTCGCCCGCCCCGGTGTCGGGCAGATTATCGTCCTGCACAAAGCCAAAGCCTGCATACAGCCGCAGCGCCTCGGTATGGCGGGGACCGGCGGCCAGCAGCATCCGGCGATAGCCAAGCGCAGCGGCGGTCTGCAGAAGTTCGGCCACCAGAGCGCGGCCGATGCCCTTTCCCCGCGCCGAATCGCGGACAAACATCCGGTTCATTTCGCAGGTGCCGTCGGAATGCGGCTTGACCATCACGACGCCCACCGCCGCCCCGTCAAGCCGTGCCAGAAGGCAATCGGCCCGGGGCGGAGAGAAGACAGCCAGCAGGTTGCGCATCTGGTCCGCCAGACCCTGGGCGCGGAAGTAGGCGTCAATCTCGGCCACGCCTTCGGGATAGGTCCGGTGCAGCCAGCCGACGAATTCGCCGACGAGCAGGCGCACCTCGGCGGCGTCGTCCTTGGTCCGCACATGAACAATCTGCACCGTCATTTCCGCCCCCATGCTGTGCCGAAGGAAGGTGGCCACCGACCGGGGGCCGAAGCGGTGCCTCAGTCGCGCAGCAGCTCGTTGATGCTGGTCTTGCTGCGGGTCTGCGCATCGACCTTCTTGACGATCACCGCGCAATACAGGTTGATCCCGCCCTTGGATGGCATCGACCCCGCCACCACGACCGACCCGGCGGGAACCTCGCCATAGGTCACGGCCCCGGTCTCGCGGTCCACGATCTTGGTGGACTTGCCGATGAAGACGCCCATGCCCAGCACGGAACCCTCGCGCACGATGCAGCCCTCCACCACCTCGGACCGTGCCCCGATGAAGCAGTTGTCCTCGATGATCGTCGGCCCGGCCTGCATCGGCTCCAGCACCCCGCCGATGCCAACCCCGCCCGACAGGTGGACGTTCTTGCCGATCTGCGCGCAGGACCCGACCGTGGCCCAGGTATCGACCATCGTGCCCTCGTCCACATAGGCACCAAGGTTCACGAAGGACGGCATCAGAACGACGCCCTTTGCAATGAAGGCCGAATGGCGCACGACCGACCCGTGCACTGCACGGAACCCCGCTGCGCGCCACTGGTTGTCGCCCCAGCCCTTGAACTTGCTGTCCACCTTGTCCCACCAGCCGCCGCCCTGCGCGCCGCCCGGCTGATGTTCCATGTCGCGCAGCCGGAAGCCCAGCAGGACCGCCTTCTTGGCCCACTGGTTGACGTGCCACTGGCCGTCGGCCTGCCGCACCGCCACCCGCAGGGTCCCGGCGTCCAGGTCGGCCAGTGTGGTTTCCACCGCCTCGCGCGCGGGGCCTGTCGTCGCCGGGGTGATGGTGTCACGCGTTTCCCAGGCGGCTTCGATGGCGGCTTCCAGATCGGTGTGGCTCATGGGGTGGCTTTCATTTCCTGTGGCATGCGGTCGGGGCAGCCTATAGACCGGGCAAAGCTGCCGCGCAATTCCCGAGCCCCGACGCCGCCATGACCGAAACCGCCGTCCCGCCGACGCAGGCTGCTCCGCGCGCCGGGTTTGCGGCACGGGTTGATGGCGCGCTTTTGCGCCTGCCGCGCGCGGCTCTTGCGGTGCTGCTGCTGGTGCTTTCGTTGGTGGCCTTTCTGCCGGGCTTTGCCAGCCTGCCGCCGCTGGACCGTGACGAGGCGCGGTTTGCCCAGTCCAGCCGCCAGATGCGCGCGACGGGCGACGTGATCGACATCAGGTTTCAGGACGGCACCCGCTACAAGAAACCGGTCGGCATCTACTGGATGCAGGCCGCGGCGGCGCTGACCGGCCCGCCCGGCGACAGTACGATCTGGCGGTTCCGCCTGCCCTCGCTGGCCGCTGCGGTGGTGGCTGTGCTGATGACGGCTTCGGTGGCGCGGCTGTTCGGCGGGGCGGGTCCGGCCATGGTTGCGGGCACGCTGATGGCGGGGGTTTTCGTGCTGGGGGCCGAGGCGCGGCTGGCCAAGACCGATGCGGTGCTGCTGCTGACCGTGCTGGTGGCACAGCATGCGCTGGCGCGGGTCTGGCTGGCGGCACGGGCGGGCGGGGTCGCAGGCGGGCCGACGGTCTGGCTGCCGTTCTGGGGGGCAATGGCAGTTTCGGTGCTGGTCAAGGGTCCCATCGGGCCGATGGTGGTGGCGCTGACGGCACTGGTTCTGATGGCGGTGCAGCGCCGGGTTCGCTGGCTTTCGGCGCTGCAACCGGGGGCGGGGCTGATCCTGCTGCTGGCACTGATGCTGCCGTGGTATCTGGCGATCACGCTCAGGGCCGGGGGGGCCTTCTGGGACGAGGCGCTTGGCCGAGACTTGTTGTCCAAGGTCGCTACCGCACAGGAAAGCCACGGAGCACCGCCGGGAAGCTATCTGGCGGCGGTCTGGGTTACGTTCTTTCCCGCCTCAATCGCGCTGGCGCTGTGCCTTCCCGCGATCTGGGCGCGCCGCGCCTCGGCCGGGATGATCTTTGCGCTGGCCTGGGCCGTGCCGGGATGGCTGGTGTTCGAAGCGGCGTCGACCAAGCTGGTCCACTATGTGCTGCCGATGTATCCGGCGCTGGCGCTGGCGGTGGCGCTGGTCTGGGGCGGGGTGATCGCGGCCCCGGCGCGGCTGTGGCAGGGCCTTGCGGCGGGCGTGCTGCTGGCGCTGCCGGTGCTGATCCTGCTGGCCGTGGGGGTCTATGCAGCCACGCTTGGCCCGGTGCCGGTGCTGCCGCTGGCGGCCGGGATCGCGGCGGTGCTGGCGGGCGCGGCGGGGTTCTTCCGGGCGCGGGCGCAGCGGCTGGCGGGGCTGGCCGTGCTGGCGCTGTGGCTGGCCGGGGCGGGGTTCGGCGGTGCGGTCTTTGCCGCCGCCGCGCGGATGCCCGCGCTCTGGCCCGCGCCGCAGATCCTGGCACTGGCCCGGCCCGATGCCGACTGCCCTGCCCGGCCCCTGGCCGATGCGGGCTTTGGCGAGGCTTCGCTGATCTTCCTGTCGCCCGCGCCGGTGCGCGAGACGGACCTGCCCGGCGCGGCGGCGGCGCTGGCCGCCGACCCCTGCACGGTGGCCCTGCTGCCGATGGCCGGGGCCGACCGGTTCCGCGAGGCCGCCGCCGCCCGGGGCACCGAGGTCGAGCAGACGGGCCGTGTGACCGGGCTGAACCTAGGCTCGGGGCGTCCGCTGGACCTGGGGGTCTTTGCGGTCTCGCAGGACTGACCGGCTCAGCCCGGCGCGCGGAGCCAGCCGTCGTCGAAGGTGACCCTGTCGCAGCCCGCAAAGCGCGCGATGCGGTCCAGTTCCGCCGCGAGCCGCGCCATGCGGCCCGCGCCAAAGGCCACCCCGGCCTCTGGCCAGAGCGCGCGCACCGCAAGCACGCCCCGGTCGCGCTGCGCCTTCATGTCGATCCGTCCGACCAGACGGCTGCCTTCCAGCAGCGGAAAGACGTAGTAGCCGTAGGTCCGCAGCACCTCGGGCACGAAGACCTCGATCCGGTAGTAGAAGCCGAACAGCCGTTCCGCCCGGTCGCGGTCGCGCAGGCTGGGGTCGAAGGGCGACAGCACGCGCAGCCGCCCCGGCGGCTCGGGCGCTGCCGCCGCGCGGGCGGCGACGCCCGGCCAGGCGACCGAGGCGCGCAGCCGCCCGTCGGCGCCTTCGATCTGCACCGGCTCCAGCCGCCCCGAGGCCAGTCCCGCCCGGCA
>JAAFHX010000179.1 GCA_013297695.1 Rhodobacterales bacterium | reverse complement strand
TCAGCGGCGTATTGTCGTCATAGCCCATCCACACGCCCGCGACATAATCGGCGGAAAAGCCGACGAACCAGGCATCCCGCGCGGCCTGTGTGGTGCCGGTCTTGCCCGCGACCTGCCGGTCGGGCAGGGCGGCCCGCCGACCGGTGCCCGCCTCGATCACCCGGGACAGCATGTAGGTCAGTTCACGCGCCGCCTTTTCCGAGATCACCCGTTCGCCCATTCCGCCTTCCTGCCCGATCAGCGGGGTGTCATCGCCCTGCAGGCGCAACTCGACCAGGCCATAGGGCCTGACCGACGACCCGCCATTCAGGATGCCCGCATAGGCCCCCGTCATGTCCAGCAGCGTCGCCTCGGACGCGCCAAGCGCCAGAGCGGGCCCCGCCGCCAGATCGGACTTGATGCCGAAGTCCGACGCGACCTGCCGCACCGCGTCGCGCCCCGCCGCCTCGGACACGCGTACGGCCGGAATGTTCAGCGAATCCTGCAGGGCTTCGGTCAGGGTGACGGTGCCGCGAAACTCCTTGTCATAGTTCGACGGCGTCCAGGGACCCGAGCCGGGGATGTTGATCGTCAGGGGCGTATCCTCGACATAGTCGGCGGGCGAATAGCCAAGATCCAGCGCCGCCGCATAGACAAAGGGCTTGAAGGCCGATCCGGTCTGCCGCATCGCCTGGGTCGCGCGGTTGAACGCGCCCGCGCCGTCGATCTGCCGCCCCCCCACCATCGCGCGCACCGCGCCGTCGGCCGACATCACCACGACGGCGGCCTGTGCCTTTGACCCGCCCTTGACCTTGGTCGCGAACACATCCGCCAGCGCGGATTCGGCCGCCTTCTGGATGCGCTGGTCCAGCGTGGTGCGGATGATCACATCCTCGGTGGTGTCGCCGGTCAGAAAACCGGGGCCGCTTTCCATCACCCAGTCGGCGAAGTAGCCGCCCGACCGCGCGGCGGCCGCCCGTGACAGTTGCGCCGGATGGGCCAGCGCCGCATCCGCCTCGGCCACCGTCAGATATCCCTGGTCGCGCATCAGTCCGACGATCACCGCCGCGCGGTCACGCGCCCGGTCCATGCTGCCGGTGGGGGCGTAGTAGGACGGCGCCTTCAGCAGGCCGGCCAGCATCGCCGCCTCGGCGGCATCGACCTGGTTGGCCGACTTGCCGAAGTACCGCTGCGCCGCCGCCTCGAACCCGCGTGCGCCCGCGCCCAGATAGGCGCGGTTCATGTAGATCGTGAGGATCTGGTTCTTGGTATACTTCGTTTCCAGCGCGATGGCGAAGGGCACTTCCTTGAGCTTGCGCCAGACCCCGCCCTTGCGGCAATCGGCCTCGTAATCCGATTCGGATTTCCATTCGGCAGGGTCATAGGCGTTGCCAAGGCACAAAAGCTTGGCCACCTGCTGCGTGATCGTCGAACCGCCGTTGCCGTCCAGCGGGCCGCGCCCTTCGGCCAGGTTGATCCGGATGGCACCGATGATGCCGCGCGGGCTGATGCCATAGTGCCAGTAGAACCGCTTGTCTTCGGTCGCCACCACCGCGTCGCGCAGGATCGGGCTGACCTCGGCGGCGTCGATCTGGCCGCCAAAGGTCTCGCCCCGCCAGGCGAAAACCTCGCCGTCACGGTCCAGCAAGGTCACCGACCCGCGCGACCGGCCATCCAGCAGGTCTGTCACCGGCGGCAGCTTGCTGTAGAAATAGAAGGCCGACGCCCCCACGGCCAGCGCCAGCATGAAGGCCACGCGCCAGCCGATCGCCCAGATCACCCCCAGGACTGCGCGCAGGATACCGCCGAAAAAACCGATGACCGGGTTGCGCCGCGCGGGCCTGCGGGGCGGCTTGCGCCCGGCGGGCGGCCGCTTGCCGCCGCGACCGCCGCCTGCGGATTGGCCCGGCTTGCCTGCGACGGTGCTGCGCCTCTCGGCCGTCAGGGGCGGACGCCCGTTTCGTGATCCACTCATACCCGGTCCGCCCGTTCGTTGCGTGCGTCTGCTCTTGGCCGTCATCATACCGCGACCCCGGTATGATGTGGAGCAGCAGAAATCCGGATTCCGGTGAGTCATGTGATGAAAAAACAAACCAACCGCACAAAAAGTGTTCAAACAGCCTGATTCTGTCGGCGCGTTGCGGCGAGGTCTGGCGGTCATCTCTTGTCGTTCCGCGCGCTCGGCGGACTCCATGGCCCAAGGCGTCCGCGACAAGGCGCATCTGACAAGAGGGTGACAGGTGAAACTCATCATTGCGGCAATCAAGCCCTTCAAGCTGGAAGAAGTGCGCGAGGCTCTGACGGCCATCGGTGTGCGCGGGATGATGGTGACCGAGATCAAGGGCTTTGGTTCGCAGTCCGGTCACACCGAAATCTATCGCGGTGCCGAATATGCCGTGAACTTCGTGCCGAAGGTGCGGATGGAGATCGTGGTCAGCGACAGTCTGGCTGAGGCGGTGGTGGAAACCATCCGGGTGACGGCCAAGACCGACAAGATCGGCGACGGCAAGATTTTCGTGCTCGACGTGCAGCATGCGGTCCGCGTGCGCACCGGCGAGACTGATGACGATGCGCTCTGACGGGCAAGGTGGGGAAAGAGACAGGAACATGCCGAATTTTTGGAAAACCCTTGGAGGCGCGGGCGCTGTCTCGATGCTGGCAGGCCTGCCGGTCTGGGCCCAGGATGCGACGGACGCAGCCGCCGGGACCGTGACCGAGGTGGTGGCCGAGGTCACGCCGGTCATGGACAAGGGCGATGTCGCCTTCATGATGATCGCCTCGGTTCTGGTGCTGTTCATGACGCTGCCGGGGCTGGCACTGTTCTATGGCGGGCTGGTCCGGTCCAAGAACATGCTGTCGATCCTGATGCAGACGACGATGATCGCCTGCATGGTCATGGTGATGTGGATCGTGTTTGGCTATTCCGTCACCTTCGGCGGCGGAACCAGCCCCTACTGGGGCGGCTTCGGCAAGCTGTTCCTGTCGGGGGTCACGGTCGATTCAATGGCGGCCACGTTCAGCGCGGGCTATGTCATTCCGGAATATCTGTTCATCGTGTTCCAGATGACCTTTGCCGCGATCACGCCCGCGCTCATCATCGGGGCCTTTGCAGAGCGGGTGAAGTTTTCGGCGGTGCTGCTGTTCTCGGCGCTGTGGGTGACCTTTGCCTACTTCCCGATTGCGCACATGGTCTGGGACGTGTCGGGCCTGATCTTCCAGATGGGGGCCATCGACTTTGCCGGCGGCACCGTGGTGCACATCAACGCAGGGATCGCGGCGCTGATCGGCTGTCTTGTCCTGGGCAAGCGCATCGGGTTCGGGCGCGAGAACATGGCCCCGCATTCGATGGTCATGACCATGATCGGGGCGTCGATGCTGTGGGTCGGCTGGTTCGGCTTCAACGTGGGGTCGAACCTGGAAGCCAACGGCGGCGCGACGCTGGCGATGATCAACACCTTTGTCGCGACGGCAGCGGCAACGCTGGCATGGTCGGGCATCGAGGCACTTCAGCGCGGCAAGGCGTCAATGCTGGGTGCGGCGTCGGGGATGGTCGCGGGGCTGGTGGCGATCACTCCGGCCTGCGGAACAGTCGGACCCATGGGGGCCATCGCGCTTGGGGCGATTGCGGCGCTGGTCTGCTATTTCTTCGTGACGGTGGTGAAGAACAGCTTCGGTTACGATGACAGTCTGGACGTGTTCGGCATTCATGGCGTGGGCGGGATCCTTGGCGCGGTGCTGACCGGCGTGTTTTCCTCGGCGAGCCTGGGCGGCGTGAAGGGCGACGATTATTCCATCGTCGGCCAGACGATCATCCAGATCGAGGCGGTGGCGATCACCATCCTGTGGACGGCGGTCGTGTCCTTCGTGGCCTTCAAGCTGGTGGATCTGCTGATCGGCCTGCGGGTCAGCCCGGATGCCGAGCGTGAGGGGCTGGACCAGACCTCGCATGGCGAGGCCGCCTATCACGGCTAGGAACGGTCGGCCCGGGGCCTCTCCTCTCCGGGCCGAGACCATGCGCGGTCCTCCCCCGCGCAGCACGACGGCCCGGATGGTCCTCCCCCATCCGGGCCGCTTTTTTTTCCGATAGGCGGGGTCAGGCTTCGGTCGCCGCAATCGCCTGCGCCAGCAGCGGCACCGTGGCGGCGTTCAGGCCGGCGATGTTGATGCGGCTGTCGCCCACCATGTAGATCGCGTGGTCGCGGCGCAGGGTTTCCACCTGCGCGGGCGTCAGGCCAAGGCGGCTGAACATGCCGCGATGCTGGGCGATAAAGCCGAACCGGTCCGATCCGGTGATGCGGCGCAGTTCCTGTGCCAGCGCCGTGCGCAGGCCGAGCATTGATCGGCGGATCTCGTCCAGTTCGGCCTGCCAGTCGGCGCGAAGGTCTGCATCCTGCAGGATCATCGTGACCAGCCGCGCGCCATGGTCGGGCGGGAACGAATAGTTCTGACGGTTCAGCCAGGCAAGGCTTCCCTGCACCGTCGCCCGCTGCGCGGGGCTGCCGAGGGCAAGCAGGATGCCCGTGCGTTCGCGGTAGATGCCGAAATTCTTGGAACAGGAGGCGGCGATCAGGACCTCGGGGCAGCGGGCGGCGATCAGGCGGGTGGCGGCGGCATCGGCATCAAGCCCCTCGCCGAATCCCTGATAGGCAAGATCGACCAGCGGCACTGCGCCTTTCGCGGCAAGCAGGTCGGCCAGCGCCGCCCATTCGACCGGGTTGGGATTTGCGCCCGTGGGGTTGTGGCAGCAGCCATGCACCAGCACCACGTCGCCGGGGCGCACCTGCGCCAGATCGGCGATCAGCCCGTCAAAATCGACCCCGCAGGTTTCGGCGTCGAAATAGCGGTAGGTCCGCATCGGCAGGCCAAGATAGGCGATGATCGACGGGTGGTTCGGCCAGGTCGGATCGGGCAGCCAGATCGTGGCACCGGGCGAGGCCAGCGAGATCAGTTCCAGCGCCTGCCGGATCGCGCCGGTCCCGCCCGGCGTGGCGACGGCGGCGATGCGGTCGACGGGCACGCTGCCGCCAAGGATCAGGTCGGCCATGGCCGCATGAAAGGCGGGTTCGCCCGCCAGTCCGGTATAGGTCTTGCTGCGCTCGGTCTCCCACAACTGCCGTTCGGCGGCCTTTACCGCGCGCATCACCGGGGTCAGCCCGGAGGCATCCTTGTAGACCCCCACGCCAAGGTCGATCTTGCCCGGCCTCGGGTCGTCGCGGAACATCTGGATCAGCGCAAGGATGCTGTCCTGCGCCTGCGGTTTCAGGTGATCGAACATGCGGTCAGCCCTTTGCGGCCTTCAGGTCGTCATACATGCCCCATTCTGCCCAGGACCCGTCGTACAGCGCATGGTCGCGATGCCCGAGCCGTTCCAGCGCCAGGCTGAGGATTGCCGCCGTGATGCCGGACCCGCAGGTGGTGATCGCGGGTTTCGACAGGTCCACCCCGGCCTCGGCGAAGGCGGCGCGCAGGGCATGTTCGTCCTTCATCGTGCCGTCAGGGTTCAGCAGCAGACCGAAGGGCACGTTCTTCGATCCCGGAATGTGACCCGACCGCAGCCCGGGGCGCGGCTCGGCGGCCTCGCCGCGAAACCGCGCGGCGGACCGGGCGTCGATGATCTCGGCCTCGCCCAGCTTGCTCGCATGGGCCACCTGCGTCACGTCCTTGACCAGGCCCGCCTGCCGCTGCACCGTCATGTGCCGGTCGCGCAGGATCGGGGGCATGTCCTCGATCTCGCGCCCTTCGGCCCGCCATTTGGGAAAACCGCCGTCCAGAACCGCCACATCGGTCTTGCCCATCAGCCGGAAGGTCCACCAGACGCGCGGCGCCGACAGGATGCCCGCCGAGTCATAGACCACCACCTGATGCCCGTCGCCCACGCCCATGGCCCGCAACCGGCTGATGAACTTCTCGGGCGGCGGGGCCATGTGCGGCAGGGCCGACCGCTGGTCCGAGATTTCGTCGATGTCGAAGAAGCGGGCACCGGGGATATGCGCGGCCTCATACTCGCCGCGCGGGTCGCGGCCTGCATCGGGCAGATACCATGAGGCATCGAGCACCCGCAGGTCGGGGTCCTTCAGATGTGCATCCAGCCAGGCGGTGGATACGAGGGTTCTGGGGTCGTCTGCGGCCATCATGTCCCTCCGTTGGCTCGTTTCCCTGCATAGCGGGATCACCGGGGGCGCGGCAAGACGGCTTGGGAAGAGTGGCCGGGCCGGACCCGCACCATGGCCGCCACCGGTCCCGGTGTCGTCACGTTCCCTTCCCGTGCGCCGATCCTGGCCAGTCTGGTCGTCGGGCCGCACTGTCCGGACAACACCTTGATGCTGCCCGTGCGGTGGACATCACGCCCTAACGATCCCGGCCGCCCTGCTTCAGCAGCCGGGCCTTCTGCCGGTCCCAGTCGCGTTTCGCTTCGGTCTCGCGCTTGTCGGCCAGTTTCTTGCCCTTGGCGACGCCCAGCTTCAGCTTCACCATGCCCTTGTCGTTGAAATACATCGCCAACGGCACGATGGTCATGCCTTCGCGCGCGGTGGCGTTCCACAGGCGCGACAGTTCCTTGCGGCTGACCAGAAGCTTGCGGC
>JAAFHX010000178.1 GCA_013297695.1 Rhodobacterales bacterium | reverse complement strand
ATGCGGTCATCAACCGCGACCTGCCGCTGATCCAGGGGATCGTGATCCTGTTCGCGGTGATCTTCACCGCCGTGAACCTGATCGTCGATCTGGCCTATGCCGCGCTGAACCCGAGGCTGCGGCATGGCTGACGCCCGCCTTGCACGCCGCGACGTCGGGCTGCGGCTGCGGCTGGCGGGCGGCTGGCTGGCGGTGCTGGCCGCCGTGGCGCTGCTGGCCCCCTGGATCGCGCCGCATGACCCGCTGGCGCAGGACCTGATGCTGGGCCGCCTGCCGCCGTTCTGGCTGGACGGGGCGGAACCGGGCTACTGGCTCGGCACCGACAGCCTGGGCCGCGATGTGCTGAGCCGGATGATCTGGGGCGCGCGGATCGCGCTCTTCGTGGCGCTGGTGGCGGGGGTGCTGACCTGTGTCATTGGCGCGACCCTGGGGCTGGTGGCGGGCTATTTCCGCGGCTGGCCCGACATGATCGTGTCGCGCCTTGTCGATATCTGGATGGCCTTTCCGCCGGTGCTGTTTTCCATCCTGCTGGTGGCGGTGATCGGGCCGGGGCTGCTCGCGATCATCCTCGCCATCGTGGTGATCGACTGGACGCGCTTTGCTCGCGTGATCCGGGCCGAGGCGATGACCCAGGGGGCGATGGACTATGTCGCCTCGGCCCGCGTTGCCGGGCGCGGGCGGGCCTCGACGCTCTGGGCGGAAATCCTGCCGAACGTGCTGCCGACCATCGTCGTGCTGCTGACGCTGGAAATGGGCATCGCCGTGATTGTCGAGGCGATCCTGAGTTTCGTGAACCTGTCGATTTCCACCGATGACCCGACCTGGGGCGGGATGATCGCCGAAGGCCGCACCAGCATCCATCAGGCCTGGTGGGTGCTGGTGTTCCCGCTGACAGCCCTGTTCCTGACGGTGCTGGCCTTCAGCCAGTTGGGCGAAGGGCTGAAGGACCGCTTCGACCCGGTGCTGCGATGAGCTTTCTGGAACTGCGCAACCTGTCGGTGCGGCTGAAGGGGTCGGGCGTGCCCCTGCTGCGGGGCGTGTCCTTGTCGGTGGAGGCCGGGCAGGCGCATGGTCTGGTGGGCGAAAGCGGCGCGGGCAAGTCGATGATCGGCAAGGCGGTGCTGGGCATCCTGCCGCGCGCGGTCGAGGTGACGGGCGGCGAGATTCTGCTGGACGGCACCGACCTGCTGACCCTGCCCCCGGCGGAACGCCGCCGCCGCATCGGGGCCACGGCGGCGCTGATCCCGCAGGACCCGCTGACCGCGCTGAACCCCTCGCGCCGGGTGGGGCCGCAGATCACCGACCGGCTGGTGGACATTCTCGGCTGGACCCGTGCCGCAGCGCAGGCCCGCGCGCGCGACCTGCTGGCCGAGGTGCAGATCAGCGAGCCCGACCGGGTGATGCGCGCCTATCCGCATGAGCTTTCGGGCGGCATGCGGCAGCGCGTGCTGATCGCCAGCGCCTTCGCCGCCGAACCGAAGCTGATCGTGGCGGACGAACCCACGACCGCGCTGGACGTGACGGTGCAGAAGCAGATCCTGCGGCTGATCGCGCAGATGCAGGCGCGGCACGGCACGGCGCTGTTGTTCGTCACGCATGATCTGGGCGTGGTGTCCAAGGTCTGCACCTCGCTGTCGGTGCTGTTCGCGGGCAAGGTGGTCGAGGAAACCCCGGTCGGCGATTTCTTTGCAGGCCCCCGCCACCCCTATTCCGCCGCCCTGCTGGCCGCGACGCCGCGCCACACGGCGCCGGAACGCGCGCTGATCCCGGTGCCCGAGGCGGTGCTGGCCGCCGTGCGGGCCGAGGTGGAGGGCAGCCGTGGCTGAACCGCTGTTCGAGGTGACAGACCTGCACCTGTCGCTGCCCGACCTGAATGCGAAGCCGCTGTTCGGCCCCGCGCCACGCATCGAGATTCTCAGGGGCATCAGCCTGGCCATCGCGCGGGGCGAGGTGCTGGGCATCGTCGGCGGATCGGGGTCGGGGAAATCGACGCTCGGCCGGGCGATGCTGCGCCTGCTGGAGCCGACGGCGGGCCGCATCCGGTTCGAGGGTGCCGATATCACCCACCTGCCCGAGGCCGCGCTGCGGCCCCTGCGCGCCCGGATGCAGTTGATCTTTCAGGACCCGATGTCATCGCTGAACCCGCGCCGCCGGGTGGCGGGCCTGATCGGCGGACCGCTGCGGCTGCAGGGGTTCGACCGGGTCGAAGACCGGGTGGCGCGGGCGCTGGACCATGTGGGCCTGCCGCGCGCCTTCGCGGCCCGCTATCCGCACGAGCTGTCGGGCGGCCAGCGCCAGCGCATCGGGATCGCGCGGGCCATCGCGCTGGAACCGGATTTCATCCTGGCGGACGAGATCGTGTCGGGCCTCGATGTCTCCAGCCAGGCGCAGGTGCTGAACCTGCTGGCGGGGCTGGTGCGTGATCTGGGGCTGACGCTTGCCTTCATCAGCCATGACCTTGCGGTGATCCGCCGTCTCTGTGCGCGCGTGATCGTGCTGCAGGCGGGCCGGATCGTCGAGGAAGCCCCGACCGACCGGCTGTTCGCCGCCCCGCAGGCCGCCTATACCCGCGAGTTGCTGGACGCCATTCCCCTGCCCGACCCCGACCAGCCCTGGGGCTGAACGCAAAGGACACCGACCCGTGACCGACCCCACCCCTTTCGACGGCAGCGGCTATTTCCTGTATCACTCGATCGGTCAGTATCCCGGCAAGGCCGCCGATCTGGCGGCGGCGATGACTGCATTCGGGCAGGTCTGGGGCCGGGCCGATGACGGGCAATGGGGGCCGGCGCTGGACCTGCGGCAACGCTTCATCGACCGCTGGCGCGCCCTCCTGAACGCGCCCGAGGGCAGCGTGACCACGGCGGAAAGCGTGACCGCCGCCGTGTCGGCGCTGGTGACCGCGCTGCCCGAAGCGGCCCTGCGCGGCAGGCGGCTGCTGATCGCGGGCGACTGCTTTCCGTCGGTGCATTTCCTGCTGTCGGGGTTGCAGGAGCCGCTTGGCTTCACGCTCGACACCGTGCCGCTGCGGCAGGGTACCCCTTGGGTCGAGGATGCCGACATTCTGGCCCAGTGGGGGCCGGATGTGGGGCTGGCGATGCTGACCTGGATTTCGTCAACCTCGTCGCACCGCAGCGACGTGGCGGCGCTTGTGGCGCATGGTCGGGCGATGGGCAGTCTGGTGGGGGTGGACATCACGCAGGGCGCGGGGCTGCTGCCGTTCGACGTCACGGAACCAGCGGTGGATTTCACCGTCTCGACCAGCCTGAAATGGATGTGCGGCACGCCGGGCGCGGGCATCCTGCATGTCGCCCCCGACCTGATCGCGCGCTGCACCCCCCCGCTGCGCGGCTGGTTCAGCCAGGACAACCCGTTCCGCTGGACGCTGGACACCTTTGCCTATGCCCCCGACATCCGCCGCTTTGACCACGGCACGCCCGGCGTGATGGCGGCCGTGGCCAGTCTGCCCGCGCTGGACTGGCACGCGGGGCAGGACATGGCCGATATGGCCGCCTGGAACCGGCACCTCTGCGCGCAGCTTCAGGCCGGGGCCGAGGCGCTTGGGCTGACGCTTGTCTCGCCGCGCGACCCCGACCGGCGCGGCGGCAGCATCATGCTGGCGCTGCCCCCCGACCGGCCCGCGCCCGACCTGCTGGCGGCGTTCCGGGCCGAGGGGCTGTGGGCCGATGCGCGCAGCCAGACCCTGCGCCTGTCGCCCGGGGGGATGACGACCGAAGCCGGAGTCGCGCATCTGCTGGAGGTGCTGGCGCGGCAGAGCCGCAGGCGGACCTGACGCCGCACCGTTCCTGACCGCAATCAGCAACCGTGCGCCGGGCAGGCAGGCTGGCCGGGGCAGTCGCCCGGACACAGGCCGACAGGTCCACCGCCCCGCTCAGCGGGCCGGTCCGCCCGGGCGGCCGGGCAGGCCGATATCGGCCCAGGTCAGTTGCGTGTTGCGTGTGACCGCGCGGGTCAGACGGCACCCCACGACCAGATCGAAGTCATAGCCCGCGATTTCCCCCGACCCCGGGCGGCGCGCCCAGATATCGGCCTCGGCGATCACATGGCCTTCGGCGAGGTCGCGGTCGGCCACCACGCTGGCGCGGGCAAAGCGGTAGACCGGTTCCTCGGCCGCCGTGCGCTGCTTGGGGTTGTGCAGGGCGGTGTGAATCTCGCGGCTGCGGTCGATCAGGAACCGCAGTTCCGCCGGGTCCATGCTGTTGATGATGTCGGGCCCGATCCGATAGCGCGTATCGGTATAGTGCCGTTCCAGGATGCAGGCACCAAGCGCCACCGAGGCCAGCGCCATCTCGGGGCCGATGGAGTGGTCGGAGAACCCCACGACCGCCTTCGGAAAGGCCGCCCTCAGGTCGGTCACGCCTTGAAGCGACACGATTTCGGGCGGTGAAGGGTACAGGTTCGTGCATTCCAGCAGCGCATAGTCGATCCCGGCGGCATCAAGGATCGCCACCGAGGCGCGGATCGTGTCGATGGTCTGCATGCCGGTGGACAGGATCACCGGCCTGCCCTTGCGCGCGATGTGGCGGATCAGCGGCAGGTTGTCGGCCTCTCCGGACCCGATCTTGAACGCGGGCACGCCGATTTCCTCCAGGAAATCCGATGCCTTCCGGCTGAACGGGGTGGAAATGTAGATCATCCCCAGGCTTTCGGTATAGTCCTTCAGCGCCACCTCGTCCGCCGCCGACAGCGCACAGCGCGCCATCACGTCCCAGATCGAGACGTCGGCGTTCGGCGGAAAGATCGCCTTCGCCTCGTCGGTCATCTCGTCATCCAGGAAATGGGTCTGGTGCTTGATGCATTCGCAGCCCGCGCGATGCGCAAGCCGGACCATTTCCCTTGCCACGTCCAGGCTGCCACCGTGGTTGATGCCGATTTCGGCGATCACAAGCGGCGGCTGGTGCGGTCCGATCTCGCGGTGGGCGATCTTCATGGCGGTCTCCTGTCTGCCGATCTTTCGGGGCATCACCCTGTCACCTCGCCGCGCCCCGCGCAATCCGCGCGGCGGTCGGTCACCCGGAGCGGCCGGGGGTGGCTGCAGATATGGCGCGGCAGCCTGTTGCCCTCTGGACCTGCGCGCGGAAGGCGTTACTGTTCCGGCATGACCGACCGCGCGTTGCAGGGATCGCGCCAGACCGAGGCAGTCTTACGCCATGCCCCCCCTGATGCCGATCAAACAGGTCTGACAGGATCAACTCCAGGTTACATTCACATCTGACAAGCCCCGGGGGAATCACCCTCGCACCGACCCCAAAAGGAGACCCTTTCGATGCCGATCAAGCGCAGAACCTTTCTGTTGATGACAACCGCTGTGCTTTTGTCCGGCGGGGCGATGGCGCAGACCCCGGAGGTGCCTGACACGATCTATTCCGGCGGCCCGATCCTGACGATGGATGACGCCCAGCCCAGGGTCGAGGCACTGGCGGTGAAGAACGGCCGTATTCTGGCGCTTGGGTCTCTGGCCGATGTGCTGAAGCTCAGGGGCGACGCGACCCGCATGGTTGATCTTGGGGGGCGCACCCTGCTGCCCGGTTTTGTCGATCCGCATGGCCACGTCACCGGTGGCGGCATCCAGGCGATCAGCGCGAACATGCTTTCTCCGCCCGATGGCAAGGTGACAGACATTCCCGGCCTTCAGGCAACGCTGCGGGAATGGGTCGATGCCAACACCGAGGTTGTGCAGGCGGCCAAGCTGATCCTCGGCTTCGGCTATGACCAGTCGCAACTGAAAGAGCTGCGCGCGCCCACCAAGGAAGAGCTTGATGCCGTGTCAAAGGATGTTCCGGTCGTGGTCGTGCACCAGTCCGGCCACATGGGGGCCTTCAACTCCAAGGCGCTGGAGATCGCCGGGATCACGGCGGCCACCGCCAACCCGCCCGGCGGCGTCATCGAGCGTGTGCCGGGCAGCCAGGAGCCTATGGGCGTGCTGGAAGAGGCCGCCTGGTTCGAGGCGATGCCGAAGATTCTGGGCAATGTCGGACCGTCGGGCATGAAGGCGGTGGCCAGGGCCGGGGCCGAGATGTGGTCATCCTTCGGCTATACCACGGCGCAGGAAGGGCGGTCGAGCAAGCCGATCAATGCCGTCCTCAAAGAGGGCACCGCCGCAGGCGACATCAGGATCGACGTGGTGGCCTATCCCGATTTCACCACCGACCGGGCCTATATCCTGCAGAACGCCAGCCGCAGCTATGACAAGGGGTTCCGCGTCGGCGGCATGAAGCTGACCATCGACGGCTCGCCCCAGGGCTTTACCGCCTGGCGCGACCGGCCCTACTATGCGCCTGTCGGCAATTTCCCCGCCGGCTATGTCGGCTATCCGGCCGTGACCACCGAACAGGTGTTCGAGGCGGTCGAATGGGCCTTTGACAACAACGTGCAGATTCTCGTGCATTCGAACGGCGAGGCGGCGACGGACCAGTTGCTTGCGGCAATCCGGCAATCCGAACAGAAACACGGGCCGGCCGACCGGCGCCCCGTGCTGGTCCACGGCCAGTTCCTGCGGCAGGATCAGGTCGACGATGTGGTCAGCCTGGGGGTTTTCCCATCGCTGTTCCCGATGCATACCTTCTACTGGGGCGACTGGCACCGGGACCATACCGTCGGCCCGGCATTGGCCGACAACATCTCGCCGACCGGATGGGTGCGCGCGCGGCGCGCGATGTTCTCCAGCCATTCCGATGCGCCGGTGGCCTTCCCCGACACGATGCGCATCCTGTCGGCCACCGTCACGCGGCGGTCGCGGGCGGGTGACATCCTGGG
>JAAFHX010000177.1 GCA_013297695.1 Rhodobacterales bacterium | reverse complement strand
CGGGCGGCGGCGATGACATGGGTCGCGTCGCCGAACAGGAACACGCGCTTGCCGGTGAGGTAGGTCGAATCGACCGAGGCCGCCCACCAGGGCTGGCGCAGGCGCGACTCGTCGGGGCGCAGCGGGGTGTCGGCCAGTGCCGCCACTTCCTCGATGAAGGTGCGCGTGGCACCGACACCGATGGGAACGGTTTTGGTGAAGGGCTGCCCGAAGGTCTTTTCGCAGTAGCGCGCGGCGGATTCAGCCGTTTCGGGGTAGAGCAGCACGTTGAAATGCGCCTGGCCCATACGGGCGATGTCGGACGGGCGCGCGCCCATCGGGGCGGCGACGTTCACGTCGATGCCCATTTCCTCCAGCAGGGCCGTGATCTCGATCACGTCGTCACGGTGCCGGAAGCCAAGCGCGGTGGCCCCCAGAAGGTTGCAACTGACCCGGGCGGTGCGGGGCATCGGGCGGGCGAGGTGGCGGACAATCTGCAGGAAGGTCTCGTCCGCGCCGAAGTTCTCCTTGCGCTGGTAAGAGGGCAGGTCGAGCGGG
Organism: Rhodobacterales bacterium; assembly: GCA_013297695.1. Lineage (GTDB taxonomy): Bacteria > Pseudomonadota > Alphaproteobacteria > Rhodobacterales > Rhodobacteraceae > Aliitabrizicola. The sequence continues at coordinate 6,242 of JAAFHX010000177.1, read as the reverse complement.
ATCACCGGAACCGGCAGACCGAGCGCCCCGGCAAGGCCCGCCGGGTTGTCCTGGATCAGCTCGGCCGTGCAGGAGGCCCCGACGATGATCGCTTCGGGGCGAAAGCGGTCATGCGCCTCCTGCACGCTCTGGCGGAACAGTTGTGCCGTATCGCCGCCCAGATCGCGGGCCTGAAAGGTGGTGTAGGTCACAGGCGGGCGCTTGCCCCGCCGTTCGATCATGGTGAACAGAAGGTCGGCATAGGTATCGCCTTGCGGCGCGTGCAGGACGTAGTGCAGGCCTTCCATCCCGGTCGCGACGCGCATCGCGCCGACATGGGGCGGGCCTTCATAGGTCCAGACGGTGAGCTTCATGCCGGACGCCGGGGGCTTCGCGCCCCCGGACCCCCGCGGGATACTTGCAAACGGAAGATGGCGAGGGCGGTCATTCGGCGGCCTCGAGACCCCGGGCGAGCAGGGCGCGGCGGCGGAGGGGGCGGGAGAAGAGAGCGGCGAGGTCGCCCGCCTGTTCGTAGAAATGCACCGGGGTGAACACGAGTTCGATGGCCCATTTCGTGGTGAGGCCTTCGGATTCCAGCGGGTTGGCAAGGCCGAGGCCGCAGACGGTCAGGTCGGGGCGGGCGGTGCGGGCGCGGTCGAGCTGGCGGTCGACATCCTGACCCTCGGACAGGACGGGGACGGCGGGCAGCAGGTCGAGTTCCGGGCCGAGAATGTCGCGGTGCAGGTAGGGGGTGCCGACCTCGAGCGGGTGCATCCCGCATTCGCGGGCGAGAAAGCGGGCGAGCGGGATTTCCAGTTGGCTGTCGGGGAAGAAGAACAGGCTGTGTCCGCGCAGGGTCCCGGCATGGGCGGCCACGGCCTTGCGGGCGCGGGCGCGGGGGGCGGCGGTGACATGGTCGAACAGGGCGGGGTCCACGCCGAATTCGGTGGCAATGGCCTGCAGCCAGAGGGTCGTGCCTTCTTCGCCGAAGGGGAAGGGGGCGGGAATGGCGCGCGCACCGCGGCGTGTCAGGGCCGCGTGGGTGTCACCCAGGAAGGGCTGGGTCAGCGCGAAGACGGTGTTCGGCCCGACCGCCGGAATGTCGTCGGACCGCCGCGCCGGCAGCACCCGAACCGGGCCTATGCCCAGGGCGGCCAGCAGCGCCAGCGCCTGATCCTCGACCACATCGGGCAGGGCACCGACCAGCAGCAGTTCGCGCGCCTGCGTGACCGGCAGCACCGGCACCATGGCGGCAAGGCAGGCGTCCTCGCCCTGGGTAAAGGTGGTCTCGATGCCCGAGCCGGAGTAGTTCAGCACGCGCACATGCGGGGCATGCGCCGCGCTCAGCCGTTCGGCGGCCTTGGCGAGATCGAGCTTGATGACCTCGGACGGGCAGGAACCCACAAGGAACAACTGCCGGATGTCGGGGCGGCGGGCCAGCAGGCGGGCCACCTCGCGGTCAAGCTCCACCTGGGCGTCGGCGAGGCCGGCGAGGTCCTTTTCTTCAAGGATCGCGGTGCCGAAGCGAGGTTCGGCAAAGATCATCACCCCGGCGGCGGATTGCAGCAGATGGGCGCAGGTGCGGCTGCCCACGACCAGAAAGAACGCGTCCTGCATCTTGCGGTGCAGCCAGATGATGCCGGTCAACCCGCAGAACACCTCGCGCTGGCCGCGTTCGCGCAGCACCGGCAGGTCGCGGCAGCCTGCGGCGGGGGAACTGGCCACCGTCATGCCGCCACCTCGGAGCGCGGCGCGCGCGACGCACCAGATGCCGGGTCCCGCCGCGCCTGCCGCAGTTTCCAGACGAACTGCGCGGCATTGACGACATAGGTCGCATAGGCGGCAAGGGCGAGCAGCAGAAGGGCCGTCGGGCCCAGTGCGCCGGTCAGAAGGGCCGCCACATAGGCGCTGTGCAGCGCGATCACGACCATGCTGACCGCATCTTCCCAGAAGAAGGCGGGCGCAAAGAGATAGCGGCCGAACACGTCCTTTTCCCAGATCGCCCCGGTCACCATGATGGTGTAGAGCACCAGCGTCTTGACGATGACCGAGTGGGTTGCCGCCTCGTATCCGTGCCCGGTGACAAGGCAACGGACAACCAGAAACAGCGACACGGCAAAGACGAGGAACTGCAGCGGTGCCAGAATTCCCTGCACCACTGTCCAGGGTGAGGCATCGCGGCGGGTCCGTTCGGCCGCCGTGTAAAGCTGGGTCCGGGAGGCCGGTGCGGCAGGCGGTTTCGGCATCGAGGGCTTCCCAAAAGCGGCGCGTTGTCTGGTGGACTTTGCTACCCCGAGGTCAGAGTGTCAACTGAAACTTACACTCGTCTGCCTTACAAGGCATCGGTCCTCGGTGCCCGTTTCTTGCCCGAGATTTGCCAGAATTTCAGGAAAAGTTATTCTTTGTGATAGGTTGAGGACGTTCTGCGCATGTGGGGCCGGCGGGGTGTCAATTTCTTTTGACATTGGTTCTGCTTTCACCGAGTGTTGATGGGTGCAGAGGCGCGCGTCCGGAATCTGGTCGTGGCACCTGCACAGGCAGCCGACACAGGGGGCCATGATGGCTGACACCCGCATGATGGATCGCCCGGATTTCGCGTTGGAGGGGTCCGACGCGATCCAGAGCTTTGCGGCGCGGGTGCTGAATGTGCTTGTCGCGCGCAGCAGGCGCACGTCCATGCCCCTGCGCGACGATCTGGTGGTTGCGCTGTCCGAAGGGGTGGTCACCCAGGATCAGGCGCTGATCGACCGGACGCTGGCGGAATTCCGGCGCGGCTGCATCTCGCCCGTGGCGATGGCCGATCTGTACATCCCCGCAGCGGCGCGGATGCTGGGCACCCAATGGGCCTGTGACGGGATGAGCTTTGCCGAGGTGACGATCGCGACGGCGCGTCTGCAGGCGATGGTGCGGGCGATCTGCACCCGATGGGGCAACGAGTTTTCCACCGTTTCCGGGCGGCGGTCGGTGTTGATGGTCGTGCCCCAGGGCGAAGATCATACCCTGGGCGCGGTTGTCGCGACCGGGCAGATGCGCCGTCAGGGCATATCGGTCTGCCTGCGGCTGCGCCCCTCGGCAGGCGAGGTCGCCGAGTTGATGCGCACAAGGAATTTCGACGCCGCGATGATCTCGATGGCCAATGTCGAACGGCTGGAGGCCTGCGCGCGGCTGGTGGGCAGCATGCGCAAGTTCGGTGCCCCGTCGCTGCCGGTGATCGTGGGGGGGGCCATCACCCTGGCGGGCAGCCTGTCGGGACGTGACATCGAGGCGCAGACCGGCGCAAGCCTTGCCACCGCCGATGCCGCCGAGGCGCTGGAGTTCTGTGGCCTGACGCGGTTGCCCGGGGCCGGGCCCGCGGCAGGCGATCTCGCGGCACTGATGCAGGGATGACGCTGCCCTGTCCTTCGGGGAGCGGCAGCTTTTTGGCGAGATGATCACGTGAAGGTCCTGGTACCCGACAACAAGACCGATGGATCGCTGGCATCCATCCCGGCCGATCTGATCGGGCAGATCATCTCGACCGCGTCCGACATCGCCCTGATCGTCTCGCGCGACGGGGTGATCCGGTCGGTCATGGCCAATCCGCACAACCGCAGTTTCGGATCCCTGATCCACTGGGAGGGAACGCCGCTGAAAAGCGTCCTGACCACGGAAAGCATCGGCAAGTACGAGGCGCGGGTGCAGGAGCTGTTCGCGCACCAGGGCACGCGCGCGGTCGAATTGAACCATGCCGACGAAATGGCCTTTGAATTCCCGGTGCGCTATGCGCTGCACCTGCTGGAAGCCGACGGGTCGATCCTGATGCTGGGGCGCGACCTGCGCCCGATTGCCGAGATGCAGCAGCAACTGGTCAAGGCGCAGCTTGCGCTGGAGCGCGACTACGAGGCGCAGCGCGAGATCGACACCCGGTACCGGGTGCTGATGGAGACAACGCGCGATGCGATCGTCGTGGTGTCGATGACCACGGGGCGGATCGTCGATCTGAACATGGGGGCCGGGGTCATGCTGGGCGGGTCGCGCACCGATCTGATCGGGGCGGCCATCGCGCAGGAGTTCGAGGGGCGGCGGCGCGGCGAGTTTCTGGAAAGCCTGGCCAATCTGGCGGTGGCCGATGCGTCGGCCCCGCTGGAACTGCAGGCGCGCCGGTCGCACAAGCGGCTGATGGTGGTGCCCACCGTGTTTCGCGCCGCAGGCGAGCGGTTGCTGATCTGCCGGCTGGAATTGTCCGACAGCGCCGATGCGGTGCGGGACGAGCTGTCGGAAAACCTGCTGGGCCTGTTCCATGAAGGGGCCGACGGCGTGGTGTTCACGGATCGCGACGGGATCATCAAGATCGCGAACGAAGCCTTCCTGAACCTGACCGATGCCTCGAATGTCACGGCGGTCAAGGGCCGGTCGCTGGCTGAATTCCTGGCACGCGGCGCGGTCGATCTGCGCGTGCTGACCGACAATGCCAAGCGGGTCGGGCAGATGCGGATGTATGCGACCAAGGTCAATACCGCCTATGAGGGGCAGACCTCGGTCGAGATCGCGGCGACCTGGCTGAACGACCGGCCCGCACCGTTCTTTGTCTTCGTGGTCCGCGATACCAGCCGCGCCGACGCGCTGCGCCGCCCCGGCCTGGGGGTGGGCGAGGATGGCGGCAAGTCGATCATGGAACTGGTGGGGTCCTCGACCCTGAAGGACATCGTCGCCGAAACCACCGATGTGGTGGAAAAGATGTGCATCGAGACGGCGGTGGAACTGACCCGCAACAACCGGGTCGCGGCGGCCGAGATGCTGGGCCTGTCGCGCCAGTCGCTGTACGTCAAGCTGCGCAAGTACGGGCTGATTAATCAGGACAGCGAATAGCGCGGCCTGCGTCTGCCGCCCGTAGGGTGCGTGCTTGCACGCACCGCTGCCAGTTTCCGCATATTGAAAGACTCTGCGCTTGCCCGACTCGATGTGTCATGTTTAATTGACAGTATGAGTGTCAACCTTTCTTCGACCCCGATGCGCGCGCCCCACCCGAAGGTGGTGCTGGAACTGCTGAAGCCGATCACCTGGTTTCCGCCGATGTGGGCCTATCTGTGCGGCGTGGTCTCGGCCGGGCCGATCAAGGCAGGGGGGTGGCCGCTGGTGATTCTGGGCGTGCTGCTGGCCGGCCCCGTTGTCTGCGGGATGAGCCAGGCCGCGAACGACTGGTGCGACCGGCATGTCGATGCGATCAACGAACCGGGCCGCCCGATCCCGTCGGGGCGGATGCCGGGGCGGTGGGGGCTGTGGGTGGCGCTGGCGATGTCGGTGCTGGCGCTGGCGATGGGCTTGGTGCTGGGGCCTTGGGGCTTTGGCGCGACGGTCGTCGGTGTGCTGGCGGCCTGGGCCTATTCGGCGGAGCCGGTGCGGCTGAAGCGGTCGGGCTGGTGGGGGCCGGGACTGGTCGGCCTGTGCTATGAGGGGCTGCCGTGGTTCACCGGGGCCGCCGTGATTTCCGCCGGTGCCCCGGGGTTCGAGATCGTGGCGATTGCCGCCCTTTATGCCATCGGTGCGCATGGCATCATGACGCTGAACGATTTCAAGGCGCTGGAGGGGGATCGTCAGTTGGGCGTGAAATCGCTGCCGGTCACGATGGGGCCGGATGTGGCGGCACGGCTGGCCTGCACGATCATGGCGCTGCCGCAGCTTGTGGTGGTCAGCCTGCTGGTGATCTGGGGCCAGCCCTGGCACGGCGCGATCATTCTGGCGGGCGTGCTTCTGCAAATTCTGGCGATGCGCGTGCTGCTGCGCGATCCGCTGGCCAAGGCGCCCTGGTATCAGGGCACCGGCGTGACGGTCTATGTTCTGGGCATGATGGTGGCCGCCACGGCCCTGCGCGGGATGGGGGGGCTGTGATGCTGTCCTGGCTGTCGATTGTCCGTCTTGGTCTGGTGCAGATGTGCCTGGGGGCCATCGTTGTGCTGATGACCTCGACCTTGAACCGGGTGATGGTGGTGGAACTGGCCTTGCCCGCGCTGCTGCCGGGGCTGCTGGTGGGGCTGCACTATGCCATCCAGATCTCACGCCCCGGCTGGGGCCACCGGTCTGACACCGGCGGGCGGCGGACGCCCTGGATCATCGGCGGCATGGCCGTTCTGGCCTTTGGCGGCGTGCTGGCGGCCTTCGGGATTGTGCTGATGGGCGCGTCGGCACTGGCGGGGCTGGCGGTTTCGGTTCTGGCCTATGCGCTGATCGGCATCGGGGTGGGCGCGGCAGGCACGTCGGTGCTGGCCCTGCTGGCCACGATGACG
>JAAFHX010000176.1 GCA_013297695.1 Rhodobacterales bacterium | reverse complement strand
CGACCTGCTGATGCTGAACGGCACCTATCAGGACACGCCGCCGCGGCCCTTTGTTCCGGGGATGGAACTGGCGGGTGTGGTCGAAGTGCTTGGGCCAGGGGTGTCCGGCCCCGCCCCCGGAACCCGCGTCGCGGCCTTTTCCGGCAAGGGCGGCCTTGCGGAACAGATCATCGTGCCCGCCGCGCGCTGCGTGCCGATGCCGGACGAAATGTCGATGGAACAGGCGGCCGGCTTCCAGATCGCCTATGGCACCTCGCATCTGGCGCTGGATCACCGCGCCGGCCTGCGCGCGGCCGAGACGCTGCTGGTTCTGGGGGCAGCGGGCGGCGTCGGCCTTACGGCGGTCGAGATCGGCGCGCTGATGGGGGCCCGCGTGATCGCTTCGGCCCGGGGCTCCGACCGGCTGGAGGTCGCGCGCAGAGCCGGCGCGCAGCATCTGATCGACAGCGACAGCGCCGACCTGCGGGGCCAGTTGAAGGCACTCGGCGGCGTCGATGTCGTCTATGATACCGTTGGCGGGCCCGCTTTCATGCAAGCCCTGCGCGCCACCCGCCCCGAAGGCCGGCTGCTGACCATCGGCTTTGCCGGGGGCGAGGTGCCGCAGATCCCGGCAAACCTGCTGCTGGTCAAGAACCTGTCGGTGATCGGCCTGTACTGGGGCGGCTATCTCGCGTTCCGTCCCGAGGTGCTGACCGGAAGCCTTGCCACGCTGATGGGCTGGTTCCGGCAGGGCAGCTTGCACCCCCACATCAGCCATGTCCTGCCCTTTGACCGCACGGCCGAAGGGATTGACCTGCTGCGCAACCGGCAGGCGACCGGCAAGGTCGTCATCTCCCTCGCCTGACGTCGCCTCGGGGGTCGGCGGCCTGCGTCAGGGGGCCGCACGCCCCGCATAGGCGCGACGGACGAGGTCGGCCAGAACCTCCACCACCGGGCTGTGCACCGGATCGGCGACGTAGAGGTTCACCTTGCTGCGCTCCAGGTCGGGCAATGCCCCGTGATGCGCGATGCGCTCCAGTTGCGGCGGCTCGGATCCGGCCAGCACGGTGTGCACCGCCAGATCGGCGCTGACACTGGCCTCGATGGCGCGGGTCTGTTCGGATTCCACCGCCATTTCCCAGGCGATGCCTGCGGCGTCCAGCCGCGCCTGCACCCCGGTCCGAAAGATGCAGTGGTGTTCATAGGCCAGCCGCAGCGGCCGCTGTTTCCAGGCGCTGCCCCCCGGCGCCCCGATCCAGACCAGAGGCAGTTCCACCAGCGTCTCGCCGCCGGGATCAAGGTCGTCCTCGGTGGTCAGGATGATGTCGCATTCGCCGCGCGCGAACTGCGCCTTCAGCACGCGGGTGAACGACGAGATCAGGTTGACCTTCATCCGCGGGTAATCCGCATGCAGCCGCCGCAGCACCTGCGGAATCGCCGGATAGACGATGTCATGCGGCACCCCCAGCACGATCTCGCCCTCATAGGCGTCATGGGTCAGCCGCCCGAAAACCTCGTCGTTCAGGTGCAGCATCCGTCGGGCATAGCCCAGAAGCTGCTCTCCCGCCGCCGTCAGGGCGACCCTGCGCGCCGATCGGTCCAGAAGCTCCAGCTCCAGCATGTCTTCCAGCCGCTTGATCTGCATCGACACGGCCGATTGCGTCAGGTTCAGGAACCCGGCCGCGCGCGTCACCCCCCCGGCATCTGCCACGGCCACGAAAGACCGCAGCGCGGTCAGGTCCAGATTGCGCGGCATATCACGTTCCCTGATTCCAGCCGTCAAAACCATTCATTTCACTAATGCTACCCGATCTGGCAAAGGGTTCAACGGATTTGATGCACGGTACGAATCGGACCACGACTGAAAACTGAACCCCTGGAAGGAAAGACCATGTTCGCCTCGCTTCACACCGCACAACTGACCTATCGTCAGGTGCAGAAGGAAGGCACCCTTGACCGGCTGGCACGCGCGATCACCCTCGCGTTCGCCGCCCTGCGCCAGCGCCAGCACCTCTCGCGTCTTGACGACGCCGCCCTTGCCGACATCGGCTTTTCGCGCGACGAGGCGCGGTCCGAAGCCGCCCGTCCGCTGTGGGACGTCCCTGCCGCCTGGCATCGCTGACGGCCCCCCAGGCCGCGTTCACGCGCCCTTCAGGATTTCTGACGGAAATCCTTGAATAATGCGGCGCGGTCTCCAATATCCTGAGACACGAGGCTGTGCCCAAGGGGGATGCGGCCCTTGGGAACAACAACGGAGGCTTCACATGGCTGAATACCAGAATATCCGTTCGGTCGGCGCAGGCGCCCGGACGGCACAGATCGACGAGGGCCTTCGCGCCCACATGAACAAGGTTTACGGGCTGATGTCCGTGGGCATGCTGCTGACCGGCGGCGTGGCCTGGGCGGTCGGCAACAACGAGGCGATGATGTCGGTCTTCCGCAATCCGGAAGGCGGCATGACAATACTTGGCTGGGTCGTGATGTTCCTGCCGCTGATCATGGTCTTCGCCTTCGGTGCGATGATCAACCGCCTCTCGGTGGCCGGCGCGCAGCTGTTCTTCTACGTCTACGCCGCCGTCATGGGCTTGTCGCTCGCCTGGATCTTCCAGGTATTCACCGGCGTGTCCATCGCCCAGACCTTCCTGGTCACGTCGATCGCCTTTGCCGGCCTGTCGCTCTACGGCTACACCACGAAAAAGGACCTGTCCGGCATGGGCACGTTCCTGATGATGGGTGTGATCGGTCTGGTTGTGGCCATGATCATCAACATCTTCCTGCAGTCGCCTGCGCTGATGTTCGCGATCTCGGCCATCGGCGTGCTGATCTTCGCGGGTCTGACCGCCTATGACACGCAGAACATCAAGAACACCTACATCCAGATGGCGACGCAGGGGAATGAAGAGTGGCTGGGCAAGGCGGCCATCATGGGCGCTCTGACCCTGTACCTCGACTTCATCAACATGTTCATGTTCCTGCTGCAGTTCATGGGCAACCGCGAATAACGCAGCGCGCACATCGCCGCAGGGTACTGGGGGCCGGTCAGTTGACCGGCCCCTTTCGCTTGGGCGGGGCCAGATCGGCCAGCATGCGCACCGCAGGAAACACGATCCCCGGGCGCAGAGACACCTCGACCGGGCCTGTCGCTCGAAAGCCGAGCGCCTTGTAGAAGGGCACCGCCGTGCGGGTGGACAGGCAGTCGAGCCGCCGGATGCCCGCCGCAGCCGCGTGATCCATCGCGCAGCCCATCAGGGCCCGCCCGATCCCGCGCCGCACCTCGCCCGCGCGGGTGACCACATGGCGCACATGGCCCAGACCGCGCGACACCGCGTCGCCCTCCGGCGAGCCGCGTGTCCAGCCCCCCGCGCCCACCATCCGCCCACTTCCGTCCAGCGCCACGAAATAGCTGCCCGAGGCCAGAAGTTCAGGCCGCGCTCGCGCGATGATGGGCAGGGCCAGAACCAGCACCGACGGCGCATAATCCGCCGCCAGCAGCTTCGGATAGCTGTGCGCCAGCAGCGCGTCCACCTCGGCCAGATCGGCCGGGGTGGCAAGGCGGATGGTCAGGACATCGGTCGGCTCCATCGCGCCAGTCTGCACGCGCCGCCCCGGATTGAAAAGTGCGTCCCCGCAAAGCAAAAGGCCGCCTCCCTTCGGATGCGGCCCCCGGGGTCGTCGCGGTCGGGCAGATCTACTTGATCTTGCCTTCCTTGTACTCGACATGCTCGCGCTTGACGGGATCGTACTTCCGCACCGTCATCTTCTCGGTCATCGTGCGCGCGTTCTTCTGGGTCACGTAGAAGTGCCCGGTCCCGGCGGTGGAGTTCAGCCGGATCTTGATGGTTGCCGGTTTGGCCATGGTCGTTTCCTCTACGGTCCGGAAAGGCCGCAGGGGCCCCGGTAAAATCCTTGAAGCCCGCCTTTTATCCGCCACCCGCGCGGAGTCAACAGCGAAAGCACCCGCCCGAGCCTGCGGCCCGGCGGGCCGCCGGCGAGACAAGCGGCGTGCCGCCAAAGGCGGCTCCGCAAGGTCGCGGGGCACAGGGCGCGCGGATGGCCTGTAAGCCGGGTTCTGTCCGGGCGGCTTGCGCCCCCCTGGATGACCATTCCTCTCGGCCCGCCGTTACCGGCGGGCTCTAGCTGCCAACCCGGGCCTCTGGGCTGAAGCGTCCCTGCGGTGCCCCCGTTTCCGGCAAACCCGCGCGAGGCCCCTATTCGGCATTGCTCCGGGTGGGGCTTGCCGTGCCGTCCCGGTTGCCCGGTCCGCGGTGGGCTCTTACCCCACCGTTTCACCATCGCCCCGGACCTGTCGCCAGGCCTGATGGGGCAGACTCTTCTCTGTGGCGCTTTCCCTCGGGTTGCCCCGGCCGGGCGTTACCCGGCACCCTTGCCTCATGGAGTCCGGACTTTCCTCGTCAGGGTCGCCCCTGCCGCGGTCATCCAGCCATCCGCGCAAGGTCCGCCTTTAGGCCCCGCTCCCGCGCCCGTCAACCGCAAAGCGCCGGGCCAGATCGGTGACGATGCCCATGTCGCCGGCATCGCCCGGACCGCAGGCCCAGGGCCGGAACCGCAGCCGTACCGCGCGCAGCAGCACCTCCGGCGCCGCATCCGGGTAGCCGAAGGCCTGCGCCGCTCGGGCGAAGGCGACGGCCCCGAACCTGTCCGCGCCCGCAGGCTCCGGCCAGACCGACAGTCCCGCCCGCGCCAGCCGCCGCCAGTCGAACCGCGCGCCGGGATCGCCCTTGCGGTCCGGTGCCATGTCGGAATGCCCGATCACCCGTCCCGGAGAGATCCGCCAGCGTGCCATCACGCCGGCCAGCAGCGCCTCCAGCGCCACCATCTGGGCCGCCGCAAAGGGGCTGCCCCCGTCATTCGCCAGTTCGATCCCGATGGAACGCGAGTTGATGTCGTCGGTCCCGCCCCAGGACCCTGCGCCCGCATGCCACGCCCGCGCCTCTTCCGGGACCAGTGCCAGCACCGTGCCATCGGCATCGATCAGATAATGCGCCGATACCTCGGCCGCCGGATCACACAACCGGTCGCGCGCCGCCGCAAGATCGGGCATAGCGGTGTAGTGGATCACCACCAGATCCGGCAGCAAGCCGCCCCGGCGCTCGCCGAAGTTCGGCGATGGGTGCCGGACCAGCCGCAAGGCTCAGTTCAGCGCGGCCCGGAACGGCGTCGGGTCCCAGTCGCAGGCAAAGCCGTCGCCGTCCGGGTCCAGCCCGCGCCCGTCCCGCTCGGGCCCGCCCGCCTTCAGGAAGGCCTCCTGCGCCAGGTCCGCCGAAGCATAGCGCCTGCAGGCCGCATCGGGCGAAGTAACGCGGATCGCGGACCGGCTGTAGGCCTGCTGGCCCACCGGATTGCTGGTCGAAAGCGCATATTCGACGATGTTCGGCCCCGAGTCATCAGGCCGTTCCGGCAGCGCCGTCGGCTCGATCACCACATAGTTGGCGCGGTTCCGCTCGATCCGCTGCTTGTCGCTCTCGATGGTCTCGCGGCCCGCCACCGCATTGAAATCCTGCTCGTCCGAGATGCCGCCGTTCACCACCGCCATCTCGCCGGACTCGACCTGGATGTTCGTCGGGGCATTGCCGCGCGGCCGGTTTGCGGCAAGTTCCGCCTCGGTCAGCGGGACCACCGCCGACAGGGGCGCCCCCGCCGGAGGCAAGGGCTGCGCCGAACCCGGCACCACCAGCGGCGCACCGGGCGTGGTCGTTCCCGACTCGGCCCGGTCGATCGCCGCCGCCGCCGCCGAAGGGTCGAAGCCCGTTCCGCCCGGCAGCGGCACCGTGGTCCCTGCCCCGGTCAGTTCGGCCTCGCGCTGCGCCTGATAGGCGGCATCTCCCGCGTAGAACGGTGCCGAGTTCGGGATCGCGGGCGCACAGGCCGACACACCCAACAGCAGAAGCCCGGCAATTCCAACCCGCATCTTCGTCATGTCCCCAGACCGTTCACCGACCGGTGCGCCTACCACCATTTCGCAGGTTTTGCCACAAAGCCCGCAGCCCGCTCCAGCACATAGGCGTGATTGAGCAGATCCGCCTCGGCCCAGGGCCGCCCGATCAGTTGCAGACCAAGCGGAAGCCCCTTGGCATCCAGACCCACCGGCACCGCGATGCCGGGCAGACCGGCCAGGTTCACCGTGACAGTGAAGACATCGTTCAGGTACATCGCCACTGGGTCGGCATCGGCCATCTCGCCCAGGCCAAAGGCGCTGGAGGGCGTGGCGGGCGTCAGGATCGCATCGACCCCTGCGGCAAAGGCCAGATCGAAATCGCGCTTGATCAGCGCCCGCACCTTGCGCGCCCGGTTGTAATAGGCGTCGTAGAACCCGGCCGAAAGCACATAGGTGCCGATCATCACGCGGCGCTGAACTTCCTTGCCGAAGCCTTCGGCGCGGGTCTTTTCATACATCTCGGTGATGCCATCGCCCTGCGCCAGCTTCGCGCGGTGGCCGTAGCGCACCCCGTCATACCGAGCGAGGTTGGACGAGGCTTCGGCGGGCGCGATGACGTAATAGGCGGGCAGCGCGTATTTCGTATGCGGCAGGCTGATGTCAACGATCCTGGCGCCTGCGTCGCGCAGCATCGCCGTGCCGTCCGACCACAGCTTCTCGATCTCGGCCGGCATCCCGTCCATCCGGTATTCGCGCGGAATTCCGATGGTGCTGCCCCGGATGTCGCCGGTCAGCGCCGCCTCGAAATCCGGCACCGGGATATCGGCGCTGGTCGAATCCTTCGGGTCATGCCCCGCCATCGCCCCGAGCAGGATCGCGGCATCACGCACCGACTTGGTCATCGGCCCCGCCTGGTCCAGGCTGGACGCAAAGGCCACGATGCCCCA
>JAAFHX010000175.1 GCA_013297695.1 Rhodobacterales bacterium | reverse complement strand
CAACTACCTTGTCCCGTTCCTGCGGTTCGACTTCCTGCGCTATACGATGAATTCGGTCTTCGTCACGGTGATGGCCACGCTCATCACGCTGCTGACGAATTCGATGGCGGCCTTTGCCCTGTCGAAATACGAATTCCGGGGCCGGAACGCGGTGATCCTGATCATCATCACCACGCTGATGATCCCGCTGTCGGTGATCCTGGTGCCGCTGTACTCCATCGTTTCGGCGGCGGGGCTGATGAACACGCTCTGGGGGGTGATCCTGCCCACGGTGGCCACACCGACCGGCGTGTTCCTGCTGCGGCAATACATGCTGACGATCCCCGACGAGCTGCTGGAGGCGGCGCGGATGGACCATGCCAGCGAATGGCAGATCTACTGGCGCATCGTGCTGCCGCTGACCGCGCCCGCGCTGGCGGTGCTGGCGATCTTTTCGGTCGTCTGGCGCTGGAACGACTTTCTCTGGCCGCTGGTCGTGCTGTCGCGGGCCGAGGTCTACACGCTGCAGGTCGGCCTGAACGCCTATGCGGGCGAGCTGAACGTGCAGTGGCACTATCTGCTGGCGATGACCGTCATCACCATGATCCCGGTCGTTCTGGTCTTCATCTTCCTGCAGAAATTCATCACCGCCGGCATCGCCGGGTCCGGTCTGAAATAGGATTCCCATGGGACGCATCGCACTGACCGGAATACGGAAAAGCTATGGCGCGGTCGATGTGCTGAAGGGCATCGACCTGACCATCGAGGAGGGCGAGCTTGCGGTCTTCGTCGGCCCTTCGGGCTGCGGCAAGTCCACGCTGCTGCGCATGATCGCCGGGCTGGACCGGCCAACCGCAGGCACCATCGCGATCAACGGAACCGACGTGACACAGCGCGGCGCGGCGGACCGGGGGCTGGCCATGGTGTTCCAGAGCTATGCGCTTTACCCGCACATGACGGTGCGGGCGAACATGGCCTTCGGGCTGGAAAACACCCGGATGCCGAAATCCGAAATCGACGCGCGGATTGCCGAGGCGGCGCGCCTGCTGGAGATCGAGCCGCTGCTGGAGCGCCGCCCGGGCCAGTTGTCGGGCGGGCAGCGCCAGCGGGTCGCGATCGGGCGGGCCATCGTGCGGCGGCCGACGGCCTTCCTGCTGGACGAGCCGCTGTCGAACCTTGACGCGGAACTGCGCGTCTCGATGCGGGCCGAACTGTCGGCGCTGCATGACCGGCTGAAGGCGACGATGATCCATGTGACCCATGATCAGGTGGAAGCCATGACCATGGCCGACCGGATCGTGGTGCTGCGCGCGGGCCGGATCGAGCAGGTGGACACGCCGCTGAACCTTTACAACCGGCCTGCCAACCTGTTCGTCGCGGGGTTCATCGGTGCGCCGGGCATGAACCTGTGGCCCGGAACCGCCACGCCGGGCGGGGTGCGGCTGGACAGCGGCGCGACCATCGCCCTGCCGGGGCACGGGCTGCCCGGGTCGGCCAAGGTGACGGTCGGCCTGCGCCCGCAGCATCTGCGGCTGCAACCCGGCGGCCCGGTGCAGGCGCGGGTCGCGCTGGTCGAGGCGCTTGGGGCGGAAAGCGTGGTCCATGCCGATCTGGACGGCGGTGCCCGCGTGCTGGCCGTGCTGCCGGGCCAGCCGAACCTGGGCCGGGGCGAGGCTATCACTCTGGGCTTCGACCCGGCCGACCTGCACCTGTTCGGAGCCGAGGGGCAGCGGGTCAGCCGGGCCTGACCGCCGCACCCAGTTCGTGCGCCAGGAAGGCGCAAAGCGCCGCCCGCATGGCCGGGGTCTCGCGGTGCCCCTCGCCGGGTTCCAGATGCACGGTCAGGCGTCCGCCGCGCGCGGCATAGGCCGCGCGAACCTGATCCAGCGCGATCCGCAGCGCGTCGGGCGGGGTCAGCGGGTCTTGCGCACCCAGTCCGATGAACTGCGGGCGGGGGGCCACCATCCCCGCCAGCACCCCGTTCGGGGCCAGCGCAGGCAGGCCCGGCACGGTCAGGTAAATCCCGTGCAGGTCATGCGCGCCGCTGGCGATCAGCGCCTCCAGGTCGGCCAGACAGCACAGATGCGCCAGCACCGCCACGCGCGGGTCAACCGCCGCGAGCCAGTAGCCAAGCGTCGCGCCCATCGAGATGCCGAAGACGCCGATCCGGCCGGCCTGCACCCAGGGCTGCGCCGCCAGCCAGTCGAGCGCGGCGGCACACTCGCCCACCATCTGCCCGGCCAGCGACCGCCCGGCCCAGAGCGCCCGCTTGGCCGCCGCCGATTCCGTCTGGGTCGCGCGGTCGCCGAAACAGGGCATGTCGAGGCAGAGCGTGGCGATGCCCATCGCCGCAAGGGCCGGACCGGGCGGCGAGACCAGCGCCGGGCGGCCCTGCATCAATTCGTCCGCGCCGATGTCGTAGCGGTGGCCATGGGCATGGATCACCAGCACAACGGGCAGCGGCCCGGGCGCCTGCGGGCGGCAGAGAAAGCCGCGCACGGCCTCGCCCTTCGCGGTGCGGAAGGTCAGCCGGTCTAGCGTCAGGCCTTCAGGCGAAGGCAGGGTCTGCGTGGTCTCAAGGGTCAGCGGATGCGCCCCGATCTCGAACAGGGCGCGCAGCCGACCTTCCATCAGCGCGCCAGCCAGCCGCCATCGACGTTCAGCACCGCACCGTGGACGTAGGACGCGGCGTCAGAGCAGAGGTAGACGGCGGTGCCCGCGATATCCTCGGGGCGGCCCCATCGCCCGGCCGGAATGCGGGCCAGGATCGCCGCGCTGCGGTCGGGGTCGGTGCGCAGCGCCTGAGTGTTGGCGGTCTCGATGTAGCCCGGCGCGATGGCGTTCACGTTGATGCCGCGCCCCGCCCATTCGTTGGCCAGAAGGCGCGTCAGCCCCGCCACCCCGTGTTTCGAGGCGGTATAGGACGGCACCCGGATGCCGCCCTGAAAGGACAGCAGCGAGGCGATGTTGACGATCCGCCCCGTACCGCCGCGCGCCAGAACCGCGCGGGCAAAGGCCTGGCAGGTGAAGAACACGGCCTTGAGGTTCACGTCCATCACCGCATCCCAGTCGCCTTCCGTGAAATCGAGGCTGTCGGCGCGGCGGATCATCCCGGCATTGTTCACCAGGATGTCGATGCCTGCCCCGTCGAACAGGCCCGCCGCAGCCATCGGGTCGGTCAGGTCAAGGTGCCGGAAGCGGCCCCGCCCACCCGAGGCCGCGATCTGCGCCAGCGTTTCGTCGCAGTCACGCCGCGCGGCGCAGACCACCTCGGCCCCTGCCCGCGCCAGGGCCACCGAAATCGCCTGCCCCAGACCGGCATTGGCACCGGTGACGAAAGCCGTTCGACCGTTCAGCGAGAAGGGCGAAGTCATGCCGCATCGATCCCCTGGCTGTTACCCGCGCCTGTTCTACCGCCCGCGCGCCCCAAGAGCCAGAAGGCCGAAGCCGATCCGAAGATATTCTGCAAAATGAAAAAGCCCCGTCACGGACAGGGCCTGTTTCAGGTCACGACGATCTGTCGTTTCAAGTTTTGTTTGGTGGAGCCAGGCGGGATCGAACCGCCGACCTCTTGAATGCCATTCAAGCGCTCTCCCAACTGAGCTATGACCCCACCGGAGGTGCGGCCCTTGCCGGGCCGCTGCGGTTGTTTAGAGAAGGCGACAGGGGGGTGCAAGCGGAAAATCCGCGCCACCCTTGCCGTGTCAGACCTCTTCCTCGTCGCCGCCCACGTCGGCAAGATCGTCCAGCGAAACGGTGTCGTCGGCGTCTTCTTCCAGCAGGTCGTCGGTCAGGTCGGCATCGTCGGCGACAGCGCCTTCCAGCAGCTCGTCATCGCCCTCGATGTCCTCGACCAGAACATCGTCGTCCTTTTCCGGCACGACCCGTGCCGTGACGGCAGAAACGGCCTTGCGGCGCGCGCTTTCGATATCGACAACCTCGCCCGTGTAGGGGCTGACAACCGGGGTCTTGTTCAGATCGTAAAAGCGCTTGCCGGTGGTCGGGCAAATGCGCTTGGTGCCCCATTCGGGTTTGGGCATGTGGTTCCCCTTGAAACGTGCCTATTCGGGTGGAGCCGTCGCTTGCCACAGCGCCGCCCGGCTGTCAAAGCCTTTTGCGTCGGCTTGCACGCGGCGCGGATCGTGGTTTAACCGCTGCGTGAGCGGGTCGAACGGCCCCGAACGAGGAAAAGCGATGCCCCGTCTGCCCGGATTGCCCGGCGTCGAGATAACCTTGCGCCGGTCGGCCCGCGCGCGGCGATTTTCGCTGCGTGTGTCGCGGCTTGACGGCACGGTGACGCTGTCGCTGCCGCAGGGCGCGCGCGAGGCCGAGGCGCTGGCCTTTGCCCGGTCTCAGGAAGACTGGCTGCGGGCGGCGCTGGCGCGGATGCCCCGGGTGGCGGTGGTCGGCGCGGGTACGGTGATCCCGGTCGAAGGGCGGATGGTGCGGCTGGACTGCGGTCCCGGGCGGGTGCCGGTGATGTCCGACGATTCGCTGCAGGTGCCGGGCGATCCGGCTGGCGCGGGGGCGCGGGCGGCAGCGTTCCTGAAACTGCTGGCACGCGACCGGCTGGCCCAGGCCTGCGACCGGCATGCCGCGCGGCTGGGCCGACCCTATGCGCGCCTGACCCTGCGCGACACGCGATCGCGATGGGGGTCCTGTGCGGCGGACGGATCGCTGATGTTCTCGTGGCGGCTCATCATGGCCCCGCCGCCGGTGCTGGACTATGTGGCCGCGCATGAGGTGGCGCATCTGGCGCAGATGAACCATTCGCCGGCCTTCTGGGCGGTGGTTGCGCGGCTTTACCCCGATCACGCAGCGGCCCGGCGCTGGCTGAAGGCCGAGGGGCAGGCGCTGCATGCGCTGCGTTTCACGCCCCCGAAGGGCGCGGGGGATTGACCCGCGGCGGGGCAGGGTGTTTCGCTGCCCGCCATGCTGACCCAGACGCGCCCGCAGGATTCCACCCTTGCCGCCCATGACAGGTTGTACCGTGCGCTGCGGTCGCAGGTGATGCACGGGGAACTGGCCCCGGGTCAGGCGCTGACCCTGCGGGGGCTGGCGAAAAGCTTTGGCGTTTCGATCACCCCCGCCCGCGAGGCGGCGCGGCGGCTGGTGGCGGAAGGGGCCTTTACGCTGTCGTCCTCGGGGCGGCTGTCCACCCCCGAACTCAGCCCCGAGCGGATCGAGGAACTGGCGTCGATCCGCGCGCTGCTGGAACCCGAACTGGCCTCGCGCGCCCTTCCGCGCGCGCATTTCGCGCTGATCGAGCGGCTGAAGACGATCAACGCCGCCAATGCCGAGGCGGTCGTCAAGCAGGATGCGGTGGCCTATATCCGCACCAATCTGGAGTTTCACCGCACGCTGTATCTGCGCGCGCAGGCCCCCGCGATGCTGGCCATGACCGAAACCGTCTGGCTGCAACTGGGGCCGACGATGCGGGCGCTGTATGCGCGGCTGCGCCGGAACGAACCGCCGCAGCATCACCGGACCATCCTTGCCGCGCTGAAGGCGGGCGACGAGCCGGGTCTGCGGCTGGCGATTCGGACCGACGTGACGCAGGGGTTGCGGTATCTGGCGGGATGATCCGCTGCGGGGTGCCTTGCGGGCCGGGATGTCCGGTGCAGGACCGGCCTGCCGCGCGCTAGGGCCCGTTCAGCAGCCAGATCGTCATCAGCCAGAACGGCAGCGCCAGAAGGAACGCCAGATAGGCCCGCCGCACCGACCGGTGCTTGGTCCCGGCAATGCGCGCCGTCGCGTGGCACTGGGATGCCAGATCGGCCAGATAGGCGTTGGGGGTGACCGCCAGCAGCGCGGCCTGCGCCTCGTGGCTCTCATGTGCCGCGAGGTCGCCGAAGAACAGCAGCGACCGCGACGGGTTGCCCCGCAGCCGGGGGATGACACCGGCCGCCATCAGGGCAAAGGCCACCAGCAGCGGCCCGGCGCAGAGGCTGGCCCAGAGCATGTGCAGCGAATCCGGTGCCTTGTCGCGCAGCAGGGCCGCCAGCACGCCCAGCATCGCGGTGGTCGTGGGCACCAGAAGCGCGATCTTGATGTCGGCGGCGCGGATCGCCTCGATCTGGCGCTGCAGGTTGGCCTCCAGCAGTTCGCGGTGGTTGCGAAAGTCGATCTTGCGGTCGTGCAGATGGGCAACCGCGCCGTCCGGCATTTCGGCCAGGGTGGGGGTCATCGGCTCAGCCGTCCATCTTCAGTGCGTTGATGAAGGCCTGCTGCGGGATTTCGACCTTGCCGAACTGGCGCATCTTCTTTTTCCCGGCCTTCTGCTTGTCCAGCAGCTTGCGTTTCCGGGTGGCGTCGCCGCCGTAGCATTTTGCGGTCACGTCCTTGCGCATGGCGCTGATGGTTTCCCGCGCGATGACCCGGCCGCCGATGGCGGCCTGGATCGGGATCTTGAACATGTGGCGGGGGATCAGTTCCTTGAGCTTTTCCACCATGGCACGGCCGCGCAGGTCGGCACGGTCGCGGTGGACCATCATCGACAGGGCATCGACCGGCTCGTCGTTCACCAGCACCGACATCTTGACCAGAAAATCCTCGCGGTAGCCGGTGATCTGGTAGTCGAAGCTGGCATAGCCCTTGGTCACCGATTTCAGGCGGTCGTAGAAGTCGAACACCACCTCGTTCAGCGGCAGGTCATAGACCACCATCGCCCGGTTGCCCGCATAGGACAGGTCTAGCTGGATGCCGCGCCGGTCCTGGCACAGCTTCAGGATATCGCCGAGGTATTCGTCGGGCACCATGATGGTCGCCTTGATGCGCGGCTCGTCGATGTGATCGACCAGCGTCAGGTCGGGCATGTCGGCTGGGTTGTGCAATTCCATCATCGTGCCGTCGCGCAGGTGGATATGATAGACCACTGACGGCGCGGTGGTGATCAGGTCGATGTCATACT
>JAAFHX010000174.1 GCA_013297695.1 Rhodobacterales bacterium | reverse complement strand
ACCGGTGCCGAATCGACGGCCCCCGAAGCAATCCCGGAAAGCGCCAGGCTGGTCATCGACACGCCGCGCCTCAGCGGGTCGATTTCGCTGACCGGGGGGCGGATCGACGACCTGCTTCTGAAGGATTACCGGGTTACCATTGACCCGACCTCGGAACTTGTGCGCCTGCTGACCCCTGTCGGACAGCCCGAGGCCTATTATGCGCTGTTCGGCTGGGGATCCGACGGGGCGGTCGCCGCAGGGGATCTGCCGGGGCCGAACACCCAATGGACCGTTGCCGAAGGCGACAAGCTGACGACCGCCACCCCCGTGACCCTGCAGTGGGACAACGGCAAGGGCCTGATCTTCCGCCGGTCCCTTGCCATCGATGACGACTACATGCTGTCGGTGACGCAGTCGGTCGAAAACCGCAGCGGCCAGGCCGTGACGCTGTACCCCTTCGGCGTGGTGGAACGGGTCGGCATTCCGTCCGACACCAAGAACTTCTTTGTGCTGCACGAAGGCGTCGTGCGCATGGCCGACGGCCGTCTCGAGGAAAAGAAATACAAGGACATCACAAAGTTCGAAACCGTCGCCAGCGAAGGTGGCCCCGCCGAGGTGATCGAAGCGGCACAAAGCGGCTGGATCGGCTTCACCGGCCACTACTGGCAGACAATCCTGATCCCGGAGCAGGGCAAGCCCTTCACCGCCGTCACCAAGCATCTGCCCGACAGCGACATCTTCCGCACGACCGTGCGCAGCCCGTCGGTCACCGTTGCCGCCGATTCCACCGCGTCAAACACCTCGCGTCTATTCGCGGGTGCGAAGGAATGGGAAACGCTGCGCCGCTATCAGAACGAGGAAGGCGTCGGCGGGTTTCTCGATTCCATCGACTGGGGCTGGTTTTTCTTCCTGACCAAGCCGATCTTCGCGGTCCTGCACTGGCTGCACGGTCTGATCGGCAACATGGGTCTGGCCATCATCGCGCTGACCTTCGTGCTGAAGCTGATCGTGCTGCCGCTGGCCTACAAGTCCTATGTCTCGATGGCGCGGATGAAGGAACTGCAGCCCGAGATGGAGGCGCTGAAGGAGCGCGCGGGCGACGACAAGCAGAAGCTCCAGAAGGAGATGATGGAGCTGTACAAGGCCAAGAAGGTGAACCCGGCTGCGGGCTGTCTGCCGATCCTGATCCAGATTCCCATCTTTTTCTCGTTGTACAAGGTGATCTTCGTCACGCTGGAACTGCGCCACGCCCCCTTCGTCGGCTGGCTGCGCGACCTGTCGGCCCCCGACCCGTCCTCGCTGTTCAACCTGTTCGGCCTTCTGCCCTGGGCCGCGCCCGCGCATGGCAGCATGCTGGCACTGATCTTCATCGGCGCGCTGCCCATCCTGCTGGGCATAACCATGTGGCTGCAACAGAAACTGAACCCGGCCCCGCCGGACCCGACGCAGGCCATGCTGTTCGCCTGGATGCCCTGGGTGTTCATGTTCATGCTGGGCAGCTTTGCCTCCGGGCTGGTGCTGTACTGGATCACCAACAACACCATCACCTTCACCCAGCAGTACCTCATCATGCGCAGCCACGGCGCCAAGCCAGACATTTTCGGCAACATCAAGTCGAGCCTCAGAAAGCCTGCAACAGTCTCTGAGGCGAAGACCCAGGCCGCCAAACCCGCCGGGCCGAAGCCGTCCGGCAAGAAGTGACTGCCCGGCTGGCCCATATCTGCCGCCATCCGATCAAGTCGGCGGGTCATGAACAGGTCGACCGGATTGCACTGTCCCCCGGTCGCGCGTTGCCGTTCGACCGGGAATGGGCAGTTGCGCATGACGCGGCGAAATTCGGCAAGGATCTGACCGAATGGGCACCGAAGATGAACTTCCTGCGCGGGGTTGCCGGTCCGGAACTGATGGCAGTGTCTGCCGTCACCGACGAGGCGGCAAGAACGGTCACCCTGCACCATCCCCGGTCAGACCGGCTGACCGTTGCCCCGGATGACCCGGAAGATGCCGCACGGCTGATCGCCTGGCTGCGCCCGCTGTGGCCCGAAGGCAGACCTGCCCCGGCTTTCGTCACTCGGGTGCCCGGCCAGGCCATGACGGATGTGCCAGAGCCTTTCCTGTCGATCCTGAACATCGCTTCGAACCGGGCGCTTTCGGCCCGTCTGGGGCAGGACCTGTCGATCCACCGCTGGCGCGGCAACCTCTGGCTCGACGGGCTGGAGCCCTTCGCGGAACTCGGCCTGATCGGTCGCAGCCTGCGCATCGGCGAGGCCGAACTGAAGGTCGCGCGGGTCATTACCCGGTGCAGGGCCACCTGCGTGAACCCTGCCACCGGGCAGGAAGACGCGGATACCCTCGGTGCGCTTCAGGCCACCCGGGGCCATCAGGATTTCGGCATCTATGCCGCCGTGACACGGGCGGGCACCATCACGCGGGAAGACCGGATGGAGATTGCATGACCCCCCTGCCTTTCCCCCTTGCGCCCGATCCGGAAGAAGCCGCCCTCGAGGCGGGACGCCTGCTGTTCGCCGGGCCGGTCGATTTCGTCAAGGGGGTGGTCGCCATGCCCGGCCTGCCCCCGGCCGACCGGCTGGAGGTCTGCTTTGCCGGCCGCTCGAACGTCGGCAAGTCAAGCCTCATCAACGCGCTGACAGGCCGCAAGGCGCTGGCCCGCGCGTCGAACACGCCGGGCAGGACACAAGAGATCAACTTCTTCGCCCTGGGGCCATCGCGCTATCTCGTCGATCTGCCGGGCTATGGCTATGCCGAGGCCCCGGTCGCCATCGTGGAAAAGTGGCAGAGGCTGCTGCGGGCCTATCTTGCCGGGCGCCAGACCCTGCGCCGCGCCTTCGTGCTGATCGATACACGCCATGGGGTCAAATCCGTGGACGAGGAAATCCTGACCCTTCTTGACCGTTCCGCAGTGACGTTCCAGGTGGTGATGACCAAGGCCGACAAGGTGTCGAAAGTCGAACGCGATGCCAATGTCGATCAGGTACGCGGCGCTCTGGCCCGGCACCCGGCTGCTTACCCGGAAATCGTGGTGACCTCTTCGGAAAAGGGAGACGGTATCGAAACCCTGCGCGCGATCATCGCCACGCTTGAATAATAGACTGAATTTTCGCAGAAAATTCGCCGACGACGATTTTTCTGCGAAAAATCCCGCCCTGGTCAGACGTGCTGCGCGCCATTGACCTCGATTTCCGCCCCCGAAATATAGCTCGACTGGTCCGAGCAGAGGAACCAGATCACATCCGCCACCTCGCGCGGCTGGCCCAGCCTTTGAAGCGGCAGCTTCTCGACGATCTTGTCGGTGCCCGGCGACAGGATCGCCGTTTCAACCTCGCCCGGCGCGATGGCATTGACCCGCACGCCAAGCGGTCCGAAATCATGCGCCATCTCGCGCGTCAGCGCCGCAAGCGCCGCTTTCGACGTTGCATAGGCCGCCCCGGCGAAGGGATGCACCCGCACCCCGGCGATGGAGGTGACATTCACCACCGACCCCTTGGCGGCGGCCAGTTCATGCTGCAACCCGCGCGCCAGAACCACGCTGGAAAAGAAGTTCACATGGAACACCTGCCCCCAGGTGCGCAGATCGGTCTCGAGCGTGTTCAGCCGCTTGCCGCCCGGTCCCTTCGGGCTGATCCCGGCATTGTTCACCAGCGCGTCGAGCCGACCGTTGATCTTGGTCTTGATGACCTCCAGCCCCTGGATTGTCTTGTTGGGGTCGGCAAGATCGATCTGGATATGGTTCTCCTCACCCCCCGGCCAGGGACAGCGCGCATCGAACGGGTGGCGCGAGCAGGTCAGCACGCGCCAGCCCTCCTGCGAGAACCGCTTGACCGTGGCATGGCCGATGCCCCGGCTTGCCCCGGTCAGCACAAGGGTTTTTCTTTCGGCGGTCTTGCTGTCTGCCATCTGGACCTCCTGCCGCACCTTGTGAAACCCTACTCCTTTTGTCGGGATTGGCAAGGCAAGCACTCTTGGCAGGACAGGCCAAAGGCGATACCACCCTTGGCAATGCCGGAGACACCCGATGAAGCAGCAAGTCGACATGACCAAGGAACCCGCCGCCATTGCCCGCACCCTGTCCGAGGCGCTGCCCTATCTGCAGCGTTACGCGGGCGCGGTGGTGGTGGTGAAATTCGGCGGCAACGCGATGGGGGACGAGGCGGCGATGGCCGATTTCGCCCGGGACATCGTGCTGATGCGGCAGGTGGGCGTGAACCCGGTGGTGGTGCATGGCGGCGGCCCGATGATCAACGAGATGCTGGCAAAGCTGGGCATCACGTCCGAGTTCGTGCGCGGCAAGCGCGTGACCGACAAGGCCACCGTCGAGGTGGTCGAGATGATCCTGTCGGGCCTGGTGAACAAGCGCATCGTGCAGGCCATCAACGATCAGGGTGGCCGCGCCGTGGGCATTTCCGGCAAGGACGACGATCTGATGGTTGCGGTTGCCGATGATCCGGAACTGGGCTTTGTCGGGCGTCCGGTCGAGATGAACGTGCAGGTGCTGCGCGATCTCTACAATGCCGGGATCATCCCTGTCGTTGCCCCGGTCGCCACCGGGATGGAAGACAACGAGACCTTCAACGTCAATGGCGACACGGCCGCCGGGGCCATCGCGGGGGCGCTGCAGGCGGACCGCCTGCTGTTGCTGACCGATGTGTCCGGCGTCAGGAATGCCGAAGGCCAGGTGATGACCCAGATCACCCCCGACGAGATTCGGCAGATGACCGCGGCAGGCGTGATCGCGGGCGGGATGATTCCAAAGACCGAAACCGCGCTGGCGGCCATCGCGCAGGGTGTGCGCGCCGTCACGATCCTGGACGGGCGCATTCCGAACGCCTGCATTCTGGAACTGTTCACCGACCATGGCGCGGGCAGCCAGATCCGGTCGACCGAACCGCGGGTGAAGCCGCGCCGCCGGTGATCCTTGCCGACATCACCGCCTGCCTTGCCCCCCAGGCGCTGGAGGTTCTTGGCGGGTTTCAGGCGGCCCCCGGCGATGACCTGCCGCAGGGCACGCAGACCCTTCTGCTGATCGGGCCCGGCCCCGGCTTCTGGCCCCACATGACCGCGCAACCGGAATGGCAGGACGGGGCACCCGATCCGGTGGACCGCTGGTCCCGCCGGGCCATCGGGCGCATTGCCTGCGATCTGGGGGCCAAGGCGCTGTTTCCTTTCGGCGGCCCGCCCCATCGCCCGTTCTACGGCTGGGCGCTGCGCACGGGGCGGGTGCACGCCTCGCCCGTCCGCCTGCTGGTGCATGACCGGTCGGGGCTCTGGGTGTCTTTCCGCGGCGCACTGGCGTTCAAGGCGCGGCTGCACCTGCCGCCTGCCCCACCGCCCCCGTGCGACGGTTGCGCAGGCAAACCCTGCCTTGCGGCCTGTCCGCCCGCAGCACTGACGGCTGCGGGCTATGACCTTGCCGCCTGCCATGCCTTCCTTGATGCCCCCCGGGGGCAGGACTGCATGGCCCTGGGATGCGCCGTGCGCCGCGCTTGCCCCCAATCGGCTGCGCATGCAAGGATGCCCGAACAGTCCGCCTATCACATGAGGCAGTTCCACCGATGACCAAGCGCCTGATCCTGACGCGCCACGCCAAGTCGAGCTGGGATGACCCGTTGCTTGCCGACCATGCCCGCCCGCTGAACGACCGGGGCCTGACCGCCGCGGCCGATCTGGGCGGCTGGCTGGTCTCGCGCGGGTATCTTCCCGACCATGTGCTGTGTTCTGACAGCCAGCGCACACGGCAGACATGGTCCGGCATCGCTGCCGCGCTGCCCGCCGCCCCGGGGGCCGATTTCAAGCCCGCGCTTTATCACGCCGGACCCGACGTCATGCTGGCGGTGCTGCGCCACGCGACGGGCGACTGCGTGATGATGGTCGGCCACAATCCCGGCATCGCAGAGTTTGCCCATCGACTGGTCAGCCGCGCTCCGGTCTCGCCGGATTTCCAGCGCTATCCCACCGGCGCGACGCTCGTCGCCGATTTCCCGGTCGACACCTGGGCAGAAGTGTCTTTCGGCAGCGCCGCAGCGCTTGACTTCATCGTGCCGCGCGATCTGGTCGCCTGAGACCAAGGGCCCGCGCCAGACTTGGCGCAGGCCTGAATTTTCGCAGAAAATTCGTGCGTCAGTGCCCGAGGATCTGGCTCAGGAACAGCTTGGTGCGTTCCGACTTCGGGTTGTTGAAGAACTCTTCCGGTTCGTTCTGTTCCACGATCTGACCCTGGTCCATGAAGATCACCCGGTTCGCCACCTGGCGCGCAAAGCCCATCTCGTGGGTCACGCAGATCATCGTCATCCCCTCTTGCGCCAGCTCGATCATGGTATCGAGCACCTCCTTGATCATTTCGGGGTCAAGGGCGGATGTCGGCTCGTCGAACAGCATGATGCGCGGCTTCATGCACAGGCTTCGGGCAATCGCCACCCGCTGCTGCTGGCCGCCCGACAACTGGCCGGGATACTTCGCGGCCTGTTCCGGAATCTTCACCTTGCGCAGGAAATACATCGCCGTTTCCTCGGCCTCGCGCTTGGGAATCTTGCGCACCCAGATCGGGGCCAGCGTCAGGTTCTCCAGAATCGTCAGATGCGGGAACAGGTTGAAATGCTGGAACACCATCCCGACCTCGGACCGGACCTTGTCGATGTTCTTGATGTCGTTGGTCAGTTCGGTGCCGTCCACGATGATCTGCCCGGCCTGGTGTTCTTCCAGCCGGTTGACGCAGCGGATCAGCGTCGACTTGCCGGACCCCGACGGTCCGGCAACCACGATGCGCTCGCCGCGCATCACGGTCAGGTCGATGTCGCGCAGCACATGGAAGGTGCCATACCACTTGTTCATCCGGCTGATCTGGATCGCGACCTCGTCGCTGACAGCCATCTGCAGGCGGGGGGCACGGGCGGGTTTCTGGTCTGACA
>JAAFHX010000173.1 GCA_013297695.1 Rhodobacterales bacterium | reverse complement strand
CCGGCATTGGCCGACAACATCTCGCCGACCGGATGGGTGCGCGCGCGGCGCGCGATGTTCTCCAGCCATTCCGATGCGCCGGTGGCCTTTCCCGACACGATGCGCATCCTGTCGGCCACCGTCACGCGGCGGTCGCGGTCGGGTGACATCCTGGGGCCGACGCAGCGGGTGGACGTGACGACGGCGCTGAAGGCGATGACCCTCTGGGCGGCCTATGAAATGTTCGAAGAGGCCGACAAGGGCTCGATTCAGGTCGGCAAGCTGGCCGATTTCGTGATCCTGTCGGATGACCCGACGGCGGTCGATCCCGAGACGCTGGATACGCTGACGGTCACCGAAACGATCAAGGAAGACGTCAGCGTCTATGTCCGTGGCCAGAAAAAGGCCGACCTGCTCCGCCCGCGCGACATCACCAACCCCGGCATGTACGAGTTGTTCCGCCAGTTGCATGTGATGCGCAAGATGGACCGCCTGCCGCCCGCCCTCCGCACGGCCGAGGCCCGCAGACATATCGAAAACGGCTATGACGACTGCGGGATGACGCTGCTGTTCCCCTGGCTGTTCAGGCTGGACGAAGGGGCCGAGGCAGTGGCCGCCAACTGACAGGCGTTCCACCCGGCGGCGCGACCGATCCGCTGACGCGGCACCGCCCGGACCGGAAGGGGTCCGGGCCGTCAGGCAGACGGGCCGGTTCATCCGGCCGGCCCGCCACCGCTTGCTGCTGCCCCGGAACAGCCCTTTGGCACCCGACCAGGCGGACGCTCATCGCCAGGTCACCGCAAGTCCTGCCGCCGGGCATCCTGTCCTTGTCGCAACGCCCTGACCGAAGCTTGCGCCTGTCCATCCTTCCGCCGGCCATTCCCCGCACGGCGAGACGGCGGTTTCCCGGCAAGCCCGAATGACTTCACAGGAAACCGCCCCCCTTGCGCAGCCTGGGCTGATCGCCTAATGACGTGCAGGCTCACGACAAGGCGGGTGGGCAGGCAGGCTATGCACCGGATTGCAAATCCGAGTAGACCGGTTCGATTCCGGTACCCGCCTCCAATATTTTCAATGCGTGGGCGGACAGACTGGGGTCAAGACCCATTGAAGTTGCGCCTGTGGCATGATGGGGCGCCGCAAGGATACCGATCAGCATGCATGCTTTCATGGCTGATGGAGCGTCTGGCATCGTTCTTTCCGACGGGCCGCCGCACCCTCTGCGTCGATGATCGGCGCGTGTCGGGCGGGACTATCTTCCTCAATCGCAATGGTCTGCGGTGGTACCGTACACCCCCGGAAGATTGCGGCCTGCAGGCGGGCAACCGTCGTGAAGGCGGAACTGAAGCGCACCAACCTGAACAGCATGCTCACCCGGGTACGCCGGCGGCAATCAGGGCGGACACGAGTTTCTGGCGAAAGACGGAATCCTGGAACGGCAGCCCGACCAGAAACTGCGTCGCTGTCGCGTCGGGCCTGCGCTCGCGCAGCACCTGAATCCAGTGCGCCGCCACCTCGTTCTGCCCGCTCAAGGTGCACATCGCCACCGTCAGCATGAGCCCGCCGAAATGCGACGGTGCCATGCGGCTGGCGCGGACATTCCATCTTGCCGCAGTCTCGAAGTCGCCGTCGATGCCAAAGGAAATCCCGCGCATCATCAGCATCGACGGCATCAGCGGATCGAGCGGGCTCAGCCCCACGGCAAGATCGACGGCGACGCGGGCCTCGCCGGGGCGGCCGCTCATCGCCTGCACGAACGAGGTCGAGTAATGGCCCTTGGCATGGCTCGGGCTCAGCGCCACCGACCGCTCCAGCCAGACAAGCCCGTCCTCGGGATGCCCCGACAGGATCGGCACCCGCCCCATCGCCACATTGGCATGGGGGTCGAGCGGGTCCAGCTCGACACTGCGTTCGGCAAAGGCACGGGCGGCGGCCACCTCGGCGGGGCGGTCCCCCGCATAGCCCATCATCGCGTTCTGAAAGCTGGTGAACGACCGCGCGGCAAAGGCGCTGGCAAAGCCCGGGTCAAGGTCCGTCGCCCGCCGCAGCAGCCCCGCCGCAATCGCATTGTCCCGCGCATTGAAGCGGTACATGTGGCTCAGGCCCAGATGATAGGCCCCCCAGGCATCCAGCGCCTCGACCGCCCGCGTCCGCGCCCGCGCCGCCTCGGCCAGCGGAATCTGCAGGTCCAGCGCCACGATCACCGCCTGCACGATGCTGTGCCGCATGCCATGCACATCGTCGGGCGATCCCTCCAGCCGGTCGGACCAGACCAGCCGCCCGTCGGTCGTTTCGACCAGATCGACGGTGACCGCCATCCGCCCGCCCGCCATCTCCATCCGTCCCGCAAGGCAGTAACCGGCCCCGAGCACGGTCCTGATGCCGGGCAGATCGACCTCCGCGCCGCGATAGCGGAAGCTCGACTCCCGCGCGATCACCCGCAGCCAGCGCAGCCGCGACAGGGCCGAGATGATTTCGGCCGACAGGGCATCGCCATGGGGCGCGAAGGTTTCCGGCAGCCCGGCTGCGCCAAAGGGCAGGACGGCCATCGTCGGCGGCCCGCCCGGCGCGTCGGCGGTCGCGATGCCCGCCGGCTGGCGCGCGACCGCCGCCGCCGCCTTGATCCGCACGGGCGCGACAAAGCGGTGTCCCATCCCGTGCAGCGTCCGGATGAACGTCTGCGCCGCGCCGTCATCGCCCAGGGCCCGGCGTACCTGCTTCAGCGCGGTCGAAACGGCAGCGTCCGAGATGAACCGCCCGCCCCAGACAACCGCGATCATCTCTTCCTTGCTCACCACCCGGTCATGGTTCTCGACCAGCAACCGCAGCAGGGCATAGACCTTCGGCTCCAGCGCGACCACGGCGTCGCCGTTCCGCAACTCGGCGCGGCCCGTGTCGAGCACGAAGGGGGCGAAGTCGAGGATCATGGGGCACCCTACGCTTTCCCCCGCATTCCCTCAAGAAAACACCATCCGGCCCTCAAGCACCGACCCGGGACTTCCCTGTACTCCGGGATCACGGTCATGCCACGCAGACAGGAGTCCCCAATGCCTGCCCATTCTGTTCCCGCGATTACCTCCCTGGCCGGGTCCCGGCCCGGCCTCCTCACCCGCTGGCTCGCTGCCGCAAGCGCCAAAGCCCGCCGCACCGACGCAGCCCATGCCCGGTGCCGCACCCTCGAAAGCGTGCCGCCCGACCTTTTCCGCGACACCGGCCTTACCCCCGAAGACGCGACCGACATCAGGCGCCACCAGCCTGACCTGCCCTTCTTCATGCAAGCCGGCTTCGGCGACCGCTGACGCTGCAGCAGATCATCAACCGCGATCCGGTTCGGCGATGGAACCCTTGCCCGCCGACCGCCCGATGCGGGTCTTGCGCACCCACCCGCGACCTTTGTACCATCGCCAGCGAGGCCCGCATTGTCCTTGGTGCGGACAATCTGCGCGGGTCTTGTGGGCGGCGTGGGGTAGGTGGATCAGGGCCGAGCAGAGGACGTCATGAAAGATGGTCGCGCCCGGCATGGCGGCACCCGGATGGTTGACATCTCCCCCCCCTTGCCGGGGTGCCTTGCCGGACGATGATCTTTTGGCCCGGGTTCCCGGGTTCCAACGCGCGACCGACTGTGCAGAAAGGGTTGAACCCCGCAGGCCTGACCGGCCTCGTTGCCGCCAATCGCAAGGCAGATCGGTTGCCCGACGGCTGCAGGAAGCGGGCCGTCCTGTGCGGCAGACAGGTCATCGCCGGGATTGCCATCCGACACGCCCCCGGCGGGATATGTGAGGGGCGGTTTGGCCTGTACCGGCCCGTCTCAGCCGCCCAGATACGAGGCGATGATCGCCGGATCGTTGACCAGATCGGGCGACGGCCCCTGTCGCACCACGCGACCCAGTTCCAGCACATAGGCCTGATGCGAGGATTCCAGCGCCAGCATGGCGTTCTGTTCCACCAGCAGCACCGCCATGCCCAGGTGCTGCGACACCTCGCGGATCGACGCCATCAGTTGTTCCTCGATGATCGGGGCAAGGCCGATGGAAGGTTCGTCCAGCAGAAGAACGCGCGGCTCGGCCATCAGGGCACGACCGAAGGCCAGCATCTGCTGTTCGCCCCCGCTCATGCTGCCCGCCATCGCGCCAAGCTTTTGCGCCAGCACCGGGAACAGCGCCAGCACGCGTTCCATGCTGCTGCGCCGCGCGGCAGCGCTTCGGACCAATGTGGCCCCGACCATCAGGTTTTCCAGAACCGACATGCGCGCGAACAATTCGCGCCCCTCGGGCACAAGGGCAAGGCCGCGCGCGACGATCTCGCTTGGGGTCAGGCCCAGAAGGCTTTCGCCTTCCAGCGTGATGGTGCCGGCCGAAGGCCGCTCCAGCCCCGCAATCGCCTTCATCAGGCTGCTCTTGCCTGCGCCGTTGCTGCCCACGACGGTTGTGATCTGCCGCGCGGGCACATCCAGGCTTACGCCATCCAGCGCCCGCACGCCGCCATAGCTTAGCGCGACATCCCTAACCTGCAGCATGGGCTGGCCTCCGGTCGCCAAGATAGGCGGTGATCACGGCCTCGTTCCGACCGATTTCGGCCGGGGTGCCGGTGGCGATGACCTTGCCGAAGTTGATCACCGTGATCCGGTCACTGAGCCGCATGATCGACCGCACGTCATGTTCGACCAAGAGGATCGTCAGCCCATCCTGCCGAAGCTGCTGGATGCGGTCGGCAACCTCGGCCTTCTCGCTGGCATTCAGGCCGGCGAGCGGCTCGTCCAGCAAAAGCACCCGGGGAGAGGCCGCAAGCGCCGTCGCGATGGACAGGATGCGGCGCATCCCGCTGGGCAGGGATCCGGCGTTGCGGTCCGCGTGAGGGCCAAGGCCCATGCGGCGCAAGGCATCATGTGCCGCCTCGGTCGCCGGATGATCGTGGCGGAAGGGGCGCCAGAGCCGGGGGTTCCAGGGCGCGCCATTGCCCGCGAGAGCGCCAATCCGGACAGCCTCCAGAAGCGAGAGCTGGCCGTAGACGCGGGTCAACTGGAAAGTGCGCACCACGCCCATCCGCGCCACGCGGAAGGCAGGCTGGCCGCCGATGGCCGCGCCGTTCAGCAGGACCTGACCGGCGGTCGGCCGATAGGTGCCGCTGATCAGGTTCATCGTGGTGGACTTGCCCGATCCGTTCGGGCCGATCAGCCCGTGGATCGCGCCAGCTGCCACCTGCATGTCGATCCCGTCGACCGCCGTGATGCTGCCGAAGGTCTTGGTCAGGCCGCGCACCTCAAGCATGGGCTGCCCCCTTGAACCGGCGCTGCACCCGTTCCACCAGAGACTCCAGCCCGCCGGGCGCGTAAAGCGTGACCACAATCACCAGCCCGCCCCAGATCAGCGGGACATAGACCGGCACCGCCCGGAACGCCTCTTCGATGACCGTCAGGAAGATAAGGCCCAATAGCGGCCCCCAGGCCCGGCGCGTGCCCCCCACGATACACGAGGCGACGATCTTGAACATCAGCGCCGCGCCAAAGTCGTTGGGGGCCACGATGCCGTTGTAGCTGGCCAGCAGGCCCCCCGCGATCCCCGCCCCGACCGATCCCAGAACGAAGGCCGTCGCCCGCAGGCCCCAGGCATCGAGACCAAGCGAGGCACTCAACGTCTCATCCTCGCCCACCGCGCGGATTTTCATGCCCGTTTCCGAGGCATCGAAGCAGACTGCCGCCAGCGCCAGCGCCAGAAACACCGCCAGCGCCAGCCACAGGAAAGGCAAGGCGGCGCTGTCACCGATGAAGCCTGGGCGGGGGATGAAAGCCAGCCCCGAGGTGCCCCCGGTGAGCCCCTTGAACTGGATGAAGCACTGCCGCAGCGCCTCGCCTGCCGCGAAGGTGGACAGGAAGAAGTAGTATTGCCGCGTGCGCAGCACGGGCCAGGACAAGGCCATGGCCACCAGCCCGGCCAGCACCCCGCCGATGGCCACGCAGAGCAGGACCGGCAGCCCAATGGGCGGCGCGGACAGGATCGCCACCGCATAGGCCCCCACCCCCATGATCGCCACATGGGCAAAGGACCAGCCGCCCATGGTAGTGATCGTGCGATAGGACAGCACGAGGATCGCGTTCAGAACGAACAGGACCAGCGCCCCGTGGACATAGGCGGCAGAGACCATTGCCAGCGCCCCCGTGCCGATCACAAGCGCCAGAACGCTGCCGATATCCTGCCGCAGCGCCCGGCGGGTGTCGGTCCCGCCGTTCATTCCCGTTCCCCGAACAGGCCGCCGGGCAGCAGGCTGAGAACCATCAGCATGATCAGCGCGTTCATCAGGGCAAGGTACTGGCCTGCGCCAAGCGTGGACATCAGCGTATCCACCACGCCGAAGAGAACCGCTGCGGCAACCGCGCCCCAGATGCTGCCGATGCCGCCAACGATGATGATGATGAAGGCCTTCCACAGCGCCGCCGCCCCCATGAAGGGGGTGATGCCGGCGATGGGCGCCATGATCGCACCCGAGATGCCCGCGATGGCCGACCCGATCACCAGCGTGACAAGGCCAATCCGCGTGACGCTGACGCCTTGCAGCAGCGCCCCGCGCGGGTTCTGCGCAACGGCCCGGATCGACCGGCCCAGTCCGCTGCGCATGAGCATGAGCCACAGCAGGACCGACAGCACGCTGATCGCCACGATCACGAAGACGCGCGACCAGGGCAAAAGCGCCTCGCCCAGCTTCATCACCCCCGGCAGGGGCGAGACGAGCGTCTGCCCCACCGGGCCGAAGACCTGCACCACAAGCGCCTGAAGAATGTAGGACAGGGCCAGTGTCGCGATGAAGATGGTCAGCGGGCGGTCCTGCAGCCGCCGAATGATGCCGAAGTAGATCAGCGCGCCAAGGCTGCCCGATACGACGGCGGCGATGGCGAAACTCAAGAGATACGCGGGCAAGGGGCCGATCACCGGGCCCATCACCGACACCGACAGAAAGGCCGAATAGGCCCCCAGCATGTAAAGCTCGCCATGCGCGAAGTTGATGATCCGCATGACGCCGAACACCACCGCCAACCCCAGGGCAAAGCAGAGGTAGAAGGAACTGAGCGAC
>JAAFHX010000172.1 GCA_013297695.1 Rhodobacterales bacterium | reverse complement strand
CCCTTTCCGGCGCTTCCGGGAAGGACCGACAGGAACGGACCGGACGATGCGACTGAAGACCCTGCTTGCGATGTGCCTGGCCTTTTGTCTGGCAGCGCCCCCTCTGCTGGCCCAGGGCGACCCGTTTGCACCGGTTCTTTACGTCAATGACAGCGCGATCACGCAATACGAGCTGGATCAGCGCATCCTGTTCATGCAGGTGGTGAACACGCCCGGCGATATCGAAGCCCTGGCGCGCAAGGCGCTGATCGAGAACCGCATCCAGACGCTGCAGGCCCGCCTGCAGAAGATCGAGATCACCGACGAGGCGCTGCAGGCCGGGATTGCCGAATTTGCAGGCCGGGCCAACCTGACGTCCGAGAAGTTTCTGGCCGGGCTTGCCGAACGCGGCGTCGATCCGCAGACCGTGCGCGATTTCGTGCGGGCGGGGTTGCTGTGGCGCGATGTGGTGCGCGCCCGTTTCGGCCCGCGCGTCACGATCAGCAACAACGAGGTGGACAACGCCATGGCACCCACCGCCCTGCGCGGCGGGGTCCGGCTGCTGCTGTCCGAACTCATCGTCCCGGCCCCGCCGGACCAGGCCAAGGATGCGATGGCGCTGGCCGAAGACCTGAGCGCCTCGCTCTCTGGCGAGGCGGCCTTTGCCGAGGCGGCGGTGCAGTTCTCGGCGGCACCCTCGGCACCCCAGGGCGGGCGGATCGACTGGCTGGAGGCAGACAACCTGCCGCCGCAGATCGCCTCGATGCTGCTTGGTCTTGCACCGGGACAGGTATCGCCGCCGATCCAGTTGCCGAATGCGGTCGCCATCTTCCTGTTGCGGGCCGTTTCGGAAACCGGGCGGCCCCCGGCCACCGCCGTCGCAGTCAAGTATGCGCAGGTGCTTTTCCCCGACACGCCCGACGGGCTGGCGGCGGCGGCAAAGATGCAGGCCGACGCCGACACCTGCGATGATCTGTACGGGCTTGCCAAGGGTCTGCCACCCGACCAGCTTGTGATCGAGACGAGCCCTCCGGCGCGGATACCCGCCGATGTGGGGCTGCAACTGGCCAAGCTTGACCCCCGCGAATCCTCGCTGGCGCTGCGGCGGGCGGGGTCGCGGGTTCTGGTGATGCTGTGCAGCCGGACTGTCGTTCGCGAAGGCGAAGGCGCCGAGAACCCCACGCGCGATCAGGTCAGCGCGCGCCTGTACAACCAGCGCCTTGCCAAGCTTGCCGACGCCTGGCTTGCGGACCTGGTCGCCGACGCGATCATCCGGGAGCCGTGACACCACTGCGCCCCATCGCCCTGACCTGCGGCGACCCGTCCGGCGTCGGCCCCGAAATCGCGGTCGCGGCGCGCGCGGCACTTGGGAACGCGCTGCCCCTTGTCTGGATCGGGGACCCCGGCCACCTGCCGCCGGGAACGCGCCTGTGCCTGGTCGAAAACCCGGCACAGGCGCTGGCGGTAGCGGCAGACCATCTGCCGGTCCTGCCCCATCGCTTTGCCGCCGCCGCCGTGCCGGGCCGACCCCATCCGGAAAATGCCCGGGGTGTGATCGAGGTGATCGCACGCGCGGTGGACCTTGTGCAGGCAGGCCATGCCTCGGCAGTCTGTACGGCCCCGATCAGCAAGGTCGACCTGAAACGCGGGGCGGGCTTTGCCTTTCCGGGCCATACCGAGTTTCTGGCGCATCTGGCCGGGGTGGACCGGGTCGTGATGATGCTCGCCTGCCCGGAGCTGCGGGTGGTGCCGGTGACGATCCATCTGCCGCTGGCCGAAGTTCCGGCGGCGTTGACCCCGGACCTGCTGGAAGCCACGATCCGGCTGACGGTGGCGGGACTGATCCGCGATTTCGGCATCGCGGCTCCGCGCCTTGCGGTCTGCGGCCTGAACCCGCATGCGGGCGAAGGCGGGGCGATGGGAAGCGAGGAAATCACCGTGATCGCCCCGGTTCTGGACCGGCTGCGCGCCGAAGGGCTGACGATTGCCGGGCCCCTGTCGGCCGATACGATGTTCCATGCGGGAATGCGCCAGACCTATGACACGGCAGTGGCGATGTATCACGACCAGGCGCTGATCCCGATCAAGACCATCGACTTTGCGGGCGGGGTGAACGTGACGCTCGGCCTGCCCTTCATCCGCACCTCGCCCGACCATGGCACGGCCTTTGACATCGCCGGGCGCGGCCGTGCCGACCCGACGAGCCTGATCGCGGCACTGCGCATGGCAAATCTTATGGCCGGAGCGCGCGCTGCGGCCGAGCAGCAAGAGGCGTGGCGACGATCGACAGGCTGCCGCCGCTGCGCGAGGTGATCGCGGCACATGATCTGGTCGCCAGACGCCAGCTTGGGCAGAATTTCCTGCTGGACCTGAATCTGACCGCCCGAATTGCACGCGCGGCGGGCGACCTGTCAGGCTGCGACGTGCTGGAGGTTGGCCCGGGTCCGGGCGGATTGACCCGTGGCCTGCTCGCCGAAGGGGCGCGGCATGTTCTGGCGGTGGAAAAGGATTCCCGCTGCCTGCCCGCTCTGGCCGAGATTGCCGCAGCCTATCCCGGTCGGCTGGAGGTTGTGCACGGAGACGCGCTGGAGGTGGACAGCGCCGCGCGGTTGAAGGCCCCGGTGCGCGTTGTGGCGAACCTGCCCTACAACGTGGGAACCGAGCTTCTGGTGCGCTGGCTGACGCCTGCACAGTGGCCACCTTTCTGGGAAAGCCTGACCCTGATGTTCCAGAAGGAAGTGGCCGAACGGATCGTGGCGCGGCCCGGGACCAGGGCCTACGGCCGGCTGGCCCTGCTGGCGCAATGGCGGGCCGATCCGAAGATCGTTCTGACCCTGCCGCCCGAGGCGTTCACCCCCGCCCCCAAAGTGCATTCGGCGGTGGTGCATCTGACCCGGCTGGACAGTCCCCGGTTTCCTGCCGACCCCGCCGTGCTTCAGCGCGTCACCGCCACCGCCTTCAACCAGCGGCGCAAGATGCTGCGCGCCAGCCTGCGCGGCCTTGCCCCCGATATCGAAGACAGGTTGCGGGCGGTCGGGATCGACCCAACTGCCCGAGCCGAGGAAATCCCGCTTGAGGGGTTCTGTGCGCTGGCCCGCGAACTGGCCTGACCTTCGTGCCTATTCCGCCGCTTCGGCCGGGCCACCGTCGGACGTTCCGCCGGGTGCCTTCGGCTTGCGCGGTGCGCGCGGGCGCCGGGGGGCGGCGGGCTTTGCCTCGGCCGGGGTGTCTTCGGGCAGGGTGACGAAACTGGGCATCATCGGAGACAGCGGCAGTGTGACGGCCACTTCGGCCGGCTGCGCCGCTACCGGGTCGGGCTGCGGCGGCCGGCGGTCCTCGCTGCGGTCGTTCTGTACAAAGCGCGGGCGGTCGTTCCGACGGTCGGGCCGGTCGGCACGGACCGGGCGGTCGGGCTGCGGCGCGCGTTCGACGAATTCGCTGCGCGTGGCCTCGGTGCGGCTGCGGGCTTCGGGTGTTTCCACAAGCCCGGTGTCATCGGCATCATCGGTCAGGTCAAGCACCTGACCCGCACGCGGCGCAGACTGGCTGTCAGACGAATCATCGCGCGCCGGACGGTCGCGGTAGCCGCCGCCCTGACCGTAGGCATTGCCATTCTGACCGCCGTTCTGCTGGCCGTTCTGGCTTGTGTTCTGGTTTCCGTAAGGACCGCCGTTCTGGCCGCCGCTGTCGCGGCGCTGGTCCTGTTCGGCAGCCATCTCGCGCATCGCCTCGCCCAGCATGCGGGTATAGTGTTCGGCATGCTGCTGAAAATTCTCGGCCGCCACGCGATCGTTCGAAAGCTGGGCGTCGCGGGCAAGGATAAGATATTTTTCAATGATCTGCTGCGGGGTGCCGCGCACCTTGCCTTCGGGGCCGGAACTGTCGAACACGCGATTGACGATGTTGCCGATGGTACGCGGGCGGTTCGACTTCGAACGCGAGCGGGATTTGGATGATCTCATGGTTTCCGTTTTTTCCGGTCGGTGTGCAGCAATCCCTCGGCAACCTTTCCGTCGCGCGCGACGCCCCGTCAGGGCGGACACAGTTCAAGGCTGCCTGAGGGTGACCTGCGGGGGATGGCGCAATGCCACCCGCTCCCTCATGGGGCCGAATAACCATGCCGATGCCATGCTGACAAGGAGAAAGTGCTGAAGGATTTCGTCAATCCGCTGTTTTGGCATCGGCGTTGCGCAAATCCCGCAAGGCCCGGGGGGCGCGGGCCGCAATCACCCGGTCGCGCCCGTCCAGATCTTGCAGAACCGCCACATCCGCAAGCCCTGCCGCGCGGAACAGGCCCGCAACGGCAGGTCCCTGGGTCGCGCCGATTTCCACCAGAACCCGCCCGCCCGGCGTCAGATGGTTGCTTACCCCGGCGGCGATGCGACGATAGGCATCAAGACCGTCGCCGCCCGGAGTCAGGGCCAGATGCGGTTCCCAGTCGCGGACTTCGGGCTGCAGGTCCGCCATTTCAGCCGCGGCGATGTAGGGGGGGTTCGACACGATCAGGTCGAAGCGCCCCGCCACGCCGTCGAACCAGTCGGCCTGCGTGAACACCAGCCGATCCGCCACCGCGAGCGCCTGGGCGTTCTGCCGCGCCACCGCAAGCGCTGCGGGTGAGACGTCCGTGGCAACCCCCTCTGCGGTCGGCCGTTCCGCAAGCAGGCTGACCGCGATGGCCCCGCTGCCGGTGCCAAGGTCAAGCACCCGGGCAAACGATCCCGCAAGCGCCAGCGCCACCAGCGTTTCGGTTTCCGGGCGGGGGTCGAGCACGTCGCGGGTCACCCGGAATGACCGGCCCCAGAACAGGCGGTGCCCGATGATCTGCGAAACTGGGCGGCGGTGCAGCCGGTCATCCATGTAAATGCTGAACAATTCCGCCGCATGATCGGGCAGCGGGTCGTCCAGCGCCAGCGTCACCCGATCAGCCCCGATCTGCAGGGCATGGGCGATCAGCCGCCGCGCATCCCCGGCGGCATCGGGCACCCCGGCACGGCGCAGCGCCCCGGTGCCCGCGCGGAGGGCGCGGCCGACGGTCATGCCTCCATCTCGGCCAGCCGCGTTGCCTGATCCGAGGCCACCAGCGCGTCGATGATCCCCCCAAGGTCGCCCTGCATGATCTGCGTCAGGGAATAGAGCGTCAGGTTGATCCGGTGGTCGGTCATCCGGCCTTGCGGAAAGTTGTAGGTGCGGATGCGTTCGCTGCGGTCGCCGCTGCCGACCTGCGACTTGCGGTCGGCGGCGCGGGCATCGTTGATCCGGGCGCGTTCCAGATCGAATAGCCGCGCCCGCAGCACCTGCATCGCGATGGCGCGGTTCTGGTGCTGCGATTTCTCGGCGCTGGTGACGATGATGCCGGTGGGAAGATGCGTGATGCGCACCGCAGAGTCAGTCGTGTTGACGTGCTGGCCGCCCGCGCCGGAGGCGCGCATCGTATCGATCCGGATGTCGGCGGCGGGGATGTCGATATCGACCTCTTCCGCCTCGGGCAGAACGGCAACGGTTGCAGCCGAAGTGTGGATGCGGCCCTGGGTCTCGGTCTCGGGTACCCGTTGGACCCGGTGCACGCCGGATTCGTATTTCAGCCGGGCAAAGACACCGGTCCCCTGCACATGGGCGGTCACCTCGCGGATACCGCCCAGGTCGGACAGTTGCTGCGACAGAATCTCGAACCGCCAGCCCTGCTGTTCGGCGTGTTTCTGATACATCCGCAGCAGGTCGGCGGCAAACAGTGCCGCTTCGTCGCCGCCGGTGCCGGGGCGGATTTCCAGAATCGCCGGGCGGGCATCGGCGGCGTCCTTCGGCAGCAGGGCAAGACGCAGGGACTGTTCCAGTTCGGGCAAGCGCGCGCGCAGCACCGGAAGCTCGTCCTCGGCCAGGGCACGCATCTCGGGGTCGGCCTGCATCGCCTCGGCGTCGGCCAGATCAGACAGCGCGCGGCGGTAGGCGGCGATCTGCGTCACCACGGGCCTGAGGTCGGAATACTCACGGCTGAGCGCGACAATCTCGGCCGGGGGGGCACCCGTGTTCAGCCGCGCTTCGAGAAATTCGAAACGGCGGGTGATCTGGTCAAGGGTGTCGAGCGGAACCATGGGCGGGATGTGGCGGAACCGGTGCGGCGGGTCAAGCGGGAAGGAAAAGCGCCGGGCGCGGGTCGCCGCACCGGGGCGGTGCGTGCAAGCACGCACCCTACGCGGCAGGCCGAAGGCGGAAGGGTCAGGGCGAAAGCTGGCGCAGCCAGCGCACGACCCGCGCCCGGTTGACCCCCAGATCGCTGTCGCCAAAGCGGGCACGGGCAAAGACGGCGACCGACGCGCCGCTGCCATCGGGCAAGACCCGGATCGAGGTGTAATCGGGAAAGCCCCAGAGTGCGGACCGGGTGACAAAGGTGACGAAATCGCCCTGCCCCGCCAGGATGCCTGTGCGGGGCGTGGCGGCTGCGATGGCAGCCAGCCGGGCGGCGACCTCGGCCACGGGCAGCGCCACGCGCAGCGCCGGGCCATCGGCCCCGGCCCCGTCGCGCAGCA
This sequence comes from Rhodobacterales bacterium, assembly GCA_013297695.1. Classification (GTDB taxonomy): domain Bacteria; phylum Pseudomonadota; class Alphaproteobacteria; order Rhodobacterales; family Rhodobacteraceae; genus Aliitabrizicola. The sequence goes on along the minus strand of JAAFHX010000172.1, from coordinate 567 downwards.
GATAGCTGTTGCGCGCGCCGCGTTCCGCGACGGTCAGCGGATCGACATGCCAGCGTGCCGGGTCCGACGGGGCCAGCCTAATCCAGCCTGCCACCACGCCAGGCACCAGCACCGCGAAAGCGGCAAGCAACACCAGCAGCTTCATCTACCGGCCCGACGGGTCCAGCCGTAAAGCGCGATCAGTTCATAGGCCACATGCGCCCCGGCGATGGCGGTGGCACCCGTGGTATCATAGGGGGGTGAAACCTCGACCACATCGCCGCCGACCATCCGGATGCCGGCCAGATCGCGCAGCATCGCGGCCGCCTGCCACGAGTGCAGCCCGCCCCAGACCGGCGTGCCGGTGCCGGGTGCGAAAGCCGGATCGAGCGCGTCGATGTCAAAGGTCACATAGGTCGGCGCGTCGCCGACGATGGCTTTCGCCTTGGCCACCGCCGCCGCCGTGCCCCGCTCATGCACCTCGCGCGCGTCGATGACATGGATGCCCAGGTAATCCTCGGTCGTGGTGCGGATACCGATCTGGACGGACCGGGCGGGATCGACCAGGCCCTGCTTCACCGCCTTGTA
>JAAFHX010000171.1 GCA_013297695.1 Rhodobacterales bacterium | reverse complement strand
CGCCGCACCGCAGCCCCGGACCTGATCCGGGGCCTGCACCGGCAGCGGGCAGGAGGCCCCGGATCGGGTCCGGGGCTGCGTCGGGACGAACCGGAGCGCCCTTCCGGCACCGGTTCCTCCTCCCCCCGCTTGAACGCTGCCCGCACAACCGCTAACCGAACGCATGGCAAAGCTTTATTTCCACTACTCGACCATGAACGCGGGGAAATCCACCGCGCTGCTGCAAGCTGCCCACAACTACCGCGAGGGGGGCATGCAGCCGTTCCTCATCACCGCGCAGTTCGATACACGCGCAGGCGACGGTCGCATTTCCAGCCGCATCGGCATCGGCGAGCCTGCCGACACCTTCGCGCCGAACGAGGACCTCTTCGCCAAGATCGCCGCGCGCCTGTCACAAGGCCCCGTCGCCTGTGTCTTCATCGACGAGGCACAGTTCCTGTCACGCGATCAGGTCTGGCAACTGGCGCGGGCCGTCGATGATCTGGGTGTTCCCGTCATGTGCTATGGGCTGCGTGTTGACTTCCGGGGCGAGCTTTTCCCCGGCTCCGCCGCCCTTCTGGCGTGGAGCGACGAGATGCGCGAAGTGCGTACGATCTGCCATTGCGGCAGAAAAGCCACGATGGTGGTGCGAAAAGGTCCCGACGGACAGCCGCTGAAAGACGGCGCGCAGGTGCAGATCGGCGGGAACGAAACCTATGTCTCGCTTTGCCGCCGTCACTGGCGCGAGGCGGTGGGCGACCGGTCATAGCGGTCGCCCAACGCCAGCATCCCGCCGGCTACGGCAATCAGCACCATTCCCGCCCCCGCCAGAGGCGTCAGCACGTCGGACCACAGCATCCAGCCCCAGAAAGCCGAAGCGGGCAGGATCATGTATTCGAACACCGAAACCTTGGCGGCATCGGCCATCTTGTAGGCGCGGATCATCATGCCGACCGCGAACAGCGAGCCTGCCGCCTGCACAAAGGTCCAGAACAGGAAGATGCCAGAGGGCGATACCCAGCCCCGCTGCAAGAACCCGTCGGCTCCGTCAGGGACGGGAACCGGGACCAGCGCCAGCAGCCCCAGACCCGCAAGCCCCAGAAGGCAGAGCATCCCGAAGAACCCCGCCAGAAGCGTCTCGGCCGTCTCGGCTGCGCACCATTCCCGCGTGGCGATGTTGCCCAAGGCATACAGTGCCCCGGCCAGCACCGGCAAAAGGGCAGCAAGGCTTTCCCCACCGAGGGCCTCTGGCCCCAGAACCAGTATGACGCCCAGAAACCCGATGATCACCGCCGCCACCCGCAATGGCCCGATGGGATGGCCATAGGCGAACCCCGAGATCAGCAGCACGAAGATCGGTGCCGTGAACAGCCCTGCCGCCACCTGTGCCACCGGCAGAAAAGCCAGCGCGCCGAAGTAGATGATCATGGACGCCCCGTGGATCGCACTGCGCGCTGCCACTGCCCGCATATGGACAGGCCGCAGCCGCAGGCCCAGCACCAGCGCCGCCGCCCCCAGCAGGGCCAGCGCCATGGCCCCGCGCACGGCATGGAACTGCCACAACCCGGCCTCGGCGGCGATGACGCGCACGAAGTTGTCGGCAAATCCGATGATGAAGGCATAGACAAGGATCGCCCCCGCAGCCAGCAGCGTCCTGTCCTTGGTCGGGGGCATGGCGATCTTCCGTCTATTGCGGCAGGCGCAGCTTGTGCCGGGTCCGGTCGCCCGGCGCAGCGGAATGCGACATCCCCGGCCGGGAACCGGCAGACGTCTGGTGATTGTGGCCCCCGGTCCGGTCCGCTATCGTCACCCCCGACGGCAGGGACCGCCGGCCACGGGCACGCATGACGGCGCTACGCAAGTATCAGAAACTTGAAGGCATGGGGCTTTGGCGCGAAGCGCCCGAGGCGCAGCGGCGCGAGGTCGTCGTGGCCTTTGGCGACGCCTCTCTCATCCTGTCCGACCCGCGCACCGGCGTGGCGCTCAGCCATTGGTCGCTTCCTGCCGTCATGCGCCTGAACCCCGCCGAGACGCCGGCCATCTACGCCCCCGACCTGTCGGGCGACGAAACGCTGGAACTTGACGATCCCACCCTGATGGGGGCCATCGAGACGGTGCGCGGCGCACTGGCTGCGGCGCGGCCCAAACCGGGTCGATTGCGCTCGGGCGGGGTGGTGGCCGTGGTTCTGGTTCTTTCGGCGCTGGCCGTGTTCTGGCTGCCCGATGCGCTGGTGCGCCAGACGGCAGAGATGGTTCCCGACAGCAAACGCACCGAAATCGGCCGTCAGGCCCTGTCCGAGGTGACCCGGGTAACCGGCATGCCCTGTGCCGATCCCCTGGGGCTGCGGGCGGCGTCGCATCTGTCGGATCGGTTGTTCGGTCCGGGCAGGGGCCAGATCCTGATCCTGCGTGACGGATTGCGCCCCGCGTCCCACCTGCCCGGTGGGCTGATTCTGTTGTCGCGTGATCTGGTCGAGGCACCGGATGGCCCGCAGATCGCCGCAGGCTATGCCTTGGCCGAACAGGTGCGTGCACAGATGCAGGACCCGCTTGTTTCGGTCCTGCACCATGCCGGATTGCTGGCGACGCTGCGGCTTCTGACGTCGGGCACGCTTCCGGCGGGGTCACTTGACGGCTATGCGGAAACGAAGTTGACCCGGACGCCCGAACCTGTGCCCGATCAGACCCTGCTTGCCGCCTTCACCGAGGCCAAGGTCCCAAGCGGCCCCTATGCCCTGGCGCTTGACCCCACGGGGGCGACGGTCCGGCCGCTGATCGACGGTGACCCTTTTCGCGCCACATTGGCCCCGCCGCTGCTGTCCGACGAAGACTGGGTAAGCCTTCAGGCGATCTGTCAGGCCTGACCGCACCACAAGGAAACGCCCCTTCGCCGGGGGGCGAGGGGGCGCAAGGTGTTCTGCCCGACCGGTTGGTTGCCCGGAAACTCCAGAGAATGCTTGCAGCCAATCGGCCGGACTGCTGCATCCTGTCCTGGTTCGCCCCGAACAATGCCTGACATCCGCCTGCGCGGCAAGCGGCTTGTGGCCTATTTTGTGCCGAACATGCGGTCGCCCGCATCCCCTAGTCCCGGCACGATATAGCCATGGTCGTTCAGGTGGGAATCCACCGCTGCCGTGACGATCGGCACATCGGGGTGCGCTTCCTTCATTCGTGCGATCCCTTCGGGTGCCGCCAGAAGGCACAGAAAGCGGATGTTGGTCGCCCCGGATTTCTTCAGCAGGTCGACGGCCGCCACCGAGGAATTGCCGGTGGCCAGCATAGGGTCAACCGCGATGACCAGCCGCCCATCCAGCCCTTCGGGGACCTTGTAGTAGTATTGCACCGGCTGCAGCGTGTCGGGATCGCGGTACAGGCCCACGAAGCCGACGCGCGCCGAGGGCACCAGTTCCAGAATCCCGTCCAGAAGCCCGTTCCCCGCCCGCAGGATCGAGATCAGGGCCAGTTTCTTGCCATCCAGCGTGGGCGCGTCCATCGGGCAGATCGGCGTCTCGATCCGCTTGATTGTCATTGGCAGTTCGCGCGTGACCTCATAGGCCAGAAGCTGGCTGATCTCGCGCAGCAACTGGCGGAAGCTTTTGGTCGAAGTGTCCTTGTCGCGCATGATGGTCAGCTTGTGCTGCACCAGCGGGTGGGTGACGACGGTCAGGTGGTCAAGCATCAGGCGGGCTCCAGTGTCTTGGCTATGCGGGCGCGGGTGGCCTCGTCGCAGAAGGCGGCGGCCAGCGAGGTCTGGGCAATGGTGCGGAACACGCCCTCGTCCCAGTCGAAGGCCTCGGCCAGTCGGTCGTATTCGCGCGCCATGGTGGTGTGAAAGAACGGCGGATCGTCGGTGCTGATGGTGACCTTCACCCCCCGGTCGTACATCTGCCCGATGGGATGCTGCCGCCAGGTGGGGTATAGTCCAAGGGCGATGTTGGACCCCGGGCAGACCTCCAGCACCACGCCCTTTTCGGCCAGTTCGTCGACCAGCGCCAGATCCTCGATGGCGCGCACACCGTGGCCGATGCGTTCGGGGCGCAGGTCGGCCAGTGCCGCGCGCACGGAGTCGGGGCCGCCCCATTCACCGGCATGCGCCGTTATCCGCAGCCCGGCCTCGCGTGCCAGATCGAAGCTCCAGGCAAAGTCGGCGGGTCTGCCCACTTTCTCGTCGCCCGCGATGCCGAAACCCGTGATCCAGTCGCCCGCCGTCTCGGCAGCGCAAAGCGCGGATTGCCGGGCCTTGTCGGGGCCGAAATGGCGGATGCAGGTGACGATGCCGCGCAGGGTGATGCCAAGGTCACGCTCTGCCGCATCGGCCGCTTCACGGATCGCGTGCAGGTATTCGCGCCACGCGCTCAGGTCGCGGTTGCCGCAGAAATCGGGCGACAGAAAGCATTCGGAATAGACCACGCCCGAGGCGGCGCTTTCCTCCAGCACCGCCGTGGTCAGCCGGGCATAGTCTTCGGGGCGCTGAAGCGTGCCGGTCGCCGCCTCGTAGACCTTCAGGAACTGCCAGAAGTCGGTGAAACGGTAGTTGCCCCGGTCATCGAAGATGCCCGACAGGTCCATGTGCTTTTCCTGTGCCAACCCCCGGATGAAGGCGGGCGGTGCCGCCCCTTCCAGATGCAGGTGCAGTTCGACCTTGGGCAGGGGGATCATGGCAGGAAACTCCGTCCGGGGCCGGGGGCGGGGATACCCAGATGCGCCGCGATGCTGGCCGCGACATCGGTGAAGGCGACAAGGCCGATGGGGCCGGAACCGGCCCCGGCGGCCAGAACCGGCACCCGTTCGCGGGTGTGGTCGCTGCCGCGCCAGGTGGGGTCGTTGCCATGGTCGGCGGTAAAGATCGCCAGATCGCCGGGGCGCAGGCGCGACAGAAACACCCCCGCCCGGTCGTCGAACCATTCCAGCGCGCGGGCATAGCCTGCCACGTCACGCCGATGGCCATAAAGGCTGTCGAATTCGACGAGGTTCGCGAAGGTCAGCGAACCCGGCTCTGCCACGTCGGCCAGCCGGATCAGATGATCGCAAAGCGCTGCATCCGACACACCCTTGTGCAGCGTGCCCACCCCCTGCATCGAAAAGATGTCACCGATCTTGCCCACGGCATGCGTTGCCCGTCCCGCGCCCTGCGCCCAGTCCAGCAGCGTCGGCGCGGGTGGGGCGATGGCAAAGTCGCGCCGGTGCGACGTGCGGCTGAACGCCCCCGGCGTGCCGGCAAAGGGCCGCGCGATCACCCGGCCCACCTTCATCGCATGCAGGGTCGGGGCAAGATCACGGCACAGCGTCAGCAGCCGGTCCAGCCCAAAGCTGTCTTCATGCGCCGCGATCTGGAACACCGAATCCGCCGAGGTATAGCAGATCGGCCGTCCGGTCCGGATATGCTCGGCCCCGAACCGCTCGATCACCGGCACGCCCGAGGCGTGGCAGTTGCCGAGGATGCCGTCGCTGCCCGCCAGACGGCATACCTCGTCCGCCAGCGTCTGCGGGAAGGCGGGCACCGTGTCGGGGAAAAAGGTCCAGTCCCAGGGAACCGGCACGCCCGCAAGCTCCCAATGGCCCGAAGGGGTATCCTTGCCACGCGACACCTCGGTTGCGGCGCCCCACCGGCCTTGCGGCACCGCGTCAAGCCCCGGCACCGCATCCCCCGACGCCAGCCGCACCGCCGACCCAAGACCCAGCCCATCCAGCACCGGCAACCGCAGCGGGCCTGCGCGGCCCTGATCCGCCGCACCTGCCGCACAGGCGGCGGCGATATGGGCCAGCGTATTCGCCCCCTCGTCGCCAAAGGTCGCCGCGTCCGGCGCACCGCCGCAGCCGACCGAATCCATCACGACCAGAAAGGCGCGCCCCCCGCCTGGTTCCGGCCCCGCCATCAGCCGATCCGCCCGTGGACCAGGGGCGGCTCGTCCGGGGCGGCATTTCCCACCCGGTAGGCCGCGTGGACCATCTGCACCGCGCGGTCGGCCTCGGCCTCGGTCGCAGCGTGGATGATGGCCAAGGGCAGCCCCTCGCCCACCTCTTCGCCGATGCCCGCCAGATCGGCCAGCCCGACCGAAGGGTTCACCCGGTCACCCTCGCGCAGCCGCCCGCCGCCCAGATGCACCACCGCCTGACCCAGAGCCGCGCCGTCGATGGCCACGATGAAGCCATCCCGGTCGCACAGCACCTCGCGCTGGATCGGGGCCGAAGGCAGGCGGTCGGGCCAGCGATCCACGAAATCCGCAGGCCCACCCTGCGCGGCGACCATGCGGCCAAAGACTTCGGCCGCCTGCCCGCTTTCCAGCGCCGCGCTGATCCGCCCTGCCCCGTCTTCGGCGTCATCCGCCAACCCGCCAAGCGCCAGCACCTCGCCGCCAAGCGCCGCCGTCAGGTCCCACAGTGCTGCATTGACCGATACGCCGGTCAGCGTTTCCATCACCTCGATGATCTCCAGCGCATTGCCTGCCGCCGTGGCCAGCGGCTGGCTCATGTCGGTGATCAGGGCCGAGGTCATGCAGCCGGCCCCCTGCGCGGTCTTGACCAGCGCGCGGGCCAGCGCCTCGGCCTGAGCATGGGATTTCATGAAGGCACCCGAGCCGACCTTCACATCCAGCACCAGCCCTTCCAGCCCCGCCGCCAGCTTCTTCGAAAGGATCGATGCCGTGATCAGGTCGATGCTTTCCACCGTACCGGTCACGTCGCGGATCAGGTACAGACGCCGGTCGGCAGGCGCGATCTGCGCGCTGGCCGAGACAATGGCGCAATGCACATCGGCGATCTGTGCACGCAACTGGTCTTCGGAAAGGCCGGTCCGGAACCCCGGGATCGCCTCCAGCTTGTCCAGCGTGCCGCCGGTATGGCCAAGGCCCCGCCCCGAGATCATCGGCACATAGGCCCCACAGGCCACCAGCGCCGGGGCCAGAAGCAGCGAAACGCAATCGCCGATCCCGCCGGTCGAATGCTTGTCCAGCACCGGGCCGGGCAGGTCCCAGTGCAGCACCTGCCCCGAATCCCGCATCGCGCGGGTCAGCGCCACGCGGCCCCCCTCGCCCAGCCCCCGCAGGCAGACCGCCATCGCAAAGGCCCCCGCCTGTGCATCGGTGACTGCCCCCGACGCGAGCCCGGCAGCGAACCAGGCAAGGTCTTCGGCTGTTGGGGTGCCGCCCTCGCGCAGCGTGGCATTGATGCCTCGGGCGTCGGTCACGTCCGGACCATATGCGCCGCCGCAAAGACCCCCGGCAAAAGGTCGGCCACCGACATCCGCAGGCTGGCCCCGTCGGTGGTGCACAGCGTCACGCCTACATCCTGCGCCGCGAACTCGGCGATCTTCTGGCGGCAGCCGCCGCAGGGCGGCACCGGGGCGGGGCTGTC
>JAAFHX010000170.1 GCA_013297695.1 Rhodobacterales bacterium | reverse complement strand
CACACAGTTGCCGCAGTCCGTCTTGAGGAGCCGAACGCCGTTGCAGGCCATGAAGGAATGGCACAAGTCCCACCCCCATCTCTTCGTCAAATCACCGCGCAACCTGCCGGGACGCGACACATAGCCAACTTCCCAATCCAAAGGCAGCAGCCGACGCGCATACCATGCGGTGTTGAAAGTGTCGCCTGCAACGTTCATCCGCCAAAGCTCGCCTTCTGGCGAAAGCTCCAGCATACATTCTCCGATGGACACGAAACGCTTCATAAACCCCTCCGGCGCGCGCTTGCGCCATTTCGCCACCGCGTTTGGGTTGACGCCTAGTTTCCGGCTCAACTGCACGAGCTAGGCTTGCGATAGCTGTATCATTGCTCTGACAACGTGCCCTAGCCTAGGTGCTCGAACCAGTGGCGCACCACGGCTCGATCGTGGTGCTCCTTTAGCAAACCTGTCCCAAAATGCTTCCATCTATTCCGGCGAAAGTAACGCACCATCAAAGTTAGTGATCAAACACCTGGCCTTTGAAGCTCACGCTTCAGACGGCAGTCGGCCCCCAATACCCAAGTTCGAGCGACATGGTCGACGCAACCCTCTGAACCGTTCGACCCAAGGCTTCAATCTCCTGACGGCTCTTGGAAAGTTTCAGGCCGGATACGCTGATGGCTCCAGCAGTCTGCCCGTGCTGATCGCGGACAGCTCCAGCGACACAGAAGACGCCCTCTATATCCTCCTCGTCGTCAATCGCGAAGCCGGCTTCGCGGATTGACCTGATTTCGGCAAGGAGAGCTTCAAGATCGGTGATCGTATGTCTGGTGCGACGTTCCAGCCCGACGCTGTGGCAGATCTGCTCGATGCCTTCGTCAGAAAGGCTAGCCAGAAGCGCCTTGCCTACGCCGCTAGCATGCAGCAACTCTCGCCGGCCGAGGTAGGGGGCAATCTCGATGTCTGTCGGGGCGTTCTGGCGGACGATCGCAACGGCCGCTCCCCGGTCGAACACCGCAAAGCGTGACGTCAGGCCGGTTTCGGCGGTGAGCCGAGAGAGGACGGCTGTTGCGACCACCGCGAGGGGACTTTGCGACGAGGCCGTATTGCCGAGCCGCAGAAAACTCGGACCAAGGCGATAGCGTCTAGTCGGACCTTCGCCGGAGTCCGAAACGAAGCCACGATCGCAAAGCGTCTGTACAATGCCGAACGCATTGCTTTTGGTCGTGCCTACCACACGCGCGACTTCACTGATGCCGACGCCCTCAAGCCCAGCCGTGCCGATGGCCTCGATTACGTCCAGTGCCCGGGCCAGACTCTTGACCTCGTATTTCTTGCTCGACTCCATCATGCCCTTGTACCGTTGGCCCTTCGGCATGCTTTTTGTCATTCGTCGAGGTGCAGGTCCAGCCCAGATGCTCCAGCACTTGCCTCCTACTTCATTCTGATGGGAAACCTAGAAGGACGAAGAATAACTGGTCTTGACGGTTGTGAAGAACTCTACCGCATATCGCCCCTGTTCGCGCGGGCCGAAGCTCGACCCCTTGCGTCCGCCGAAGGGTACATGGAAATCGACCCCCGCTGTCGGCAGGTTCACCATGACCATCCCGGCCTCGGCGTTGCGGCGGAAGTGGGATGCGTGTTTTAGGCTGGTGGTGCAGATGCCCGCTGAGAGCCCAAATTCCGTGCCGTTGGCCACTGCCAATGCCTCGTCATAGTCGTTTACTCGGATCACGCCTGCTACAGGGCCGAAAATCTCTTCGCGCATGATCCGCATCGTAGGAGTGCAATCAGTGAACAGGGCCGGGGTCAAGAAATGACCTTCTGTCTGGCGGGTGACAAGGGCACCACCTGCTACCAGTCGAGCGCCTTCGGTCTGCCCCAGGGAAATGTAATCAAGGTCCTGTTTCAGTTGCCCTTCATCGACCACTGGGCCGATCTGTGTGGTGGCCTCCATCGCATGACCGACCCGCAAAGACGTCATTTGTTCAGCGAGCGCTGCGACAAACCGATCATGGATGGCGTCGGTCACGATCAGCCGTGACGAAGCGGTACAGCGCTGTCCGGTCGAGAAGAATGATCCGTTCAGTGCCACATCCACTGCGACGCCAAGGTCGGCGTCATCCAGCACGATCAGCGGGTTCTTGCCCCCCATTTCGATCTGCGATCGGCGCATGTGGCGGGCGCAGGCCTCGGCTACCCGCCGCCCAGTGCTTACCGAGCCGGTAAAGGTGATGCCATCTACCTCCCGGTGCTCCAGCATGGCCTGCCCGACCACCGACCCCTTGCCCATCACCAGGTTCAGCACACCGCGAGGCAGGCCGTTACGGTGCAGGATTTCGGCAAGCATCCAGGTGCAAGCGGGGGCGACCTCGGCAGGTTTCACCACCACCGTGTTGCCGTAGCAAAGGGCGGGCGCGATCTTCCAGGCAGGAATGGCAATCGGAAAATTCCAGGGCGTGATGATTCCGATGACACCCAGGGGTTCGCGTGTCACCTGCACCTCGACCCCGGGGCGAACAGAGGGCAGAACCTCGCCCCCCAGCCGCAAAGCCTCACCCGAGAAGAACTCGAAGATCTGCGCCGCACGGACCGTCTCGCCGATGCCTTCGGCCATTGTCTTGCCTTCTTCGCGCGACAACAGGGCCCCAATCTCGTCCTTGCGGCGCAGGATTTCCTGTGATGTGTCGCGCAACAGGCGCGAACGTTCCAAGATGCCAGAGCGTGACCACGCAGGAAATGCCGCCCGCGCTGCTGTGATTGCCGCTTGTGTCTCGTCCTCCGTGGCCGAGGCGAATTCACCGACGGTTTCCGAAAGGTCGGACGGGTTGATGTTGGGTAGGAAGCGGTTCCCAATCCATGCGCCGTCAATCAGATTTTGGTGCAGAGCCACGTTACAGCACACCGTACTTTTCATAGACTTCGCGAAGCAGCCTCCCTGCGCGCAATTCGTCGCGAGTGTGGTTCTCCATCGTTACTTTTTCGAGCGCGCGGTCGATCACTTCGGCAGCATGGACGAGCGGAATGACTACTACCCCGTCAACATCTCCAAAGACGATGTCGCCGCTCTCCACCCGAACGCCTGCAACCTCTACACCGGTGTCGCGATCAATCATTCGGGCGCGGCCGCGTGTGTCCAAAGGGCCGATGCCGCCATGAAATACTGGCAGGCCAAGAGACCGGATATGACGCACATCCCGCACCAAACCATCTGTCACGCAACCGGAAGCACCACGGGCGATCGTCGCTGTCGTGAGCAACTCGCCCCAGGGCGCTATACGTTCGGTCGGACCGCCACAGGCAAGCATTGCTATATCGCCCGGGCCAAGATCGTCGATCAGAGCCATTTCGATGTCATAGGGGTTCTCCCCGTCGCGCAGACCGTAAACGTTGGCAAAGAGCCCGGTCCGCGCCCGGCCCATCAACACGCGGGCATCGTCCAGTGGCCGCACGAAGGACTGCATCGCACGCGATTGCAGCCCCATCCCGTCCATCGTGTCGGACAAGACGGCTGAGTAGAGTGTTTTTGAAAGGGTGGCAAAGTCAAACATGCTGATGATCCTTCGGGGTCAGAGGGCTGCCACTTCGAACACGCGCGGCGCGCCGGTCTCGAACCGAACCGGGTTGCGCAACGGATGGCCGAAGACCGGCACGTCAAACTCGAATACATCGCCATCCTGCGTGCGGATGCCTTCGCCAAAGCTGATGACAGGACAGCCAAAAAGATGCGCGTGCAGATCGCCCGGGCGGCGGAACGTTGGGTGGCGGAAATGGTGATGTTCCAGATTGGCGATGGAATAGGACATGTTGGCTTCGCCGCTTTCGAACACGCCTTCCCAAAACATCTTGCCATCGCGCCAGATTCGGGAATGTCCTTCAACCGTTTCGGGCAATTCGCCGATCAGCAATTCGGGACCCATTGCACAGTCGCGCAGCTTGGACGGGGCAACATACATGAAGTTCAAGCGCTCGGTTTCATGGTCCGACAGGTCGTTGGCCAGCGTATAGCCTATACGAAAGGGCGTCCCGTCGGGCCCCACGATGTAGATGCCCGTGATTTCGGGCTCCTCGGCGCAAGCGCGGGCGAAGTTGGGGCTGGATAGTGGCTGCCCGGGGGACACCAGAATGCTCGCGTCGCCCTTGAAGAACCATTCGGGCATCGCACCGATCTGGCCGGGGTCGGGTTTGCCCCCCTCCAGACCCTGCACGAACAGTTTCATCGAGTCGGTCATAAGCAGATCCGGCGCGTCCTTGGGGCGGTCGTGCATGTCGTTGCGGGTAGTTGCCGAGCCGATATGGGTCAGGCCGGTGCCAGTGATCAGGAACCTAGCGTCGCTGTCGGGATGGTGGACGGGCGGCAACAGGCGATTTTCGGTGGCGATCCGGTCATAGCTTTCCTGTTCCGTCCCAAGGCTCGCCTCGATAACTGAGCGCAGCCGGGTGCCCTTGGAAATGGCATCTTGGGCAAGCGCATACACCGTCGTCGCATCTGCCGACACGCGAACGGTATCGCCGTCCACCAGACCGACGCGGGTCTTCCCGGCGCTGTCGCGGAACTGAATTGTGCGAATATAGTCACTCATGGGTCTGTCCTTTCAAATCCAGCCGGCATCGACGACGAAGTTCTGTTTCGAACACATGCGGCTGTCGTCAGCCCCAAGCCAAAGGGCCATGCGGGCAATATCGGGGGGGTACAGGCGACCAGGCAGGACCTGCCGTTCGTCAATTTGCTTCTCACCAGCCTCGTTCAGCCACAGGCTCACCTGCCGCTCCGTCATCACCCAGCCGGGAGCGATCGAATTGACGCGGATGCTGTGTGGACCCAGTTCGCGCGCCAGAGCCCGCGTCAAGCCATGTACGGCGGCTTTCGAGGTAACGTAACAGACGCAGTCACCATCGCCTTCCACCCAGGTGATCGAATTTAGGTTGATGATTGATCCACCGCCCACGCTTTGCATCTGCGGGGCGACAGCCTTGGCAGCAAACAATTGATGCCTAAGGTTGACTGCAATCCTGTCATCAAAATACTCGCGTGTTACGCTTTGGAGAGTATGCCGGTCGTCGCTTCCAGCATTGTTGACCAGAACGTTGATCGGGCCGCGACGTTCACCAAGTTCCGCGATGTGCGCTTCGAGTGCCTCTACGTCCCGCAGGTCTAGAATCTTGAATTCAGGTCTTTCCCAACCTCGAGCAAGGCAACCCGAAAGGACGGCAAATGCTGCTTTCTCGTTGATATCGACAAAGGAAACCTTGGCACCCTGATGAGCGAAGTGCTCGACCAGCGACTTTCCGATGCCAGAGCCGCCACCAGTGATAAAGACGTGCTTGCCTTTGAGTGTCGGGTAACGCGCCCCATCATCCATGATATCGTAGTTCATCGCCGATCTGTCCTAATGTGAGTGTTTTGGGGTGGGCGTACCGCGCCGGCCCACGAGGAAATCGAAATCGCAGCCCTTGTCGGCCTGCATGACGGATCCGGAAAACAGCCGCAGATAGCCTTCCTGCGGCACTTCGGGGGCTATCCATTCGGCTCGCCGCGCGGCAAGTTCCGCGTCTGTCACATGCAGGTGCAACTGCCGTTCGGGCACGTTCAGGGTGATCATGTCGCCGTTCCGGACCAGTGCGATCGGCCCACCCGCCGCCGCCTCGGGCGCGGAGTGCAGCACGACGGTGCCGAAAGCCGTTCCCGACATGCGGGCATCCGAAACGCGCACCATGTCGGTGAAACCCTTTTGCAGAACTTTCTGGGGCAGCGCCATGTTGCCGACCTCGGCCATTCCCGGAAAGCCACGCGGCCCGCACATCTTCAAGACCAGTACGCAGGTTTCATCGACATCGAGGTCTGGGTCGTCGATGCGGGCGTGGTAGTCGGAGAAATCCTCGAACACTACGGCGCGCCCGGTGTGGACCATTAGCGAAGGGGTGGCCGCCGAGGGTTTCAGCACTGCACCGTCGGGGGCGAGGTTGCCACGGAGTACGGCAATGCCACCTTCGGTCACCAGCGGGTTTTCGTGCGGGCGGATCACTTCGGTGTTGTGGTTGGCGGCCTCGACGTAGGCCTCGGCCATCGTGAGGCCCGTCACACTTCGGGCGGAGCCATCGAACTGGCCCTGATCCAGCAGGCTGCGGATCACCGCAGGCACGCCGCCCGCATAATAGAAGTCCTCCATCAGGAACGCCCCTGCAGGTTGCAGGTTCACGATTGTCGGTACGCCGCGACCCTGCGCGTCCCAATCGGCGAGGCTCAGATCAACCCCGACCCGGCCCGCGATAGCGATCAGGTGGATCACGGCGTTGGTAGACCCGCCGATGGCGGCGTTGACCCGGATGGCGTTTTCGAAACTGGCCTTGGTCATCACCTGCGACGGGCGCAGATCCTCACGTACCATCTCGACGATCCGCCGTCCGGCCATCTGTGCGTGCTTTGACCGCCGCGCATCCACGGCTGGGATCGCGGCGTTGCCGGGCAGGGCAATGCCCAATGCCTCGACCATGCTGGCCATCGTGCTCGCAGTGCCCATGGTGTTGCAGGTGCCGACGGACCGGCTCATTGCCTGCTCGGCGGAGAGGAAGCTGTCAAGGCTGCGGGTGCCCGCCTTGACCTCAGCGTGGTAACGCCAGACGGCAGTACCGGAGCCGATAAGTTCGCCCTCGTGTCGGCCGGACAGCATGGGCCCACCCGACACTACCAGCGTGGGAAGGTCGCAACTCGCTGCCCCCATCAGAAGCGCAGGCGTGGTCTTGTCGCAGCCGACCAGAAGGATCACCCCATCCATCGGATTGCCACGAATGCTTTCTTCAACATCCATCGCCGCCAGATTGCGCAGCAGCATAGCAGTAGGCCGGATGTTGGATTCGCCGAGCGAGGTCACCGGAAATTCGACTGGGAACCCGCCCGCCTCCAGCACGCCTCGACGTACGCGTTCGGCCAAGTCGCGGAGATGAGCGTTGCAGGGTGTCAGTTCCGACCAAGTGTTGCAGATTCCAATCACCGGGCGGCCATCAAAGGCATCGTCGGTGAATCCCTGCGCCTTCATCCACGACCGGTACATCATGGCATTCTTGCCGGTTCCGCCGAACCAGTCTTGTGAGCGCAGCTTTTTCATTTCTTGACCTTCGAGAAGAACCGAGTTGCCCCGCGCATGACCTTGGACCTCGCGACCTGATAGCCGAGTTCCTTGCCGAACCCGGTATCGAGCATCTGATCAACCAGCGACTTCGAAATCTCGGTGTGGCGGCGCAGCGGTTCGGCGTCGCCTGCCATGTCCGCCAACACACGTTTCGCGGCGTTATGGCCCGGTGCACCCGTCACCCCGCCCCCCGGATGCACGCCCGCGCCGCAGAGATAAAGCCCCTCGACCGGCGTGCGATACCCTTCGCCTCCTGGGGCGGAGCGGGCCGAG
>JAAFHX010000017.1 GCA_013297695.1 Rhodobacterales bacterium | reverse complement strand
CTGATGCTTGCCCTTGCCGCCCCCGCCAGTGCTGCCCCCCGGGACTATGTGCTGGAGCCTGCCGAATCCTCGGTCGGCTTCGAGACCGATTTCGGCCCCGACCGGATCACCGGCAAATTCACCGTCACCCGGGCCGATCTGACCGTCGATTTCGACACCGTGGCGAACAGCAAGATCGCCGTCACGCTGGACACCAGCAAGGCAACGGCCAGCTTTCCCTTTGCCGCGCAGGCGATGCGCGGACCGAAGGTGCTCGACAGCGCCACCTTCCCCGAGATCACCTTTGTCAGCAGTGCCCTGCGCAAGACCGCAGACGGCGCGCAGGTGGACGGCGCGCTGACCATCCGGGGCGTGACACGGCCCGTCACGCTGAATGCCGCCATCTACCGCCAGCAGGGCAGCGCCGACGGCGACCTGAGCCAGTTGACCGTCCGGATGACCGGCACGATCAACCGCAGCGACTATGGTGCCACCGGCTGGAACGACATGGTCGGCGATCAGGTGCGGCTGGATATCCTGGCGCGCATCCGGCAGGCGGACTGAAGCGATGCGGCTGGCCAACTCGACCGACAGCTTCGGCCTGGTCAGCCGCGCGATCCATTGGGGCATGGCCATCGGCATCCTGGGCATGCTGGCACTTGGCACCCGGATTTCCGACATGCAGCCGGGGCTGGCGAACCTGTGGCTGTACAGCCTGCACAAAAGCATCGGGCTGATCCTGCTGGCGCTGGTTCTGGCGCGGATCGTCTGGCACCGGATCAGCCCGCCCCCGGCCCCCTTGGGCCCACCCGGCGGGATGGAGCAGCGCCTGGCCCGTGCCGCCCATCTGGCGCTGTATACCCTGCTGATTGCCGTGCCGCTGTCGGGCTATGTGGCCAGTTCCGCCACCGGAATCGACGTGATGCTGTTCGACCGGTGGGTGCTGCCGCCCCTCGCTCCGGTATCGGCGGCGTGGGAGGACGCGGGTTTTGCCGCGCATGGCCTGCTGACCAAACTGCTGATGGCGGTGATCCTGCTGCATGTGGCGGGCGCGCTGAAACGGGCCATCGGCGGTGACGGTACCGTGCGGCGCATGTTGCGCGGCTGATCCCCGGCCGCGTGCAACGCTTCTGGCCCTTGCCCCCGCCTTGCGCTAAACCCGGCGCGCACAGCGATGGAAAGAGCGCATGGCCCGGATCCTCATCACTTCCGCCATTCCCTATATCAACGGGATCAAGCATCTGGGAAACCTCGTCGGCAGCCAGTTGCCCGCCGACCTGTACGCCCGCTACCAGCGCAGTCGGGGGCATGAGGTGCTGTTTCTCTGCGCCACCGACGAACACGGCACTCCGGCGGAACTGGCGGCGGCCAAGGCGGGTCAGCCCGTGGATGAATTCTGCGCGCAGATGCATGCGGTGCAGAAAGAGATCGCCGAGGGGTTCCGGCTGTCCTTCGACCATTTCGGCCGGTCGTCCAGCGCGCGCAACCGCGCCCTGACCCAGCATTTCGCAGGCCGTCTGGCCGACAACGGCCTGATCGAGGAAGTGTCGGAACGGCAGGTCTTTTCCATCGACGACAACCGCTTTCTGCCCGACCGCTACATCACCGGCACCTGCCCGAACTGCGGCTATACCCAGGCCCGCGGCGACCAGTGCGAGAACTGCACCAAGCAGCTTGATCCGACCGACCTGATCGACCCGCGCTCGGCCATCTCGGGCTCGACCCGGCTGGAAGTGCGGGAAACCAAGCACCTTTTCCTGCGCCAGCGCGCCCTGCGCGACCGGCTGGAGGCATGGATCGACAGCAAGACCGACTGGCCGGTGCTGACCACCTCCATCGCGAAGAAATGGCTGTATGACGGCGACGGCCTGCAGGACCGGGGGATCACGCGCGACCTGCACTGGGGCGTGCCCGTGATGCGCGGCGACCGGCCCTGGCCGGGGATGGAGGGCAAGGTCTTTTACGTCTGGTTCGATGCGCCGATCGAGTACATCGCCTGTGCCGCCGAATGGGCAGATGCGCATGGATATGCGGATTCTGCATGGGAACGCTGGTGGCGCACCGACAAGGGGGCTGAGGATGTTCGATATGTGCAATTCATGGGCAAGGACAACGTGCCCTTCCACACCCTGTCCTTCCCCGCGACGATCATGGGATCGGGCGAGCCGTGGAAGCTGGTCGACTATATCAAGTCGTTCAACTACCTGAATTATGACGGTGGCCAGTTCTCGACCAGCCAGGGGCGCGGCGTGTTCATGGATCAGGCATTGCAGGTCCTGCCCGCCGACTACTGGCGCTGGTGGCTTCTGTCGCATGCGCCGGAAAACAGCGATGCCGAGTTCACCTGGGAGAATTTTCAGGCCTCGGTCAACAAGGACCTCGCCGATGTGCTGGGCAACTTCGTCAGCCGGGTGACCAAGTTCGCCGCCACCAAGCTGGGCGATACCGTGCCGGGCGGGGGCGCGCCTGGTCCGCTGGAAACGGCCTTGATCGCCGATCTGGGCGCGCGGGTGCGCGAGTACGAGGCGCTGATGGAGGCGATGGAGGTGCGCAAGGCCGCCGCCGAACTGCGCGGGATCTGGGTGATCGGCAACGAATACCTGCAAGCGGCGGCCCCGTGGAGCGCGATCAAGACCGATCCGGCCCGTGCCGAGGCCATCGTGCGCCTCGCGCTGAACCTGATCCGGGTCTATGCGATCCTGTCGCAGCCCTTCATCCCGGATGCCGCACAGGCAATGCTGGCGGCGATGGGAAGCCCGGATGCGCAGTGGCCCGACCACATCGGCTCGGCGCTGACTGCCCTGCCGCCCGGCCATGCCTTCACCGTGCCCGAAAACCTGTTCCGCAAGATCACGGACGAGGAACGTGCGGACTGGCAGACCCGGTTTGCCGGGGTGCGGACCTGACGGCGGGTCAACCGGCGCGACATGACCATTGACGCGACCCTGTGGCGGGGTAACGCTTGGCAGTGCATGCGCGACCTGACATCTCTTGCCCGATGACCCCGCTTGACCGGGTGCACGCCCTGCCGATCTGGCAGGGCCCGATCATCGCCATGCCGCTGGACGGCGGCATCACCAACGTCAATTTCGTGGTGCAGGATGGTGGGCGGCGGTGCGTGGTGCGGGTGGGCGCGGACATTCCCGTGCACCAGGTCATGCGGTTCAACGAATTGGCAGCCAGCCGCGCCGCCCATGCGGCCGGACTGTCGCCGGCCGTTCTGCACCATCAGCCCGGCTTGCTTGTGATCGACTGGATCG
Source organism: Rhodobacterales bacterium (assembly GCA_013297695.1). Lineage (GTDB taxonomy): Bacteria > Pseudomonadota > Alphaproteobacteria > Rhodobacterales > Rhodobacteraceae > Aliitabrizicola. Next base: position 32,993 of record JAAFHX010000017.1, on the reverse strand, counting down.
AGGGCCGGACCCTGACCGCCGCCGATGTGCGCGCGCCCGGCATGGCGGATCGGGTGACCGACCTGCTGGCGCGCGTGCACCGCGAGATGCCGCAGCACCTGCGCGGCCCGGTTCTGGCCTTCTGGGTCTTTCATGTGCTGCGCGACTATGCCGCCACGCTGGCCGGAAGCCGCCATGCGCTCGACCTGCCGGGATATCTGGCGACCGCCGAGGTACTGGAGGCCGCAGTGGGGCCGGTGCATCTGGTCTTCGGCCACAACGACCTGCTGCCTGCCAACCTGATCGACGATGGCCACCGGCTGTGGCTGATCGACTGGGATTATGCCGGCTTCAACTCGCCGCTGTTCGATCTGGGCGGGCTGGCGGCCAACAACAGCCTGTCGGCCGATCAGGAAGCGGCGATGCTGGAGCGGTACTTTGCCCGCCCCCCGTCGCCCGCCCTCTGGCACAGCTACCGCGCGATGAAGGCAGCGGCAGCATTGCGCGAGGCGATGTGGTCGATGGTGTCGGAAACCCATTCCGATCTGGCGGTGGATTTCCCCGCCTATACCGAAACCACGCTGGCCGCGTTTCGCGCGGCACTGGCCGATTTTCACAACAATCCGGGGCCTTGATGACCGATCTTCCCACCTCTGCCCGCATCGTCGTCATCGGCGGCGGCATCATCGGCTGTTCCACGGCTTACCACCTGGGCAAGATGGGGCTGACCGACACGATCCTGCTGGAGCGTCACAAGCTGACCTCGGGCACGACGTTTCATGCGGCGGGGCTGGTGGGGCAATTGCGCACCTCGGCCAACATCACGCAATTGCTGGGCTATTCGGTCGCGCTTTATGACCGTCTGGCGCAGGAGACGGGCCTTGCGACAGGGTGGAAACGCAACGGCGGGCTGCGGCTGGCCTGCGACGCCGAACGCTGGACGGAAGTCAGGCGGCAGGCCACCACGGCCGCCTCCTTCGGGCTGGAGATGCACCTTCTGACCCCGCGCGAGGCGCAGGACCTGTGGCCGCTGATGACCATCGACGATCTGGTGGGGGCGGCCTTTCTGCCCACCGACGGGCAGGCCAACCCGTCCGACATCACGCAAAGCCTGGCCAAGGGCGCGCGGATGGCGGGGGTGACGATTGTCGAGGACATGCCCGTCACCCGCATTCTGGTCGAAGGCGGCCGCATCCGGGGGGTGGAAACACCCGGCGGAACCATCGCCTGCGAAAAGGTCGTGCTGTGTTGCGGCCAGTGGACCCGTGCGCTGGCGGCAACGGTCGGCGTTTCGGTGCCGCTGGTGTCGGTCGAGCATCAGTACATGATCACCGAACGGATCGCGGGCGTGACGGCCGACCTGCCCACCCTGCGCGACCCCGACCGGCTGACCTACTGGAAAGAGGAAGTCGGCGGTCTGGTGATGGGCGGCTATGAACCGAACCCGAAGCCTTGGGCGAAAAATGGAATACCCAAGGGGTTCCATTACCAGACCTTGACCTCGGATTTTGACCATTTCGAACAATTCATGGATAAGGCGGTCGGTCGCGTCCCGGCGCTGGAAAGCGCCGGGATCAAGCAGCTTCTGAACGGACCGGAAAGCTTTACCCCCGACGGCAACTTCATCCTGGGCGAGGCACCCGAACTGCGCAACCTGTTCGTCGGCGCGGGGTTCAACGCCTTTGGCATCGCAAGCGGGGGCGGCGCGGGCATGGCGCTGGCGGAATGGGTGGCGAAGGGGGCGGCACCCTTTGACCTCTGGCCCGTCGACATCCGCCGTTTCGGACGGGTGCACCGCGACGGACCCTGGGTGCGCGACCGCACGCTGCAAGCCTATGCGCGGCACTACACCATCGCCTGGCCGTCCGAGGAATTCACCTCGGCCCGCCCCACGCGCCGGTCGGCGCTTTATGCACATCTGGCGGCGGCGGGGGCCTGTTTCGGCGAGAAACTCGGCTGGGAACGACCCAACTGGTTTGCCGACCTTGCCGCAGGGGAAACCCCGGCGGACCGCTATTCCTATGGCCGCCCCGGCTGGTTCGACGCGGTCGCGCGAGAACATCATGCCTGCCGGACTGCGGCCGTGGTGATCGACCAGTCATCCTTTGCCAAGTTCCGGCTGGATGGTCCGGATGCGGCATCTGCCCTGAACCACATCGCGGCGAACAACATCGACCGGCCCGTGGGGAGTCTGGTTTATACCCAGATGCTGAACGACCGGGGCGGCATCGAGGCCGACCTAACAGTGGTGCGCACCGCCCTCGAAAGCTTCTACATCGTGACCGGCACCGGCTTCGCCACGCATGATTTCGACTGGATCGCCCGCAACCTGCCCGACGGCGCGCGGGCGGTGCTGACCGATGTCACCTCGTCGAACGCCGTGCTGTCGCTGATGGGGCCGCGCGCGCGCGACATTCTTTCGGCAGTCACGGGCGAAGACGTGTCGAACGCCGCCTTTCCCTTTGCCACGGCACGGGACATCGGCATCCGCGGCTGCCCGGTCCTGGCGCTGCGGGTGACCTTTGTGGGTGAACTGGGGTGGGAGCTGCACCTGCCCGCCGATTGCGCCGTGACGGTGTACGAGGCGCTGATGGCAGCAGGCGCGCCCCATGGCCTGCGGAACGCGGGCTACCGGGCCATTGAAACGCTGCGGCTGGAAAAGGGCTATCGCGCCTGGGGGTCGGATATCGGGCCAGACCATACCCCGGTCGAGGCGGGGCTGGACTGGGCCTGCAAGATGCGGTCGGGCCTGCCTTTCATCGGGCGCGCGGCGGTCGCGGCGCAGCAGGCGGGCGGCGTGGCCAAGCGTCTGGCCGGGTTCGTCGTTGACGATCCGCAGGTAGTTCTGCTGGGGCGCGAGACGATCTACCGCGACGGGCAGCGCGTGGGCTGGCTGTCGTCTGGCGGGTTCGGCCATACGCTCGGGCGGCCCGTCGGTTATGGCTATGTGCGCAATCCGGGCGGCGTGACCGCCGACTGGCTGACCAGCGGCAGCTATGCGCTTGACGTGGCCTCGGTCCGGGTTCCGGCGCGGCTGAGCCTGCGGCCGCTTTACGACCCCGACATGGCGCGAATCAAGGCGTGAGGGGGCGGACCAGCAGCCCTTCGGGACCCTGTTGCGCCTCGGTCAATCCAGCCAGCATCAGACCGCGCCAGAACGGGGCGGCGGCAGGCACGGGCGGCACCGGGGGGGCGTAAAGCTCGACCGTGGACAGGCCGGAGGACAGGAAGGCCACCGCCACATCACCCGTGGCGCGGCGCAGCACCGTTGCCGCGATCTCGGTCAGACCAAGGCCCAGGAAGAAGGCGCGCATCGCGGGCAGGTCGCGGCAGGCGATGCCCAGATGGTCATGGCCGGGCAGGCCCGGGCGGGTGCTGCCGGGGCGGGCGCAAAGCTCGATCCGCGCGCCCTCGGGGCCTTCGACAAAGATGTATTCGGTGCCCGCGTCCCAGAATTCGGGGATCAGCACCGGCCCGTCAGGGGTCACCGCCGCATCCGCCGTGCCGCCGCGCGCAATCACGCCGGCAAGTGCAGGGGCCACGGCATCAACCGCCAGTGCAAGGTGATCCATCGGCCCGTGGCCCGAAGACACCCCCTGCCGCAGCGCGACCCGCTGGCTGCCCAACCGCAGCAGCCCGGCGTCGGGCACGAACCCCAACCGATGCCGCAGCAGCGCCGCACCGGCCGCCGGGTCCTGCAGGACCAGTTCGGGAACGATCTCGCGCGCGGACGGGGCCGCAGTCACAGGGATGGCCCCGGCGCAAGGACCGACCCGTCGCTGAACCGCGACAGCCGGAACCGTGACAGGTCATGCCCCACCGCGCGCCCGGCCACCAGATCGGCAATCACCCGCCCCATGCCGGGGCCGATGCCAAAGCCATGCCCGCTCATCCCCGTCGCCAGCACCAGACCGGGGATCGCCGCCACCCGGTCGATCACCGGCACCACGTCGGGCAGCGTGTCGATCATGCCGGCCCAGGCGGTCTTCAATCGGGGTCGCCCCAGACCGGGGAAGGCGCGGGCAAAGGCATCCTGCACCCGCCCAAGCCGCGTCATGTTCGGAGCGGGGTTCAGGATGCGCTGGCGTTCGAACGGCGACACGCGGTCCGCCGACCAGCGGCGCGGGGTCCTCCAGCCATCGGGAAAACCCGAAGGCGCCGCCGGGCGAAACCCTGTGGATCGGAAATCCTTCTTCAGCACAGGCAGATAGGTTCCAAGGTTGCGCACCGCATCGGGGCCGATCCAGAAATCATGCCCGCTGCCCGGAGCCAGCGAATAGCCGCCATCGGCGCGGCGGCGAAAGGCGAACTCGTCGTCGGCTGCCGCCCCCGGCCAGACCTCGGGCATCGGCTCGGTTGCCGCAACCGAGGCCAGCACCGACAGTTGCGGAAAGCTGACACCATGGGCGCGCGCGAACAGTGATGACCAGGCCCCGCCTGCCAGCACCGCCCGATCGCAGGCAACGCGACCCTGTTCGGTGACAACCCCCACCACCCGGCCCGCCGCAAGGTCCAGACTGCGGACCGCGCAGCCTTCGACCACCGTGACCCCGCGCCGCGCGGCTTCTGCGGCGATCATCGGCACTGCGACCCAGGGTTCGGCGCGGGCGTCAGACGGCGTGACCAACCCGCCCGTCCAGCCCGCGACAGCGCCCTTCAGCGTGGAAACCACCTCGGCCCGCGAGATCAGGCGGGTATCGACCCCGTGGTCCCGCGCATGGGGCAGCCACCCCTCGAACCCCGCAATCTCGCGGTCGGTCGTGGCGAGGTACATCACCCCGGTCCGGCGGAACCCGAGCGCATCGCCAAAGCCCTGCGCCAGGCTGTCCCAATGCCGCATCGCCTCGACCATGATCGGCAGTTCGGCGGGGTCGCGGCCCTGCTGGCGCACCCAGCCCCAGTTGCGCGATGATTGCTCGGCCGCGATCCGGCCCTTTTCGCAGACTGTCACCCGCAGCCCGCGTTCAGCCAGAAACCACGCCGTCATCACCCCGATGACACCGCCGCCGATGACCACGACATCGCATGCGGCGGGCAGAGGTCCGGGAAAGCGGACCGGTGTCTCAAGGGAAATCGGAAAGCTCATCCGACGCGCGCGCAGGCTTTGCGGAAAGAAGCGGGTTGATCGCGGGCGTCGGGTGCGGTGCAGATTGGCATCATGCCGAAAGGGTGGCGCGGCGCGCCGGCAAGGTCAAGCCCGGCTGATCTGCAAACCTGACGCCGCGTCAGCCGCGCGCAATCGGTTGCGCAGCGCAGGATTCTGGCTAACAGTGCTGTCCAACAAGTGTGGTCTGCCCGTCAGACCCCGAAAAAAGACCGACTGGGGAGACTGGGATGCCCGATGGGGCCGCGCCCGTGCTTGACGTAAGGGGCCTGAAGACCGTTTTCCGGACGCGGGGCGGTGAGGTCCACGCCGTCAACTCGGTCAGCTTTCACCTCCAGCCCGGAGAGTTGCTGGGGGTGGTGGGCGAAAGCGGCTCGGGCAAGTCGGTCACGATGATGTCGCTGATCGGACTGCTGCCGTCGCCCCCCGCCGATGTGCGCGACGGGCAGGTGCTGCTGGAGGGGCGCGACCTCTTGCGGATCACCCCCGAGGCGCTGCGGTCGGTGCGCGGGGCCGAAGTGGGCTTTGTCTTTCAGGACCCGATGACCAGCCTGAACCCGGTCTTCACCGTGGGCGATCAGATCATGGAGCCGCTGCGCACCCATCTGGGCATGACCCGCGCGCAGGCCGAAACGCGCGCGGCAGAGTTGCTGGACCTTGTGGGCATTCCCGATGCGCGCAAGCGGCTGAAAAGCTATCCGCACCAGTTTTCCGGCGGGATGCGCCAGCGGGTGATGATCGCCATCGCGCTGGCCTGCGACCCCAAGGTGCTGATCGCCGACGAACCGACGACCGCGCTGGACGTGACGATCCAGGCGCAGATTCTGGAACTGGTGCGCGACCTGCGGTCGAAGCTGGGCATGGCGATCGTCTGGATCACGCATGATCTGGGCGTGATCGCGGGCATCGCCGACCGGGTCATGGTGATGTATGCGGGTCAGGTCGTGGAACAGGCCCCTGTCAAGGAGCTGTTCGCCAACCCGCGCCACCCCTACACGCGGGCCTTGCTGAAAACGATTCCGTCCAATGCAGGTGCCCGGGGTGACCGGCTGCAGGTGATCCAGGGTCAGCCGCCGATTCTGGGCGCCGCCCCCACCGCTTGCCCGTTCCGGGCGCGCTGCCGCCATGCGTTTGACCGCTGTGCGCGCGAGAACCCGGCCCGCCGCCCGGTCGGGCGCGGGCATGACGTAGCCTGCCACTGGACGCCAGAGGGTGCCGATGCTTGATGCAAGCCCCGCCCGCCCGCTGGTTCAGGTCAGGGACCTGCGCAAGTACTTTCCGATCCACTCCGGGCTCTTGCGCCGCCACACCGGCGACGTGAAGGCGGTGGACGGCATCAGCTTTGACATCCTGCAGGGCGAGACTCTGGGGCTGGTGGGCGAAAGCGGCTGCGGCAAGTCCACCGTGGGGCGCACGCTGCTGCGGCTGTACGAGGTCACCTCCGGGTCGGTGGTGATTGACGGCACCGACATCGCCACCCTGCCGCCCGAGGCGCTGCGGCAGATCAGGCCGAAGATGCAGATGGTCTTCCAGGACCCGCAGGCCAGCCTCAACCCCCGCATGACCCTGGCCCGGATCATTGGCGAACCGCTGGACGAACACACCACGCTCAGCCGCGCCGAAAAGCTCGACCGGGTCTATGAACTGATGGATCAGGTGGGCCTGAACCGGGTCTTCGCCAACCGCTTTCCGCATGAATTCTCGGGCGGGCAGCGTCAGCGCATCGGCATTGCCCGCGCGCTGGCGCTGAACCCGCGGTTCATCGTCTGCGACGAGCCGATTGCGGCGCTGGACGTGTCGATCCAGGCGCAGGTGGTGAACCTGCTGGAAGACCTGCAGGACCGGCTGGGCCTGACCTATCTGTTCATCAGCCATGACCTGAGCATGGTCCGCCACATCGCCGACCGGGTCGCGGTGATGTATCTGGGCCAGATCGCCGAGCTTTCCCCGCGCGACGCGCTGTATGCCGACCCGCTGCATCCCTATGCCAAGGCGCTTCTTTCGGCAGTCTGCGAGCCCGACCCGACGCGCGAGGCCAGTCGCCAGCGGATCATCCTGAAAGGCGACGTTCCCTCGCCCGCCAACCCGCCAAAAGGCTGCAATTTCTGCACCCGCTGTCCGCAGGTGCAACCCGTCTGCCGCGAGGTGGAACCCGCCCTGGTCGAAGTGACACCCGGCCGACATGTGGCCTGTCACTTCGTCACCCCCCAATCCGGAACAGCCGGGCCAACCGGCGGCACCGAGGCCAAAGAGCATTCCCAACAAGGAGAACCCCGATGAAACTGAAAACTGCCCTTCTGGGCGCGGTGGCGGCGCTTGTCGCGGCCCCGGCGGCCTGGGCCGAACGCGGCACCGACGGCGAGGTCAAGCTGACCTTCCCGCAGGCCGTGTCGATCCTGAACCCCTATCTGACCGACGGCACAAAGGACGTGCTGGCAGCAGGCTTCGTGATCGAGCCGCTGGCAGGCTATGACACCGAAGGCAACCGGGTCGCGCGGCTTGTCACCGAATTGCCGACAGTCGAGAACGGCGGCATCTCGGCCGATCTGACCTCGATCACCTGGAAACTGATCCCGGGCCTCATGTGGTCGGACGGATCGCCGGTGACGGCGGCGGATGTGGCCTTCACGGCGCAGTATTGCATGGACCCCGCCGGCGGCTGTGCGCAAAGCGCCAAGTTCGCCAACATCGACAAGGTGGAAGCGGTCGATGACCAGACCGTGAAGATCACCTTCAAGGGCCCGCAGTCGAACCCGTTCCAGGCCTTTGTGGGCGGCCAGACCCCGATCCTGCAGAAGGCGCAGTTCGAAGCCTGCCTTGGTGCCGCAGCGCCGACCTGCACCGCACAGAACTCCGGGCCCATCGGCACCGGACCCTTCCGTGTCACCGGTTTCACCGTGAATGACACGGTGCAGATGGAAGCCAACCCGAACTACCGCGACCCGGCGAAGCCTGCCTTTGCCACGCTGGTCATCAAGGGCGGCGGCGATGCCATCGGCTCGGCCCGCGCGGTAATGGAGACGGGCGAATTCGACTATGCCTGGAACACCCAGATTCCGCCCGATGCCCAGGCGCAGATGACCGCGGCCGGCAAGGGCCAGTTCGTCGTGGCCTTCGGCACGCTGGTCGAGCGGATCGAGACGAACCTGACCGACCCCTCAGCCGACCTTGCCGAAGGCGAGCGGTCCACCGCCAAGCACCCCCACCCGATCCTGAGCGACGTGAACGTGCGCCTTGCGCTGAGCAAGGCCATCGACCGCAACACGCTGGTCGAGGTGGGCTATGGCGCGGGCGGCAAGCCAACCTGCAACCTGGTGCCCGCCCCGGCGATGTTCGCCAGCGACAACACCGATTGCCTGACCCAGGACCTTGAGGGCGCCAAGAAGCTTCTGGAAGACGCAGGCTGGGTTGACAGCGACGGTGACGGCATCCGCGAGAAGGACGGCAAGAAGCTGTCGCTGCTGTATCAGACCACCGTCAACCCGATCCGTCAGGACTTCCAGGCGCTGATCAAAAGCTGGTGGAACGAGATCGGCATCGAGGTGGAACTGAAGTCGATCGACCCGGGCGTGTTCTTCGGCGGCGATGCGGGCTCGCCCGACACGTTCCAGAAGTTCTATGCCGATGTCGAGATGTATGCCAACAACTTCAGCGGCACCGACCCCGAAGCCTATCTGGCGGAACATGCCTGCGATCAGGCCCCCAGCCCGGAAAACCAGTGGCAGGGGCCGAACATCAACCGCTTCTGCGACCCGGCCTATGATGCGGCTCTGAAGGAACTGACTGCGGCGACCGACCCGGCCAAGCGCGCCGAGATCGCGATCAAGCTGAACGACATGCTGACCAAGGACAGCAAGGTCATCATTCCGCTGGTCCATCGCGGCACGCTGTCGGCGCATTCGAACGCGCTTGGCGGCGTGGCGATCAACGCCTGGGACAACGAGATCACCAACATCGAAGACTGGTATCGCGTGAAGTGACCTGACCCGGCGCAGCCCCGGACCTGATCCGGGGCCTCCCTGCCCCTGTGCAGAGAGGCCCCGGCGCGGGGGCCGGGGCTGCGTGGCTTCCTTTCCCCCCGTTCCGCACATCCGAGGCGCGCCCGCATGTTCACCTTCATCGTCCGGAGGCTTCTGCTTGCCATCCCGACGCTGCTTCTGATCTCGCTTGTGATCTTCCTGCTGGTGGATTTCGCGCCCGGCAGCCCGATGTCGGAAATTCCGCTGACCGTGCCGCCGGACGTGCGGCAGAAGATCATCGAATCGCTTGGCGCAAACGAGCCGGTCTGGTGGCGCTATCTTTTGTGGCTGCGCCAGTTCTTCTGGGTCGAGCCGCTGCATCTGTGGGACCACCTGTTCGGCACGGCCTTTGCCGAAGGGCAGCAGCGCATCGTCAGTTGGCAGTCGCGCAGCCCGGTGTTCGACGTGATCGCGCAGCGCGTTCCGCAGACGCTGACCGTGGTGGGCACGGCCTATCTGTTCGGCGTGCTGATCGCCCTGCCGATCGGCATCTGGTCGGCCTATCGGCAGTATTCCTGGTTCGACCAGTTGGGCACCTTCATTTCCATGGTGGGCTATTCGGTGCCCACCTTCTTTACCGGCGTGCTGCTGATCGTCATCTTCGCGGTCAACCTGCACTGGTTCCCCTCGACCTACGACACCACGCTGAAGGTGACGGACTGGGCGAGTTTCTGGCAGCAGGTGCGCCAGATGGCGCTGCCGGTGACGGTGCTTGCGCTGTTCAACGCGGCCGAGATCAGCCGCTATACCCGGTCGGCGATGCTGGAAAACCTGGGCCAGGATTATGTGCGCACGGCCCGCGCCAAGGGCATGTCGGAACGCACGGTGCTGCTGAAGCATGTGCTGCGCAATTCGCTGATCCCGGTGGTCACGGTGATCGCGCTTGGCCTGCCCACCGTGTTCGGCGGCGCGATCATCACCGAACAGGTGTTCAAGGTGAACGGCATCGGCGCGGCGCTGATCGGGGCGATCCATGCCAATGACCTGCCGATGGTGCAGACGCTGACCTTCATCTTTGCCGTGCTGATCGTCCTGTTCAACCTGATTGCCGACATCCTCTATGGTGTCCTTGACCCCCGGATTCGCTATGACTGACAGCGCCATTCCGAAACCCGTCAGCCAGAGCCGCGCCGTCTGGCAGCAGTTCCGCAGCCACCGGGGCGCGATGGCGGGGCTGGTCATCCTGGGGTTGCTGCTGGCCTTCGTGCTGGTCGGGCCGCTGATCTGGCGGGTCGATCCGGCCTACATCAACCCCGACGCGGCGGCGATGATCAAGGCGCGCAACAAGCCGCCAAGCTGGGCCTCGCCGCTCGGAACCGACCAGTTGGGCCGCGACATGCTGGCCCGCATGATGGCGGGCGGCAAGGTGTCGATGGCCGTGGGCATGGTGGCGATGGCGATCTCGATCCTGCTCGGCACCTTCGTCGGCGTTCTGGCGGGCTATTTCCGCCGCCTCGACGGGCCGCTGATGCGGCTGACCGACCTGTTCCTGGCGCTGCCGCTGCTGCCCCTGCTGCTGGTCATGGTGATGCTGTTCCGCGACACGCTGGCCGGGATACTCGGGCCGGAACTGGGGACGTTCCTCCTGATCGTCTTTGCCATCGGGGTCACAAGCTGGATGCAGTCGGCCCGGATCGTGCGCGGCGAGGTGCTGGCGCTGAAGGAACGCGAGTTCGTGCTGGCCGCGCGGTCCATCGGCACGCCGCCCAGCCGGATGATCCTGCGCCATATCCTGCCCAACGTGATGTCGCCGATCATGGTGGCGGCGACCCTGGGGATCGCCAGTGCGATCATCACCGAAAGCGCGCTGTCGTTTCTGGGCCTGGGCTTTCCGCCCGATTTCCCGACCTGGGGGCGGCTGCTGTTCGACGGGGTGGACTATCTGACGCAATACCCCGAACGGGTGATCTGGCCCGGGCTGGCGATTTCTTTGACGGTGCTGAGCGTCAACTACATCGGCGACGGGCTGCGGGACGCGCTGGACCCGCGGATTCGCGGCCGGTAAGGGCAGAAGCGGGGGTTTCACACCCGTTGCCGATTGGTTCTTGAACCAATGGCGAACCATCGGCAACCCCCGTGGGAAATTTGCGAACGGAAGATGGACCGGGAAGGGATCGCGGTCCGGGGCGTCAGTCGATGTGCCTGCGGATACGCGCAATGGCCAGCCAGACAACCGCGATGACGACCGGGGTCAGAAGCGCCATGGTCATCCCATGCGTCAGGTGAAGCGGTTCGGTGAACGGATAAGCCGCATAGGCCGCGAGGTTCACGGCGTAATAGCTGATGGCCACCACCGACAGCCCTTCGACCGTGCGCTGCAGCCGCAGTTGCAGGTCGGCGCGGCGGTCCATGCTTTCCAGCAGCTTCTGGTTCTGGGCCGAGCGTTCCACATCGACCCGCGTGCGCAAGAGTTCCGCCGCCCGCTGTGCCCGTTCGGCCATGCTGCGCAGCCGCGCCTCGGCCGATTTCACCGTGCGCATCGCGGGGTCGTAGCGGCGCATCATGAATTCGCCGAAGGTCTGGCGGCCCTGGATGCGTTCCTCGCGCAGGACCTCGACCCGCTGGTTGACGATGGCCTCATAAGCCGCCGTGGCACCGAAGCGGAAGCTGACCTGCACCGCCTGGCTTTCCAGTTCGGCCGAGATCGACAGCAGTTCATGCAGCGTCGCCTCGGGACTTTGCGCCGCACTGTCAAGCGAGGACACGAGTTCCGACAGTTTGGGATCAATGCCGTTCAGCCGGCTTGACATCTTGCGGGCGCGCATGAGCCCCAGCATCGACATCGCGCGATAGGTCTCGATCTCGCACAGGCGCTGCACGATGCGTCCGACGCGGCGTTCGCCGACGCCGGGGCGCACGAAGACTGCAAAGCGCATGATCCCCGCCGGGTCGATCCGGAAATCACCCGCCACGATGGCCGCGCCATCGACCACGCGCGAACAAGCCAGGCTTTCGGGAACGAACCAGTCTTCCAGCTTGGCAAGGATGGCATCGTCATCATCGGGCATCACCTCGACCCGGACAAGAACCGAGACGAGGCGCTTGCCAGGCGCGCGGGCCAGCCAGTCTTCGGGAAAGACCTGCATTTCCTGCGGATCGAAGGGGCGGGCGGAAATGCCTTTCGTGAAGGCCGAATAGGTCACGAATTCGGTATGGCTTTCCCATTTCACCTCGTGCCGCCCGATGGGGCCGGAAAAATGGGTGGCATCGGGCTGCGGATGCGGGCTGGCGTTGCGGTCCAGAAGGTCCACCAGATGTGCACGATCCTTTGCCCGGTCGCGGTTCGCGGCGTCCAGCGGTTCCTTGATCGCAAGGAACGCGGCCGTGCAGGGCACCTCCAGCGAAGGAAAGGGCCGCGCGTGCAACTCGTTGGTCAGCGGATAGCGCAGCGGGTGGTCTTCGATGGGGGGCATGGGGGGCTCCTGCACTTACGGGCAAGGTAGCGACCCTGCGCCGCGTGTAAACCCGTTTGCTCAAGCATTCCCGACATTTAGCGGCATACCATGGCATGCATGCCGCTTCCTGTGGCAGGGTGGCGTTCTTTGCGACGCCTTCCGCAAGCGGCGGTTGCCCGGAGTCTGCCGCAGACGCCGGGCACAGGACCGTCAGTCAATCATCGGTAGCAGGGCATCCAGAGACTTCTTCGCGTCGCCATAGAACATCCGCGTGTTCTCCTTGTAGAACAGCGGGTTCTCGATGCCGGAATAGCCGGTGCCCTGACCGCGCTTGGATACGAAGACCTGCTTGGCCTTCCAGCATTCCAGCACCGGCATGCCGGCGATGGGACTGTTGGGGTCTTCCTGCGCCGCCGGGTTCACGATGTCGTTCGACCCGATGACGATGGCCACGTCGGTCTGGGGGAAATCCTCGTTGATCTCGTCCATCTCCAGCACGATGTCATAGGGCACCTTGGCCTCGGCCAGAAGCACGTTCATGTGGCCGGGAAGGCGACCCGCCACGGGGTGGATGGCAAAGCGCACGGTCTTGCCCTTGGCGCGCAGCTTGCGGGTCAGTTCCGAAACCGACTGCTGCGCCTGGGCCACCGCCATGCCGTAGCCGGGGATGATGATGACCGAATCCGCATCGTTCAGCGCTGCCGCCACACCTTCGGCGTCGATGGCGATCTGCTCGCCCGTGACTTCCATCGCGGGACCGGCGGTATTGCCGAAGCCGCCGAGGATCACGCTGACGAAGGACCGGTTCATCGCCTTGCACATGATGTAGGACAGGATCGCGCCGGAAGAGCCGACGAGCGCGCCCACCACGATCAGCAGGTCATTCGACAGCGAAAAGCCGATGGCCGCCGCCGCCCAGCCGGAATAGCTGTTCAACATCGACACCACGACCGGCATGTCGGCCCCGCCGATGCCCATGATGAGGTGATAGCCGATGAACAGCGCCGCCAGCGTCATGACGACAAGCGCCAGCGTGGACCCGGTGTTCAGATAGACCAGCAGCAGCACCAGCGACAACGCCGCCGCACCCGCGTTCAGCAGATGCCCGCCCGGAAGTTTCGTCGCCTTGGTATCGACCTTTCCGGCCAGCTTGCCGTAGGCGATGACGGATCCGGTGAAGGTCACGGCCCCGATGAAGATGCCCAGGAATGTCTCGACCCGAAGGATCGACACTTCGACACCGGTTTTGTGGGCGATCAGCGCTGCAAATCCGGTCAGCGCCGCCCGGGCTTCTTCGGTCAGCCCGGTCACGGCGGCCAGTTCGGCATGGGTGTTGATACCGATCAGCACCGCTGCCAGACCGACAAGGCTGTGCATCGCCGCCACAAGCTGCGGCATCTCGGTCATCTGCACGCGCTGTGCGACCAGCCAGCCGCCCGCCCCGCCCGCGAAGATCAGCACGACCGACAGCAGCCACAGGCTGGCCCCCGGACCGGCAAGCGTTGCGGCAACCGCAAGGGCCATGCCCGCGATGCCGTACCAGACCGCGCGCTTGGCGCTTTCCTGCCCCGACAGGCCGCCAAGCGACAGGATGAACAGGATTGCGGCGACGACATAGGCCGCAGTGGTGAATCCGTATTCCATGCTGGTCGCCCCTTCAGGATTTCTGGAACATGGCGAGCATGCGCCGGGTGACCATGAAGCCACCGAAGATGTTGACGCCCGCCATCACGATTGCCAGCGCGGCGAGCAGTCCGATCAGCCAGCTTCCCGACCCGATCTGCAGCAGGGCACCCAGAATGATGATCGACGAAATCGCGTTTGTCACGGCCATCAGCGGTGTGTGCAACGAATGGCTGACGTTCCAGATGACCGAAAAGCCGATGAAGACCGACAGCACGAAGACGATGAAGTGCTGCATGAAGCTGGCGGGGGCCACCAGACCAAGCGCCAGCAGAAGCGCCCCGCCCACGACCAGCAGACCGACCTGGCTGATGGTCTGCTTGCGGAACGCTGCGGTTTCCTGCGCGCGGCGTTCCACCGGCGTCAGTTCCTTTGGTTTTTCCTTGGGTTTGGCTGCCGCGATGGCGGCGATCTTCGGCGGCGGCGGCGGGAAGGTGATCGCGCCGTCATGGGTCACGGTCGCCCCCCGGATCACGTCATCTTCCATGTTCTGGACGATCACGCCGTCCTTCTTCGGCGTCAGGTCGGTCAGCATGTGGCGGATGTTGGTGGAATAGAGCGTGCTGGCCTGCGCCGCCATGCGGCTGGGGAAATCGGTGTAGCCGACGATGGTCACGCCGTTGTCGGTCACGATCTTCTGGTCGGGCACCGTCAGGTCGCAGTTGCCGCCGCGTTCGGCGGCAAGGTCCACGATCACCGATCCGGGCTTCATCAGCCGCACCATGTCCTCGGTCCAGAGCTTTGGCGCAGGGCGGCCGGGGATCAGCGCCGTGGTGATGACGATGTCCATGTCTGGCGCCAGATCGCGGAACTTCGCAAGCTGCTTCTCGCGGAATTCGGGCGACGAGGGTGCGGCATAGCCCCCCGTCGCGGCCCCGTCCTGCGTCGCCTCGAACTCCAGAAAAACGAAATTCGCGCCCATCGATTCGATCTGCTCGGCCACTTCGGGGCGCACGTCGAAGGCGTAGGTGATCGCGCCAAGCGAGGTCGCCGTGCCGATGGCGGCAAGCCCCGCAACGCCCGCGCCGACGATCAGCACCTTGGCGGGCGGCACCTTGCCCGCCGCCGTCACCTGGCCGGTGAAGAACCGGCCGAAATTGCTGCCGGCCTCGATCACCGCGCGGTAGCCCGCGATGTTCGCCATGGACGACAGCGCATCCATCTTCTGCGCGCGGCTGATCCGCGGCACCATGTCCATCGCGATGACGGTGGCACCCTTGTCCTTGCACAGGTCCAAGAGGTCTGCGTTCTGCGCGGGCCAGAAGAACGAGATCAGCGTCTGCCCCTGCCGCAGATGCTCCGCCTCGGACCGTTCCGGGCCGCGCACCTTGACCACCACATCGGCGAGGGTGAAGACCGAGGCCGCATCGGGCACCACGGTGACCCCCGCCGCCGCATAGGCCGCGTCCGAGAAGCCGGCTTTTGCCCCGGCCCCGGACTCGATCAGGCAGGCGTGCCCCAGTTTCTGCAACTGGACGGCACTGTCGGGCGTCATGGCAACGCGCGCCTCGCCTTCGTAAATCTCTTTCGGTGCACCGATCTTCACAGTGTTCCCCCGTCTGATGCTCTCAAGGCCGCGACCCGGCCCATATGTATCGCGGCCCGATGTAACTTGCGCAACAATATTTCACAAGCAGCGCGCTGCCCTGCGGGGCCGGGCCTGCGTTTCACGCCCCGGGTGTCAAAGCCAGCGGCGCGTGCGGGCGGAATAGGCGTCGAATTCCGCTCCGAAACATGCGCGCAACCCGGCTTCTTCGCCCAGAATGAACCGCTGGCGGATGACCGCCATGAACAGCGGCACCAGGATGATCCCGCCCAGATCCCAACGCAGGATTGCGCCGGACAGAATCAGCGTATCGGCAAGGTAGATCGGGTTGCGCGAAAACCGGTAGATGCCGGTGTCGATCATCGCCGTCGGCGTCTCGCGCGGCAGAACCGTCGTACGGTGGCGGCGAAACTGCAGCACCGCCAGCACCATCACCCCAAGGCCCGCCGCAATCAGGACTGCGCCTGCCGTCCTGACCTGCGGACCCGGCGGGAATGCGGGCAGCATCCGCGACTGGACCCAGGCCAGCACGAGAAACAGCGCCAGCCATGTTGGCGGGCTTTCCCACTGCCGCACAAGCCGTCCGGTCAGGCCCTTGCCCATCCCCGTCATATCCCCTGTCTGGAACCCAAGTCTGGCACCGGCCCGGCGTGGCGGCAAGCGGTGCCGGGCGGACGCTCGGGGGTCAGGGCAACGCCGACCTCCGGCTTTCAATCGCGCAGCAGCAACGCTAGGCTTGCGGCAGGAGGCCACCATGACCGATTTTGATGCGACCCGCGCGATGTTCCACCTGCCGGACGGGGTGATCTATCTGGACGGCAACTCGCTTGGCCCGCTGCCGCGTGCAGCAGCGGCGCGCGTTGCCCGCAGCATCACCGACGAATGGGGCGAGATGCTGATAACCGGCTGGAACAAGGCCGGGTGGATGGACCAGCCATCACGCGTGGGCGACCGGATCGGGCGGCTGATCGGGGCGCCGCCCGGAACGGTGGTGATGGGCGACACGCTGTCGGTCAAGGTCTATCAGGCGCTGGCCTCGGCGCTGGAAATGCGCCCCGGCCGCCGCGTGATCCTTTCAGATACCGGCAACTTTCCGTCCGACCTTTACATGGCCGACGGGCTGTGCCGGACTTTGGGCGATGGCTATTGCCTGCGCACCGTCGCGCCGGAAGAGGTTGCAGGGGCCGTCGATGACACCGTCGCGGTGACGATGCTGACCGAGGTGGATTACCGCACCGGACGTCTGCACGACATGGCCGACCTTACCGCCCGCGCCCACGCGGCAGGCGCGCTGGCGATCTGGGATCTGGCCCATTCGGCGGGGGCGATCCCGGTCGATCTGACCGGGGCAGGGGCCGATTTTGCCGTGGGCTGCACCTACAAATACCTCAACTCCGGCCCCGGCGGCCCAGCCTTCATCTATGTGGCCCCCCACCATGCCGAGGGTGTGCGCCCTGCCCTGTCGGGTTGGCTGGGGCACGAGGCCCCCTTTGCCTTTGACGCCGACTATCGCCCCGGCCGGGGGATCGAGCGAATGCGGGTGGGCACGCCGCCGGTGCTGCAACTTGCGGCGCTCGAGGCGGCGCTGGATGTCTGGGACATGGCCGAGATGGCCGATGTGCGCGCACGGTCGATCGAACTGACCGAAGGGTTCATCGCAGGGGTCGAGGCTGCCTGCCCCATGCTGACCCTCGCCTCGCCGAGCGACCCACACAAGCGCGGCAGCCAGGTCAGTTTCCGCCACCCCGAGGGCTATGCCATCATGCAGGCGCTGATCGCGCGTGGCGTGATCGGCGATTTCCGCGCACCCGACATCCTGCGCTTCGGGTTCACCCCGCTGTACATCGGCTTGGACGAGGTCCGGGCAGCAATGGCGATCCTTGCCGAGGTGATGGCCGGAAACCTGTGGGACCGTCCGGAGTACAAGACACGCGCCCGGGTGACCTGAGCGCCTGGCCTGATCCGGCAGGGACGGACCTGCCGCGCAATGATCCCTCGGACCCCCGACGACCGCACCGCAGCCTGACCGAGACCCGCCATGGCCACGATCCGCCGCTTTCGTCCCGAGGATGCCGCCGCCACGAGAGATGTCTTTGTGCAGGCGGTCCGCGAGGGATGCGCCGGGCGCTATTCACAGGCAGAGCGGCTGGCATGGGTGCCCGATCCCGCCCTGACCGCCGACTGGGGCCCCTGGCTTGACCGGCATCTGACGCTGGTTGCGGCCGAGGGTTTGCGGATCACGGGGTTCATGATGCTGGAACGCGACGGGTATCTGAACATGGCCTTCGTGTGCCCGGACCGCATGGGGACCGGTCTTGCCGACCGGCTGTATGCCGCGCTGCTGGACGAGGCGCGCGGCCTGGGCCTGACCCGCCTGACGGTGCTTGCCAGCCGGTATGCGCAAGGCTTCTTTTTCCGGCACGGCTGGCGGCTTGCCCCGGAGATACGGGAGATCGGCGGGCAGGACCTGCGCAACCGGCCCGAAGACAACCCGGTCAACCGGGCGATGGCGCTGGACCGGATCACCCCCGCATGACCCTGCACCGCCAGCCCGCCCCGTCTGCCTGCGCGCCGGGGGTGCGGCGCGGGCGATGCGGGGCGCATCTCAGCCCTGCCCGGTGCCGCGCCCTTCATCGCCCGCACCACGCCCTTCCCCTGACGGAGGCTTCATCATGACCACCCCGCACGATCCCGCCCGCGAGGGTGCCGAGATGAACTTTGACGGCCGCATGTCCTACGGTGACTACCTTCGGATCGACGCGATCCTCGGGGCACAACGCTGTCTGACCGGGGCACATGACGAAATGCTGTTCATCATCCAGCACCAGACCTCGGAACTTTGGATGCGGCTGGCACTGCACGAACTTGATGCCGCACGCGACGCCATTGCCGCAGACCGGCTGCGCCCGGCGTTCAAGCTGCTGGCGAGGATTTCGCGCATTTTCGAACAGCTCAATTCGGCCTGGGACGTGCTGCGCACGATGACCCCGGCAGACTATACCCGTTTTCGCAACGACCTCGGCCAATCCTCGGGGTTCCAGTCCTGGCAGTACCGGCTGATCGAATATGCGGTGGGCAACCGCAATCCGGCGATGCTGCGGCCCCATGTGCACCGCCCCGACATCCTGGCACTGCTGGAGGCCGAACTTGCCCGCCCCTCGCTGTATGACGAGGCGCTGCGGGCGCTGGCACGGGCGGGCCTGCCGGTTCCGCAGGCTGTTCTGACCCGCGATCTGTCGCAGCCCTGGGTCGCGGACACGGGCGTGCAGGCGGTGTGGGAAACCGTCTACCGCACCCCCGAGGCGCATTGGGACCTGTACGAACTGGCCGAAAAGCTCGTGGACTTCGAAGACTACTTCCGCCGCTGGCGATTCAACCATGTCACCACGGTGGAACGGGTGATCGGGTTGAAACGCGGCACCGGCGGGACATCCGGCGTCGGCTATCTGCGGCGGATGCTGGAGGTGGAATTGTTCCCCGAACTGTGGCACCTGCGCACAAGCCTGTGACCGATATCCCCGAATTCTTCGGTCTATCCGCTGGAATCTTGGCGGTGGGTTGAGTATTCTGCGCGGCAATCGGATCGGCGCGTGGCGTCGGAACGCAACAAGACGCAAGAGGATCAGGCAGATGGTGGGGCTTACGGGCAGGCTGGTCGTGGCAGGGCTTCTGTCGCTGACCGTTGCAGGATGTGTTCCGGGCGGACCGACGGTCACGATGGCCGCAGCACCCGTACCTGTCGAGGTCCCCGCCCCCGACACCATCTATGTCTCGCGTCAGGACGGGCCGTTCTCGATCCCGGCGCTGCCGGTGGATGAAATTCCGCCCGAATTCCGGCGGCAGACAGTTGTATATCCGACAGATCAGGCCCCCGGCACGATCATCATCAACCCGGCACTGCGGCAGTTGCATCTGGTCACCGGCCCGAACGAGGCGATCCGCTATGGCATCGCGGTCGGGCGGGACGGTTTTGAATGGTCCGGAGAGGCCGTGATTTCGGGTCGCAAGACCTGGCCGAACTGGACCCCGCCACCCGAGATGATCGCGCGCAAGCCGGAACTGGCGAAATGGGCGAACGGCCAGCCGGGCGGGCCGGAGAACCCGCTTGGGGCCCGGGCGCTGTACCTTCAGACGAACGGGATCGATTACGGCTACCGCATCCACGGCACACCGGAATGGCGGTCGATCGGGCGCAATGCGTCGTCCGGCTGCATCCGGATGATAAACCAGGACGTGATCGACCTGTATTCGCGCGTGCCGGATGGGGCGAAGGTCATCGTGATGACCCGCGACGGGCAGATGCCGACGGGGCTTTCGCTGCCCCCTGCAGCCCCGAAGCCTGTGGCGGTGAAGCCCAGGCCTGCAGCCAATCCGGCAGCGCCCGCCCCCTTTGGCGAACCGGTTCTGCCCGAAGTGCCGGTTCCCCCGCCGGTCGTGATCTGACCGGACCCGGGCCTCGTGCAGGATTTTTCCGCGCGGCCTGTCGAAATGCCGATGGCGCGCCGCTCATCAGTTCAGGACCGCATGGTGCGGCCCTGTCCTGATGAGGTGAAAACGATGAAATCCGCCGCTCTGGCCTTGGCCCTTTGCCTTGGCATTGGCCCGGCCCTTGCCGAACCCTTTGTCCTTCTGATCCACGAAACACCGGCGCAGATTGCCTTGCGCAGCGATGCCGGGGCAAAGGGGCAGTCCTATTGGGCCGCCTATGCCGATTTCGGCAAGCAGGCCGCCGCAGCCGGGGTCCTGCGGGGCGGGGCGGCACTGGTTCCGACGCCGGTTGCGCAGGTCGGCACCGCGACCGACCCGAGCGCGCTGGTGTTTGGCGGCTTTTTCCTGATCGACGTGGCCGATGCCGCCGCCGCCGCAGGCTGGGCGGCGCGATTGCCCGCCGCAGGGGTCGAGGTTCGCGCCACCATCGCCGCCCCCGGAATGTGAGGAAAAGCCATGCAATACATGATCCTGTGCCATGAGACCCCCGCCGATTTCGCGCGGCGCGACAACCCGGCCGAAGCGGGCACCTATTGGGCCGGATGGTCCGCCTATGGCGCAACGCTGGCTCAGGCAGGCGTGTTCGTGTCGGGCGCGGGCCTGCTGCCGCCCGCAACCGCCGCCACCGTCCGGATACGCGCCACCGGTCGCACCGTGCAGGACGGCCCCTTCGCCGAGGTCAAGGAACATCTGGGCGGGTTCTTCCTGATCGAGGTGCCCGATATGGACGCGGCGCTGGATTGGGCTGCAAGGGCCCCCTCCAGCGCCACGGGTTCGACCGAGGTGCGCCCCGTGCTGGCCATGCCGGGGTGACCCCGCCCGCGCCAGACGCCGCGCAGGCTGCCGCGGAACGGGCGGTGCGCGCGGCCTATGGGCGGCTGGTGGCGCTGCTCGCGGCACGCAATTGCGATCTGGCCGCGGCAGAGGATGCCTTGTCCGAGGCGCTGCGGGCCGCACTGGAAACCTGGCCCCGGCGCGGCGTGCCCGACCGACCCGAAGCCTGGCTGATGACGGCGGCGAAACGGGCGGCGGGCCATGCCCGCGCCCGGGCTGCCACCGCCGCCGCAGCCCTGCCGGACCTGACCCTGCTGACCGACGAGGCAAGTGCCATGCCCGATGCCTTTCCCGACCATCGGCTGGGCCTTCTGTTCGCATGCACCCATCCGGCCATCGACCCCGGCACCCAGACCCCGCTGATGCTGCAGGCCGTGCTGGGCCTGTCGGCCGAGCGCATCGCGGGGGCCTTCCTGATCTCGCCCGCCACCATGGGGCAGCGCCTGTCACGCGCCAAGACCCGCCTGCGCGAGGCGGGCGCACGCTTTTCCCGGCCCGACCCCGACGAGATCGGCCCTCGCCTTCCGCAGGTCATGGAGGCGGTGCTTGCCGCCGCCGCGCTTGGCTGGGAGGCGGTTCCGGGGTCGGACCCCGCCCGCGCAGATCTTGCGTCTGAAGCGATCTATCTGGCGGAACTGCTGGCCGACCTGACCCCGGACCAGCCGGAGCCCAAGGGGCTGCTTTCCCTTATACTGCATATCCGGGCGCGGGAACCGGCAAGAAACGGGCAGTATCTTGCAGTTTTCGAACAAGATACGGCTTTATGGGACCACCGCATGATCCACCGGGCCGACCGTCTGCTGGCCGATGCGGCAGCCATGGGCCACTTTGGCCGTTTCCAGTGCGAAGCAGCAATCCAGTCGGTGCACAGCGAAGGGGCGATGCTGGGGCGGACCAACTGGCCCGCGCTTGCGACACTGCATGCCGCCCTTGACCGGCTGTCGCCCAGCCTTGGCGGGGCGACAGCCGCCGCCGCCGTCACGCTGGAACTGGACGGCCCAAAAGCGGCGCTGGCCGCGCTGGATGCCCTGACCGGGGCGCAGGGGTTCCAGCCCTGGTGGGCGCTGCGTGCCGAGGCGCTGGCGCGGATGGGCGACAAGGTGGGGCAGGCACAGGCCCTGCATCGGGCCATGGGTCTGACCGGGGATGCGGCCCTTCGGGCCTGGCTGGCGGCGCGACTTTCTCAGGCCAGCCAGCGGTCATAGTCGCTGACCAGCAGATGCATCGGGGCCTCGTCTTCCTCGATCTCGGCAAACCGGCCAACGGGGGCGACAAAGATGTTGTCGGTCACATCGTCGTTCACGGTCGAAACCTCGCCGATCAGCACATCGCCGCCTTCGCCCCAAAAGGCATGCCAGTCCCCCGGCAGCAGCGTGACGCTTTCACCCGGGGACAGCAGAAGAACCTCGCCCGGCGCAAAGTCCCGCGCCATACCGTCGCAGAACACGGTGCCACCCCGTGTCTTGTCGAACCGCCCCTGAGCGTCAGACCCATACAGCTTTACCGCCAGCCTTGCCCCGCCCCGGTTGATGATATCTTCGGCCTTGATGATGTGGGTGTGCATCGGCGTCCACTGATCCTGCCGGGCGATCAGCAGCTTTTCGGCATAGACCATGCCACCGCCGCGCCGCAGGTCGGCAAGTCGCCCGTTGCGCAGGGTGAACAGGAACAGCCCCATCGTGTCAAAGCGGCCCTGCCCGAAATCGGTGATGTCCCAGCCCAGTCGGGCCGAGGTGATCGCCCCGGCCCGGTCCTTGTTGGCCACGAACCCGGACGGGGTCCACCGGGCAAAGGGCGGCAGGGCAAAGCCGTGACGGCGGATCAGGTCGTCTGCGTCGGCGATGATGGCGTTGATCCGCGACCGTTTCATGCTGGTTCCCCTGACTGCCCCGCGTCACCCTGAGTTAGCGCAGGCCAGAAGCAACTTGCGAGATGTTTTTCCCGCCCTGCGCCGGGGTCCGGCTGCGAAACCGCAGCAGCAGCGCAAGGCCGGCCAGGGAAAGACCCATCCCGAAACCAAGCCAGACGCCGACCGGCCCCATGCCAAGCGGCACGGCCAGCAGCCAGCCCGCCGGAATGGCCACGGACCAATAGGCCAGGATAGACACAACCGCAGGCCAGCGCGTGTCCGACATGCCGCGCAAGGCACCCAGCATGGTCGATTGCACGCCATCCGAAATCTGCATGGCTGCAATTGCGA
The DNA here is from genome assembly GCA_013297695.1 of Rhodobacterales bacterium. Taxonomy (GTDB): domain Bacteria; phylum Pseudomonadota; class Alphaproteobacteria; order Rhodobacterales; family Rhodobacteraceae; genus Aliitabrizicola. Next base: position 9,745 of record JAAFHX010000017.1, on the reverse strand, counting down.
TGAACAGCGTAGCCGCCAGCGCGACCACCTCGGGGTCGGCGGTGATCGCGGCGGCGATGACCCTGCCGCCAAGGACCAGCACCAGCACCGCCGCAGCCAGCCAGCCCGTGACCAGCGCCAGTGCCGTCCAGGCGATGGGCCGCAGCGCCGTGCCGTTGCCCGCACCGTTTTCCTGCGCCACCCGCAGCGCCACGGCCCCCGCAAACCCAAGCGGCACCATGTACAAAAGCCCGCCGACCGACGAGACGACCTGATTTGCCGCAAGCGCCACCGTGCCGAAGGTTCCGATCAGCATCGTGCCCACGGCCACCGCCCCGGTTTCCACCGCATAGAGAAACCCGAGCGGCGCGCCCTCGCGGAAGGTCGCCCCGATCTCGGTCCAGTCGAGCGACCGGCGCAGCCGCAGCCGTTTCATGGAAGGCGCGAACTGCCAGAAGGCCCAGGTCGCGGCCAAAGCCAGACTTTCGGCTGCAAGGCTCGCAATCCCTGCGCCGGTCAGGCCCAGGGGCGGAATGCCAAATCCGCCCCAGATCAGAAGCCAGTTCAGCGGCACGTTGATGACCACTGCCAGAAAGGCGAACCCGGTGCCCAGCCAGGGCCGGTCCACCGCCTCGAAGGCCGAGGTGAAGACGGTCTGCACCGCGAAGGGCACCATGAACAGCGCCATGCAGACCCAGTAGCCGGGCATCGCCGCCAGCACCTCGGGCGGCTGGCCGAACAGCGGCAGCGCCAGCCAGCCCAGGCCCATGACCGCAGCCGCCCCCAGACCGATCAGCGCCCCAAGGACCAGACCGTTGCGCAGGATATGCGGGATGCGCCGGGCCTCGCCCGCCCCCCAGGCCGTGCCCACGCGGACACCCAGGGTGGTCAGCACCCCCCAGACCGTTGCGAAAAGGATGGTCGAGATCGCCCCCGTCAGCCCGACCGCCGCCAGCGGCACCGGACCAAGCGGGGCCAGCATCAGCGAATCCGTGATCCCCGGCAGCATCGAGGCCGAATAGCCGATGATGATCGGCACGGCGAAAAAGGTCAGCCGCGGCACCTCGGCCCGCATCTTCCGCGCCATGTCCGACATCTTGCGACCCTGCCTGCATTCACATACGCTTCGTATGCGACCCCCTAACTTACATACGGGCCGTATGTCAACAGAACCCCGAAGACGCCGCGCCGAGATGGCACAGGACACGACCGAACGGCTGCTGTCGGTCGCCCGCCGCGCCTTTGCCGAAGAAGGATTTGCGGCGACGTCCCTGGATGCACTGGCCGCCGAGGCCGGCATGACGCGCGGCGCGCTGCACCATCATTTCGGCAACAAGGCCGGGCTGTTCGAGGCGGTGCTGCGCCGGGTGGATGCCGAAATCAGCGCCCTTCTTGATGCGGAATGGGTGGCCGAGCCCGACCCCTGGCGCGGGTTCCGGCGGTGGTATGACCGCTATCTGGACGAGGCGCTGCACCCGTCGCGCCGCCGCATCTTGTTTCAGGACGCGACGGCGGTCCTGGGCATGAAGGCGGTCGATATCCTGCTGGACGGCGGCATTGCCGAGGTGATCGCCGACCTTACACGGTTGGTCGCGCTTGGCCGCGTGCGCCCGGTCGACCCCGAGGCGACGGCCCATCTGCTGAACGGCGCGATTGCAAATCTGGCCTTCTGGGCCGCCGAAGGCGCACCCGCCGAACAGCGGGTCGACCGGGCAAAGCGGACGCTTGCGCTGGTTCTGGACGGGCTGACAGCGGACGGAACCTCGCACCCCTGAGGCACTGGCACCCGGGTATTCAGGCGCTCAGGCGCACGCCCGTGCCGCGCCGGGACCACGCCTGCGCCGCTTCGCCAAAGGCCTGGAACAGCGGGCGCGATACCGGATCTGCACCGGCATTGTATTCAGGGTGCCATTGGACCGAAAGGGTAAACCCCGGCGCGCCCTGGACATAGATCGCCTCGGGCGTGCCGTCCGGGGCCGTGCCGTCGATCACGATGCGGGGGCCTGCGACCTTGATCCCCTGGCCGTGCAGGGAATTGGTCATGACCTCTTGCGCCCCAAGCAGCCGGTGGAACGGTCCGCCGGGGGTCAACCGCACCGGATGGCGCAGGGCAAATTTCTCGTCCAGCGTCCCGTCGGGCGGCATGCGATGGTTCATCCTGCCCGGCAGATCGCGAATTTCGGGATAAAGCGTGCCCCCCAGGGCAACGTTCACCTCCTGAAACCCCCGGCAGACACCCAGGAACGGCTGGCCGCGATCAACGCAGGCGCGGATCAGCGGCAGCGTCACCGCGTCGCGGCAGCGGTCAAAGCACCCGTGGGCGGGCGTCTCTTCCTCGCCATATTCTTCGGGATGAACGTTCGGTCGCCCCCCGGTGAGCAGAAAACCGTCACACAGGTCAAGCAACTCGGGCACGGACACCAGCGCGGGGTCGGACGGAATGATCAGCGGCAGGCACCCCGCCACCTCTGCCACGGCTTCGCTGTTCATCCGCCCGCCGGCATGCACCGGATAGCTTTCGTTCAGCAGGGTCATGTTGCCGATGATGCCGACAACGGGGCGTGTCATGGGCCGATTTCCTTTTCCGCGTTCGGGAATCATAGGCATGGTTGCGGTGCCTTTGAAGGGGGTATTCTTGCACAGACGCCCTGCATTTCGGCAAAAAGCACAGCAAACGCGCAGGATCGGCCGCCTCGGGCGCAGAATGCGGCAGCAGTCGGGCATGCGGCCCGGAAATGCTGCCTGGCGGAAAGGTTGTTTCCCTTTCAACATGTCCAGACGGCAGGACATGGAGTTGCGCCGTGCGACAGTCGGGCTTGGGGCGGGACCGGCGCTTCGGGGGCGCTCAGGTCCTGGCCGGGCCGGGCCTGGAGGCGCGGCACCGGTCCGAGCAATAGCGCACCTCGTCCCACACCTTTTCCCACTTTTTGCGCCACGCAAAGGGCTTGCCGCAGGTCGCACAGACCTTGGTCGGAAGATCGGATTTCCGGCGCATTTTCGGCATCACAGATCAAGGCTCAACTGGGCGTCGGGCGCCGCGCCACGGCGCGGCGCGGGGGCGCGGTCATTGACGAAACGGCCCGAACCATCGGCCCGGCTGGCATGCCGCTGAACGATGCGCCCGGCCTCCGAGGCAAATCCCGGGGTCGCCCGGCGACCCCAGACCGTTTCGCGTGCAATCCGTGCCGCAGCGCCGACATCCACCACCGGTTCGGGATAACGTCTGCCCAGAAGCCCCGCCGCACCCGGCCATTTCCACGGCTCTTGCAGAAAGGCATCCGGCACGGCGGCCAGTTCCGGCACCCAACGCCGGGTGAAGGCCCCGGTCGGGTCCTGATCCCAGCCCTGCTTGACCGGATTGTAGATGCGGATCGTATTGATCCCCGTGGTGCCCGACTGCATCTGCACCTGCGGCCAGTGGATGCCGGGTTCGTAATCGGTGAACCGCCGCGCCAGCACTGCCCCCGTCGCCCGCCAATCCAGCCATAGATGATAGCTCGCCACGGCCATCACCATCGACCGCATGCGGAAATTCAGCCACCCCGTCGCGGCCAGATAACGCAGGCAGGCATCGGTAAAGGGAAGCCCGGTCTCACCCGCCTCCCACGCCGCAAGACGCGCGGCATCGGGCACGCGGGGGCGCAGCCCCTCCATCGCGCGGTGCAGGCAGTCGGTTTCGATCGCGGGCTGATCCTCCAGCTTCTGCATGAAATGGTCGCGCCAGGCGAGGCGGCTTTGAAAGCTGGCCAGCGCCCCGCCCCAGGTCCCGCCGGGCCGCTCGGCTGCCCGCGCCGCCGCCGCCTGCGCCACTTCGCGCCCCGACAGCGTGCCCAGGGCCAGATGCGGCGACAGGCGCGAACAGGCCCGTTCCCCAGTCAGCGGCGAGGACATCGCGGCGCGATAGGGCGCGCCCCGCACCGTCAGAAAGGAGTCCAGCATCTCCAGCCCGCGCGCGCGCCCGCCCGCCTGCCGGTGCGGACAGCGGTCTTCCGCCAGCTTCAGCGCCCGGGCCGAGGGGATCGCGCCCCGTTCCACCCCCGGTACCGGGTCAAGCTGCCTCACCGGAACCAGCGGCGCTGCGGTGAAGGCATCGCGCCGCGCGGCCCAGCCGTCGCGCCCCGCAAGCTTTCGGACCACGCCCGATTGCGGCAGTTCCACCCAGTCCACCCCGGCCCCGCGTGCCCAGGCCGCCACGGCCCGGTCGCGGGCATAGGTCCACAGGTTCCCGGTCTCTTCGTGGCTGACGATGCGCGCGATCCGGTGGGCGCGCACCAGTTTGTCCAGCACCTCGACCGCCGCGCCGACGCGCAGCACCAGCGGCGCACCGACCGCCCCCAGATCATCGCGCAACCCTTCCAGGCATTCTGCCGTGAAGGCCCATTGCCGGGCCGAGGTATCGGGCAGGGACCAGTACTCGGGCTCGACGATGTAAAGGGGCAAGACGCGACCAAAGCTTGCCGCCAGGGCCAGCGCAGGATGATCGGCAACCCGCAGGTCGCGCTTGAACCAGACAAGAACATTCATGGAACAAGGATGTAGCAGAGCGGGGCGATTCGTAAACCCCGATCAGGGAAAAGGCGATCCCTGCGGCCTGAAACCGGCCGACACGGGATCGTGGTCTTCCGAACGGACGCGGCAAGAACCCTGACGCAGCACGAATGGTCCCGCCGTCCTTGGCACCCTCGCCGGGATCACCGACCCGGCGGCACTGCCCCGCCCTTGCGCCCGGGCGCTGCGACACTACTGTGACAGTCCAACGGAGTGCCCCATGACCACCACCATCCGCCTTGCCGACTATCGCCCTTTTCCCTTTCGCGTCGAAGCTGTCGATCTGACCTTCCGCCTGGCCCCCACGGCCACGCGGGTCCTGTCGCGCCTGCGCCTTGCGGCCACCCAAGGCCCCGCCGATCTGCGGCTGGATGGCGAGAAGCTGACCCTGATCGCGGCCAGCATCGACGGCACACCCGTCGGCCTTGTGCCGGACGCGACCGGGCTGACGATCCCTGCCGCCCTGCTGCCCCCCGGCCCCTTCACCTTCGAGGCGGAAGTGCAGATCGCCCCCGAGGGCAACACCGCGCTTGAAGGGCTTTACATGTCGAACGGCATGTATTGCACGCAATGCGAGGCCGAGGGGTTCCGCAAGATCACCTTCTACCCCGACCGCCCCGACGTGATGGCCCCCTTCCGCGTGCGGATCGAGTCGGACATGCCGGTGCTTTTGTCGAATGGCGATCCGGCAGGCGCTGGTCCGGGATGGGCCGAATGGGTCGATCCCTGGCCGAAGCCGTCGTACCTGTTCGCGCTGGTCGCCGGCGACCTGGTCGCGCATTCCGACCACTTTACCACAATGTCGGGCCGCCCTGTCGCCCTGAACATCTGGGTCCGTCCCGGCGATCAGGGCAAATGCGCCTATGCGATGGACGCTCTGAAACGGTCGATGCGGTGGGACGAGACGGCCTATGGGCGCGAATACGACCTGTCGGTCTTTAACATCGTTGCGGTCGATGACTTCAACATGGGCGCGATGGAGAACAAGGGGCTGAACATCTTCAACAGCCGCTATGTGCTTGCCCTGCCCGAAACCGCGACCGACGACGATTTCGCCCGGATCGAGGCGATCATCGCGCATGAGTATTTCCATAACTGGACGGGCAACCGCATCACCTGCCGCGACTGGTTCCAGCTTTGCCTGAAGGAAGGGCTGACGGTCTTTCGCGATCAGCAGTTCAGTGCCGACATGCGCTCGGCCCCGGTCAAGCGGATCGAGGATGTGCTGGCGCTGATGGCCCGCCAGTTCCGCGAGGATCAGGGGCCGCTCGCCCACCCGGTGCGGCCCGACCATTATCAGGAGATCAACAACTTCTACACCGCCACGGTCTACGAGAAGGGCGCCGAGGTCATCGGCATGCTGAAACGCCTTGTCGGCGATGCGGCCTGGGCGCAGGCGCTGGACCTCTATTTCACCCGACACGACGGACAGGCCGCCACGATCGAGGATTGGCTGGCGGTGTTTCAGGACGTGACCGGCCGCGATCTGACGCAGTTCGGGCGCTGGTACACCGAAGCGGGCACGCCCACGCTCAAGGTCGGCGATCACTGGGCGCCGGACGCGGCGGGCGGCACCTACACGCTGACCTTCACCCAGGTGAACCCGCCCACCCCCGGCCAGCCCGACAAGGGGGCCAAGGTCATTCCCGTTGCCATTGGCCTGTTGAACCCGAATGGCGACGAGGTGTTGCCCACCACCACGCTGGAACTGACGCAAACCACACAGAGCTTTGCCTTCCCCGGCCTTTCCGCGCGCCCGATCCCGTCGATCCTGCGCGGCTTTTCGGCCCCAGTGCTGCTGGATCGACAGACCTCGCCCGAGGAACGGGCCTTTCTGCTGGCCCATGATACCGACCCCGTGAACAAGTTCGAGGCAGGGCGGCACCTGGCAAAGGACGTGCTGGCCCGCATGGTCACCGACGGCATTGCCCCGGCACCCGGCTGGCTGGATGCTCTGGCGCGGGTGGCACAGGACGAGGCGCTGGAACCGGCCTTTCGCGCCCTTGCCCTGCGCCTGCCGGGCGAGGATGACATGGCCCAGACGCTGCATGCCGCAGGGATCACCCCCGATCCCGACCGAATTCATGCTGCCCGCCGCCAGATGGCCGAGGCGCTGGCCCACCATCTGGCCCCGGCCTTGCCGCGGCTGATCGAGGCTCTGTCGGAACCCGGCCCCTTCACCCCCGAGGCGCGCGCGGCAGGCCGCCGCGCCTTGCGCCAGTCGCTGCTGTCGCTGCTGTCGCGGATCGACGGCGGGGCGCGGGCCGCCGCCCGGTTCCGCGCCGCCGACAACATGACCGACCAGGTGGGCGCGCTGGCCTGCCTGCTTGACGTGGGCGCAGGGCAGGCGGAACTCGCGGCCTTTGCCGCACAATGGCAGAATGATCGGCTGGTGATGGACAAGTGGTTCGGCCTGCAGATCATGCTTGCCCCCTCGGCCGAAGCACCGGCACTGGCCGACCGGCTGACCCGGCACCCCGATTTCGACTGGAAGAACCCCAACCGGTTCCGGTCGGTGCTGGGTGCGCTGTCGGCGCATCACGCGGGCTTTCATCAGGCAACGGGTGCAGGCTACCGTCTGCTGGCCGACTGGCTGATCCGGCTTGACCCGGTCAACCCGCAGACTGCCGCGCGCATGTCCACCGCCTTTGAAACATGGCCGCGCTATGACGTCGGCCGTCAGGCGCTTGTGCGGGGCGAACTGGACCGAATCCTGTCGCAGCCGGACCTGAGCCAGGATCTGGCCGAGATGGCGGGGCGCATTCTCGGGACCGAGGGTTGACCGGACGAAGACCCCTATCCGCAGACGCCGAACGTCATGGAACCGTCATGGCCGCGTGCTGTTGTACCGAAATGCGCGACCGGCTCGACCCTCTCATCGCCGAACGTGCGCCCTGGCTGGCCCGGGGCGGCATGGGCGCGCATGTGCTGCGGCCCATGCTTGACCGGATGCTGTCCTATCCGCAGACCGTGGTGCTGACCGAAACCCTGGTGCCGCTGGACCGCAGGGAGATTCTGGCCCGCCTTGCCGACCTGATCGCGCGCGATGTCGAAGTCTCGGGGCTGGAGAATCTGCCGCGGAACGGCCCGGCGCTGGTGGTCGCGAATCATCCGACCGGCATCGCGGACGGGATCGTGCTGCACCATGTGCTCGCTCCGCTGCGCCCCGACCTTTTCATCTACACCAACCGCGACGTGCTGCGTGTGCTGCCGCAACTGGCCGACCTTGTGGCCCCGGTGGAATGGCGCCCCGAAAAGCGCAGCCATGCCAAGGCGCGCGAGACGATGGAATTCACCCTTCAGGCCATCGGGAACGGTCGGCTGGGCGTGATCTTTCCGTCAGGGCGACTGGCCAAGCGGCGGGGGCTGCGGCTGGTTGAACGCCCGTGGATGGCGACCGCCGCGACGCTGGCGCGCAAGCATGCGCTGCCGGTCATTCCCCTGCACATCAGCGCGCGCAACTCGGTGCTGTTCTACCTGTTCGACCTGATCCACCCGACCCTGCGCGACATCACCCTGTTCCACGAAGTGCTGAACAAAAGCCGCCAGCCGTTCCGCGTGACCCTTGGCAAACCCATCGCGGGCGAGCGGTTGCCGCAACGTTCGGAAGACGCCATCGAGATGCTGCGCGCCGCCACGCTTGCGCTTGGCGGGCGGCATGCGCCCGCCGTCAGCCTGGTGCAGGCGACCAAACGGCCATCCTGGCTCAAGGGCGGTGCCCTGTCGGGCTGACCGGTGCCGACATGGGGCAAGGGCCTGATAGGGTTGGTTAACCCTGGCAGTAGCTTTGCTTGCGCGTCCAGGCGGCCATTTCGGCCCGCTTGGCGCTGCTGCGGAACGGGGCCCAGTCGCGGCCCAGACCCTGCGCGCCGTTCCCGGCCACCATGTCGTCCTTGGGCACCTGGACAGCGGCAATCTGCACGGCGCAGGTCAGGTTCGACGCACCGTTCTTCAGCGCCCCGACCGTGGTAGCCTCGCAGCCGTACTGCCGGGCCGTCGCCGGGGCGATCTGCAACAGACCGATCCAGCGCCCGCCGCCGCCCGAAGCATTCGGGTTCCAGGTGCTTTCATGTTTGGCCAGCGCCGACAGGATGCCGGTCCAGAAGGCTTCCCTTTCGTCGGTGCTGGCTTCGGGATAGCCGGGACACCAGGTTTCGATATCGCGCGGCACAGTCTGCAGCAGGCTGGGGGCATGGGTGTCGATGGCATCCAGGGTGCGGGTCGTCCAGAGGGTGCCTTCAGGGTGATTGTCCCACCGCATCGCGGGCAGCCCCTGTTCGGTCTTGATCTGTTCGCAGGCCATCGGCAGGGCAAGAAGCCCCCCCAGAAGCACCGCACGAACACCCGCGCGCATCCTGTTTCCCACCATCACACCTGCCATAAGCCCTAACCTGTTCTGCACCGTGATCCTTGCCCGGCGAAGGAGTCATGCGTCGGCCGCATGGCTGCCGGCAACCCATTCCATCGCCCGGCGCCTTGGATCGGCCATAATCCGCCCGTCGGCTGCTTGATGATCGGCCCTTTTCTGCCGTATGACGAAAGGCCAGTGCAGGAGGTTCACATGCTTGATCTGACCCATACCCCGCCCGTTCCCAAGGTCATCGCCGGGGCGAAGGCCGATTGGGAACTGGTCATCGGGATGGAAATTCACGCCCAGGTCGCCTCGAACGCCAAGCTGTTCTCCGGCGCGTCGACCGCCGTCGGGGCCGAGCCGAACAGCCATGTGGCCTTTGTCGATGCCGCGATGCCGGGCATGCTGCCGGTGATCAACGAATTCTGCGTGGAACAGGCGGTGCGCACCGGGCTGGGGCTGAAGGCGCGGATCAATCTGACCTCGGCCTTTGACCGCAAGAACTATTTCTACCCCGACCTGCCGCAGGGCTATCAGATCAGCCAGCTTTATCACCCCATCGTGGGCGAGGGCGAGGTGCTGGTGGAAATGGGGCCGGGCGTGGGCCGCCTTGTGCGGATAGAACGCATCCATCTGGAACAGGACGCGGGCAAGTCGATTCACGACATGGACCCGACCATGTCCTTCGTCGATTTCAACCGCACTGGCGTCGCGCTGATGGAGATCGTCAGCCGCCCCGACATCCGCGGGCCGGAAGAGGCGGCGGCCTATGTCGCCAAGCTGCGCCAGATCCTGCGCTATCTGGGCACCTGCGACGGCAACATGCAGAACGGCAACCTGCGGGCCGACGTGAACGTGTCGGTCTGC
>JAAFHX010000169.1 GCA_013297695.1 Rhodobacterales bacterium | reverse complement strand
ACGGGCGGATGACCAACGTTGAGCTTGCCAAGCGGGTCGGCATTTCCGCCCCGCCCTGCCTGCGCCGGGTGCGCACGCTGGAAGAGGCGGGGTATATCCGCGGCTACCACGCCGACATCGACGCCCGCGAACTGGGGTTCGAGGTGCAGGTCTTTGCGATGGTGCGCCTGCAGAGCCAGGCCGAGGCCGACCTTTCGGCCTTCGAGGCGCGGGCGCGGGCCTGGCCCCTGGTACGCGAGTGCCACATGCTGAACGGCGAGATCGACTTCATCCTGAAATGCGTGGCCCCCGACCTGTCAACCTTTCAGCGGTTCCTGACGGCCGAGTTGACCTCGTTCGAGAATGTGGCCAGCGTGAAGACGAGCCTTGTGATCCGCTGCGCCAAGGACGAACCCGGCGTGCCGTTCGACGTGCTGGAGGACCGGCTGGGGCGGACCGCGTGACGCGGACCTACAGCCGGATGGCCGAGATCAGGCGGCCGTAGTCGGCCTGGTTCGCGTGCGTGGCGCGACGAAAGGAATAGAATCGGTCGGGGTCCGCAAAGGTGCAGTGGCGTGTCCATTCGGCGTGGCCCACGCCCGCCGCGCGCAGGCGGTGCAGGCCGTAGGCGGGCAGGTCGAACAGGGCGCGGTCGCCGGTGCCTTGTGCGAAGAAGCGGGTGTTGTCGGGGTCGTCGTCAAGGAAGGTCTGCAGGAATTCGGGGCCGACCTCATAGGCAGCCTGGCTGATCGTGGGCCCGATGACGGCGCTGATGCGGGCGCGGGCCGCGCCGAGCGCCTCCATTGCCGCAACCGTCGCCTCGAGCACGCCCGCTTGCGTACCGCGCCAGCCGCCGTGGGCGGCCCCGATCACGCGGGCCTGCGGGTCGGCGAACAGCACCGGCTGGCAGTCGGCGGTCAGCACGGCCAATGCGATGCCGGGGGTGGCTGTCACCAGCGCGTCGGCCCTGGGGCGGGGGCCTGGCAGAGGGGTCGTCAGGGTGATGACATCGGCGGAATGCACCTGGTGGACAGTGACCAGATGATCTGTTGCGACCCCCATCGCCGCCGCGACCCGCGCCCGGTTGATCGCCACCACTTCCGCCAGATCGCTGCTGCCCGGCCCGCAGTTCAGCCCGGAAAAGATGCCAGACGAGGCCCCGCCCTTGCGGGTGAAGAACCCGTGGCGGATCGGGTCCAGCGCGGGCGAGGTGAGGATTTCAAGCGTCATGCGGCTCCTGCGGGGGCGGTTCCTGCGGGCGGGGGGCTGCCCGGGGGATGCAGCGCCAGCACCTTGAACAGCGAACCCATTTCCGCCGGATGGGTCAAGCGCCGATGTGCGGCGACATGTGCCTCCAGTGCCGCTCCGCCCAGGTGCGCGGCAAGGGCCTGCGCGCGGGCAGTGATGCCGAGGCGTTCCAGAAACGCGCCCTGTGTCAGATAGTGGCAGGGCAGGGGGGCCGCCTGCGCCAAGGCGCGGAAATCGACATGCGCGGTCAGGTCGGCGCGCCCCGGTTCGGCCAGCGGATCGGCAAAGGCATGGCCGCGCAACGCCTGCAGGGTGTCGCCGCGCGACCCCCAGTCGCCGTAATCGACGATCAGCGACAGGCCGCCGTGGCGCGCGATGCGGGCTGCAAGATCGGCCATGATCGGCCCGGCGGCAGGGCAGACCTCGACCAGGTCGCCCGGCACGGTGTCGGACAGGCGGGGTTCCAGCGGCGCGAAGGCCCAAGGTGCGGTCAGGCCGAACGAGAGCGCCTCTCCGGCCAGGCCAACGACCCGTTCCTGCCAGCCGTCCGGGTGGCGGACGAACTGGCGGATCGGCAGGGCATCGAAGAATTCGTTTGCAAGCAGGAACAGCGGCGCTTCGGGCAGGTCGGCAGGGGTGTCGATCCAGGTGGCGGGGTGCTGGCCCAGGGTCTGGCGCTGCACCGCCCGAAGACGGGGCGAAGCCTCGACCAGGGTCACGCGCGCGGCGGCGTGAAAGCCGGGAACGACGCGGGTCGCCCGCAGCACGTCGGCCATCAGCGTGCCGCGTCCGGGGCCAAGCTCGGCCAGGGTGAAGCGGTCCGGGCGACCCTGGTCAAGCCAGCCCTGCGCCAGGCACAGCCCCAGCAATTCGCCGAACATCTGGCTGATTTCCGGTGCGGTGGTGAAATCGCCCGTCGCGCCGAACGGGTCGCGCGTGGTGTAATAGCCGTGGGTCGGGTGCAGCAGACACTCGGCCATATAGTCGGCAACCGTCACCGGCCCGGTGGCCGCGATGCGCCGGACCAGCAGGGTCGCCAGCGGTGTCATGCGCGGCGGCGCGCCAGAACCATCAGGCCCGCCCCGACGGCGATCATCGGCAGCGACAGCGCCTGCCCCATGCTGAGCCCCAGGGCCGCCCCGCCGATCACATGGCCCATCGGGTTGTCGGGCGTCACGAACTGCGCGTCGGCCTGCCGGAAGAACTCGACAAGAAACCGCGCGACCCCGTAGCCCGCAAGGAACAGTCCCGCAATTCGGCCCGGTGTCCCGAGCCACCCGCGCCGCCAGATCAGCCACAGCAGCAGCAGCCCCAGGATCAATCCTTCGAGCGCCGCCTCGTAAAGTTGCGAGGGGTGGCGGGCGCAGATGCCCGCGACCCCCGCACAGGCCTGCGCGGCCTCGCCCGGGAAGGCCACGCCCCAGGGAAGGGTGGTCGGGCGGCCCCAAAGCTCGGCATTGATGAAATTGGCGATCCGGCCCAGCAGAAGACCCGGCGGCGCGGCCATCGCCAGAAGGTCGGCCAGAGGCAGAAGCGGAATGCGTTCGGCCCGCGCGAACAGCAAGGCCGCAGCGACGACACCCAGAAAGCCGCCGTGAAACGACATGCCGCCCTGCCAGACCTGCAAGATTTCCAGCGGGTTGGCGAGGTAATACACCGGCTGGTAGAACAGCACGAAGCCCAGCCTGCCGCCGACGATCACGCCCAGGATGATCCAGGTCAGCAGGCTTTCCAGTTGCTGCGGCGTCATCGGCGGTCCGTTGCGCCACAGGCGCGGGGTGGAAATTGCCGCAACGGCCAGCCGCCAGCCGATCACGATGCCCGCGATATAGGCCAGCGCATACCAGCGCAGCGAAAAGGTCATGCCGCCAAGCGGTATCGAGACGATCTCGGGCGAGATGTCGGGAAATGGAATGTAGCTCATGGGTTCCGGTTGTCCGGCGGGGCTGCGGCGATGTCAACCTTGTGCGCAGCGCCCCTGCGGACCATATAGAGGGCAACAACCGGAGGTTCCGATGCAGACCCGCAGCAAGTTCTTCGACGACATGTCGCAACTGATGACCAATGCCATGGGTGTGGCCCAGGGTGCCAAGACCGAGGCCGAAACGGCGATGAAAAGCATGATCGACCGCTGGATGGCCGACCGCGATTTCGTCACGCGGGAAGAGTTCGATGCCGTGCGCATGATGGCGCAGAAGGCACGCGAGGAAAACGCGGCCCTGTCGTCGCGGATCGCGGCGCTTGAGGCCAAACTGGCGGGCTGATCAGAACCGCTGCGGCGGGGCCGGGCGATTGGCGACGATCGCCTCGACCGCCGCAATCACATCCGGCGTCAGCCGTTCGGCGTGGTCCAGCGCGGCAAGGTTGTCCTGCAACTGTGCCGGCCGTGACGCGCCCAGAATCACGGTCGAGACGCGCGGGTTGGCAAGACACCACAGCAGCGCCAGATGGGTCAGCGACAGGCCCGCCGCCTGGGCCACGCCGTCAAGCGCGGCGGCCTTGGCCAAGCGATCCTGCCCGTCGGGCGTGGCCATCCGGTCGCGCAGCCATTCGTACCCCGGCAACGCCATGCGGCTGTCCTGCGGGATGCCATCCCGGTACTTGCCGGTCAGAATGCCGGAAGCGAGCGGCGACCAGATCGTGGTGCCAAGACCATAGGTGTCATACAGCGGCGCATAGTCGCCCTCGACCTTCTGGCGCTCGAACAGGTTGTACTGCGGCTGTTCCATCGTGGGCGGGGTCAGCCGCCATTCGCGGGCCACCCCATGCGCTTCGGTGATCTGCTGCGCCGACCATTCCGACGTGCCCCAGTACAGCACCTTGCCCTGCGCGATCAGGTCATGCATCGCGCGCACGGTTTCCTCGATGGGAGTGTCCACATCGGGGCGGTGGCAGAAGTAAAGGTCAAGATAGTCCACCTGCAGCCGCCGCAGCGCGGCATGGCAGGCCTCGGTCACATGCTTGCGCGACAACCCGCGCTGTGTGGGCATCGCACCGCCCCAGAAGACCTTGGACGATACGGTATAGGTATCGCGCCGCCAGCCCAGTTCGCGCAACGCCTGCCCCATCAGGGTTTCCGACGCCCCGGCCTCGTATCCTTCGGCATTGTCAAAGAAGTTGACACCGGCATCATAGGCCGCCGTCATCATCGCCTTGGCGTCCGAGGTGCCGACCTGCTTGGCAAAGGTCACCCAGGACCCGAAGGACAGGGCGCTGAGCTGAAGGCCGGACTTGCCGAGACGACGATACTGCATGGCGGACCTCTGTCGGTGTTGCGAACCGCAGGGTGATGCTTGTTTTGGGCGTGTCAAGGCAAACACACATGACATCGACGAGTTCCCCTTTTCCGTCCCTTGCGCCAGGGACTTGTACGCACTTGCGGGCAAGCGTTGGTGTCCTTGGGAACTGGCAGACCAGCCTTGGACCGAGTGTTGCCAATGCTGCCCTCTCGATGCACTGGTCCGTGCCCTTTGCGACGGTCGCTGGCCGCGAGAAAGATGGTCGCCTTCGTGATTTCCTCTCGACTACGGCCCGGTCCCTCCGCCATGACGATCAAGCGGTACAATCCAGGTCCCGACGCGTCCGGACATGCTCGGTCCCGATCAGCCTCCGGCAGAGACGGGATGGAAACCATTGAACGCAGTTGGCCTGCCGCCCGGGGCGCAACCGCGTTGTCGGCAATCCGGCGTGAGACAGTCTTGCGATTGATCGACAGCGCGACGGGTTAGTGTCCGAGAAGCCGGTGTAATTCATCGCCGCCGGCGGTGTGACTCCGGGGGGCCATCGACGTGTAGGATCAAGGTGGAGTTTGGCGACTTCAACCACGGACCTTACGGAGACCCCGATGACCAAGATCGAGCCATGGGAACGCCATTGGTTCGAGTGACCATGCCGAGGCATGGACCTGTGTGAGCTTCTGGCCAGGCACGATCAGGGTGACCTTCTGCGCGGCATTGCCGAGGCCGTCCCGCAGCTCATCATGGAAACCGATGTGGAAGGCATCATCGGTGCCGGTCGGCACGAACGCAGCGGCGAACGCACGACCTGGCGGAACGGGTATCGAGAGCGCGCTCTCGATACCCGTTTGGGCACGCTGAACCTGCGAGTGCCGAAGCTGCGGCAGGGCAGCGACTGCCCAGGCTTCCTCGAGGCCCGCAAGACGTCCGAGCAGGCGCTGGTGACGGTGGTCAAGGCGCAGCTTGGGTCGCCCCGGCGGCTGCGCACGATCTATGACGCCAACCTGCGCAGCGCCCGGGCAGCGGGCCAGTGGGAGCGGATCGAGCGGACGAAGGCGGCGTTCCCCTATCTGGAATACCGGCTGGGGGCGAGCGAACAGCACCGCCCGCACCATGCCGACAAGGAAGGGCTGATCCTGCCGGTCGACAGCCCGTTCTGGGACGAGTGGATGCCGCCGAACGGCTGGGGCTGCAAATGCCGGGTGCGCCCCGTGACCCGGCGCGAGGCCGAGCGGCGGGGCATCGACGCCACCCCCGACGTGCCCGACCAGAAGGTCGTGAACAAGCGCACCGGCGAGGTGGCCATCGTGCCCCTTGGCATCGACCCCGGCTGGCAGCGCAACCCGGGCAAGCTGCGCCGCCAGGCGGTGGAGGCGCTGCTGCGCGACCGGCTGGAGGCGGCACCCGAGGCGGTGGTGAAGGCTGCGCTGTCCGACATCGCGCGAAGCTGGCAGGTGACGCGCATCCTCGACGGCCTTGTGGCCTCGGCCCCGGTGGCGCTGATGCCCATGTCGGCACAGGAGGCGGCAGGTGCTGCCACCCGGATCGTGAGCCTGACCGAGAAGTCCAAGGTGCACCTGGTCGATGAGATGGAGAGCCGCGGGCAAGCGTCGCGCGCACCGTTTGTTTCCGATCTGAAGGATATGCCTGCGGCCACGGACGGGTTTGTCGAGCGACGCAGCGACGGGAATCTGACGCTGTCGCTGTTTGTGGATGGCCTGTATCCGCCGCAAGCGAAGGGCGGGCGGCGGCGGGGGCTGTACGTGGTCATCTGGTTTGACGATGGACAGTCGGGCCGACCGCGCATTCGGACCCTGATTCCCAAGGTCGAGCGAAGCTACTGGGAAAAGCAGGCGGCCCGCGACAGTGCGGAAAAGATCGATCTGAAGTAGGTGAAATGCGCGGAGGTTCGTTACCCCCTCTCGGCTCGAAGGCCGGCTGAACTTACTCGCGCATACTGAAAATAACCCCCTTCCGCCCGCCAGACAAGGGCGGGCCGGACCACGTCGGTTCAGATGCCCCGAAACAGCGCGATTAAATACCACTTAAAGGGCCTTGCCGGGTTCGGACGCGTCGGCGTAGCCTGAAAGGGGGAAGGGCCGTCAGTGGCCCGCCTATGCGGCCTGCGGAAATCGCGCGCGCGGGGCCGTTTCGCCCCCTGCCGATCCGACCCCCGCCCCCGAAACCGTTCAAGGGTTACAGGGGCCGCGCGGGCCGTCAGTTTGGCGGCATGACCACACATCGTCTTCCCTCTCTGGTGGGCCTCGCGCTCAACTTCGAAAGCGGCACTGCGCCCGGCTGGGTGCAGTTGACCCCGCCCGGCCCGGCCATCGTCGGGCGGGACGGGCGCGGCTGGAAGATGTCCGACCCGGCACGGGTCGCGGCGGCGTTCGATCCGGCGAAGGAGCCGCAGATCGACATCGAGCATTCGTCGCAGCTTGCAGCGCCGATGGGCATCCCGGCCCCGGCGGTCGGCTGGATCAAAGGGATCGACGTGCGCGACGGTGCCCTGTGGGGCCGCGTCGAATGGACGGCGGACGGCGAGGCGGCCGTCATGTCGCGCGCCTACCGCTATCTGAGCCCGGTGTTCCGGTTCGACTGGGAGACCAACGAGGTGCTTGAGATCGTCAGCGCCGGGCTGACCAATTCCCCCAACCTTGAAATGGCGGCGCTGAACGCGCGGCAAGAGGAGACCACAGGCATGGACACGAGCGTCCTTGAGGCCCTTGGCCTGACCCCCACGGCGACGGCGGCGGATGCCGTGGTCGCCATCACCGCCCTGACGGCGGCCCGCGATACGGCGCTGAACGCGGCGCAGGCACAGGACCCCGCGCGGTTCGTGCCCCGCGCCGATCACGATCTGGCGCTGAACCGCATTCGCGGCTTCGAAGCCGCCGAGGCCGCCGCCCGCGAGGCGGCCATCGTCGCCGCCGTCGATGCCGCCACGGCGTCGGGC
>JAAFHX010000168.1 GCA_013297695.1 Rhodobacterales bacterium | reverse complement strand
CAGATCATCGGCCAAAGCCTACTGGGCCGATATGCTTGCGTCCGACGCCGAAACGACCAAACCGCCCGCATATCCCTTCATTACCAATCATCTTCAAAGAGCGCAGAAGAACAAAATAAGCAGAGGCGCTAGCTTCCTAGCGTTCCCCAGCCCGCTTGTCTCCAGATTGTCTGCCTTGGCTTCCGCCGCAGCCACCGTTCCGTTCCGTTCCGCGTCTCCGCTCGACCGCCCGTTTCGGTGAAGCGGTGTTTACGGAAGGCCATTCGGGGCCGCAAGAGGAAAAATATGGGTTCGTCGCGTTTTCTTCACAGAACCCTGTTTCGTTGGATTTTTCGGCTGTTTCTTCCCCAGCGTCACGCGAGTTGTCCACAGGGCTTCCCAGGCC
Source organism: Rhodobacterales bacterium (assembly GCA_013297695.1). Taxonomy (GTDB): domain Bacteria; phylum Pseudomonadota; class Alphaproteobacteria; order Rhodobacterales; family Rhodobacteraceae; genus Aliitabrizicola. The sequence continues at coordinate 7,342 of JAAFHX010000168.1, read as the reverse complement.
TGCACCTGCCAAGCGGCTGGAATCACGCCGCTCGAGTGTTTGGCAAGGCCCCGGTCTTCCGAATCCCTGCGCGATGACCCGCGTCGCTGGCCCCGCCACCTACGCGCACGCCGACCGGCGCATTCCATCCGCAGGCCTGCGCCACGGCTTCGGCACAAGGCCGTGCCGCGGCCACCTTCAACATGCGCGCACCACTGACGACTTTGCTGCCGTCCACTTTTCCCGCATTCATCTTGGCCGAAGTATCCCGGGGGGCGCGCCCGACAGGGCGCGCGGGGGCAGCGCCCCCTACCCCGCCACCGTTTCCGCGATCACGCACAGCATCTCGAACATCAGGTTCACGCCCAGGAACGCTGTCCCGCCCGACGGATCAAACGGAGGCGAGACCTCGACCAGATCGGCCCCCACAACCCTGACCCCCCGCAGGCCGCGCGCCACCTGCAGGGCCTGCCAACTGGTCGGCCCGCCGACCTCGGGCGTACCGGTCCCGGGCGCATAGGCCGGATCGACGAAGTCTATGTCATAGCTGACATAAGTTTCGCCCGCCCCCGCCCTGTCCCGCGCCTCGGCCATGACGTCGTCGATGCCCCGCGCAAAGAATTCCTCGATCGGGATCACCCTTATGCCGACGGCAGCCGCAAAGTCGCGGTCCTCGAAATCATAGGCCGGGCCACGGATGCCGATCATGGTCACCCGATGCGGGTCCAGCAGGCCTTCCTCGACCGCGCGGCGGAACGGCGTCCCATGGGTGTACATCGTGCCGCCGAAATAGCTGTGGAACAGGTCGGTATGGCTGTCGAAATGGATCATCCCCAACGGCCGGTCCCTTGCCAGCGCGCGCAGGATCGGCAGGGTGCACAGATGGTCGCCCCCGGCGGTCAAGGGCACGATGCCAAGCGCGCGCACGCGGGAATAGAAGGCTTCCATCCGCCGCAGGCTGTCCAGAAGGTCTCCCGGGTTCGGCCCCACATCGCCCAGATCGGCGCAGCGCACCCGTTCGAAGGGGCGGACGCGGGTGATGCCGTTTTCGGCGCGCATCATCGTGGACAGGTCGCGCAACTGGCGCGGCCCGTGGCGCGGGCCGGGGCGGTTTGTCGTGCCGCCATCCCAGGGCGCGCCGATCAGGCCCACCTGCACCTCGGCGATGCGCGGGTCGTCAAGGCCCACATACGGCAGGCGCATGAAGGTCGGAATGCCCGCAAAACGCGGCAGGTCGACCCCCGACACCGGTTGAAAGAAGCCCCGTTCCATCTGCGTCCCCCGTCTGATTCTGCACATATCTGACCACCCGCCCCCGGCGATGTCACGCTCAGTTGCGACACGGGCCCCGGCGGCGGCCCCCATGCAGGCTTGACCTGCGCCTGCCGTTCAGCCTCTATCACGGCAATGATTTTGCGCGGCCAGCCGCCCCGGGAGGACGACAGCATGAACACCAGACCAGCCGATGCCGATCCGCGCGGTGCCGCACGCCCCGCCTCGGGTGCCAGATCGGTCCTGTCGGCCGACATCCGTCTGTCGGGCGACCTGACCTCGAGCGGCACGGTGGAGGTGCTGGGCGAAGTCACCGGCGACATCGTGGCCCAGACGCTGATCGTGGGTGGCGAAGGCAAGGTTACGGGGACCGTGCGCGCCGAAACACTCGAGGTGCGCGGCAGGCTGGAAGGCAAGGCAAGCTGCGTCAGCTTTACCCTGCGTGCGGCGGCCCAGGTCACGGCAGAGGTGAACTACGAAACGCTGGTGATCGAAAGCGGCGCACAGATCGACGGGCGCTTTGCCAAGGCCCGCACGGCCTGAGACCCCGCGCAGGGACCCCGCGATGACCGACCCGATCCTGCTGCGCGAGGATGCCGACGGCATCGCCACGCTGACGATGAACACGCCCGGCAGCCTGAACGCGCTGTCCGATGCGATGCTGGCCGCGCTCGCCGACAGCTTTGCGCGGCTGTCCGAAGACCAAAGCATCCGCGTCGTCATCCTGCGCGGTGCCGGTCGGGCCTTCTGCGCAGGCCATGACCTGAAAGAGATGCAGGCCGCCCGGGCCGAGGCTGACCGCGGGGCCGCGCGTTTTCACGACCTGTTCTCCCGCTGTGCTGCCGTGATGCAGGCGATCCCCGCCCTGCCCCAGCCTGTCATCGCCGAGGTTCAGGGCATCGCTACCGCCGCCGGATGCCAGCTTGTCGCCTCGTGCGATCTTGCGGTCGCGGCCGAAGGCACCCGCTTTGGCGTCAACGGCGTGAACATTGGCCTGTTCTGTTCCACCCCCATGGTCGCGCTGTCGCGCAACGTTCCCGCAAAGATCGCGTTCGAGATGCTCACGACCGGAGAGTTCATCACGGCCGGGCGGGCGCGCGAGGTGGGCCTTGTCAATCGCGTGGTCGCCGCCGGGGCGCTGTCGTCGGAAACCCGGGCGCTGGCCCTTCTGCTGGCGTCAAAGCTGACGGCCGCCGTGCGGATCGGCAAACGCGGCTTCTATGACCAGTTGGGCCTGCCTCTGGACCGGGCCTATGCCCATGCCGGGGCGGTGATGGTCGAAAACATGCTGTGGCGGGATACCGAGGAAGGCATCGCCGCCTTTCTTGAAAGGCGCCCCCCCGACTGGCCGCAGGGCAGCTAGCCTCGCCAGACCGCAAGCCCGGCAAGCAGCAGCGCCAGGGCCGCCATGCCAAGGGCCGCCCCGATCATCAGGGCAGGTCCGCCCGCCGTCAGAAGGGCCGCCCCCAGCACCGGTGCCCCGGCCGAGGCCATCAGCGCGGGAATGGCAAGCAGCCCCGCCGTGGCCCCATACCCCTCGCTGCCCAGGGTCTCGGCCACCAGCACCGGGCGCAGGATGGTAAAGCCCCCCATCGCAGCCCCCTGCACCAGGGCAAAGGCCAGGGCAAATCCGGCCCCTGACCCGGCCAGCGCCAGCAGCAGCGCGGCCAGACACATTCCCGACAGGATCGCCAAGACAGAGGGAACCGTTCCCACCCGTGTCTCGGACCGCAGCAGGATCAGCCGCCCCACCACTTGCGCGGGGCCGATCAGCGACGCCGCCGTAATCGCAAGGCCATGCCCCAGACCCTGCGCCATCAGGACCGGCAACAGAAAACTCACCAGCATCCAGTGGTTCAGGTTGGTCAAGGAAAACACCGCTGCCAGAACCCAGAATCCGGCCCGTCGCAACACCTGCACCACGGCGCGGCGGGTCTTAAGCACCGGCGGCGCAACCGCCGCCAGCGCCCCAGCCCCGATCCAGTGCAGGGGTGCGACAACCCCGGCCATGACCACAGCCGCAATCGTCACCGCGCCGCGCCACCCCAGGGCATCCGTCAGCGCCGCCGCCGCCGGAAAGGCCAGGGTCGAGGCGAGGCCCGCCACCAGCGTCACCCGGGTGATCGCCGCCCGCGCCCCGCTGCGGAAACGGCGGATCAACAGCGCGAAACACACCTCGTACAGGCACAGCGCCTGCGCCACCCCCAGCCCGGCCCAGGCCATCAGATAGGCCCGGGGCACTTCGGCCCGCGCCAGCACCGCCAGAGCCAGCGCGCCCAGTACCGGCCCCAGACCCATCAGAGCCCGCCCGAACCCCCGGTCCACCGCCCGCCCCATGAACGGCGCCAGTCCCGCCGAAATCAGCACGGCCAGGGTCGGACCCAGGGCAAGAACCGCCTTGTCCCACCCCAGAGAGGCCTGCCAGGCCACCACCAAAGCGGCAAAGATGTAGAAGATGCAGGCATAGGCCAGCATCTGGCCCAGGGCCAGCATCCAGACCGCCCGCCCCTCGGCCGGGGTCACAGCCGGTAGATTTCGCCGAACTTCGCCTCAAGATAGTCCAGAAGCGGCCCCTCGGTCGGCGCAAAGCCGCAGGCGCGTGTCACCACCTCGCGCGGGGCATATAGCCCGCCGTGGCGCTGGAGGTTCTCGCGCAGCCAGCCGGTCGCCCCCGAGGTATCGCCCTGCGCCAGTTGCGCGTCGAGGTCGGGCACCGCCGCGCGCAACGCCTGATACAGGCATCCTGCATAGATGTTGCCAAGCGCGTAGGTCGGGAAATATCCGAACAGGCCCACCGACCAGTGCACATCTTGCAGCATGCCATGCGAAGGCCGATCCACCGCCACGCCGAAATCCGCAAGGAAACGGTCGTTCCACGCCGCCTCCAGATCGCGCGGGGCCAGATCGCCCCGCATCAGCGCGCGTTCCAGATCGAAGCGCATCATGATGTGCAGGTTGTATTGCACCTCATCCGCCTCGGTCCGGATATAGCCGGGGCGCACCCGGTTGACCGTTCCGTGGAACGCGTCGGGCGAGGCAATGCCGAAATCGCCGAACCGGTCGCGCATCTGGCCGTGCAGCCAGCCGGTGAACGCCCGTCCCCGTCCAAGCTGGTTTTCGTAAATCCGGCTCTGGCTTTCGTGAACCCCCATCGAAACACCGGACCCGAGCGGGGTCAGCGCATAATCGGGGTCGATCCCCAGTTCATAGCAGGCATGACCCACCTCATGGATAGTGGAATACAGGCAGTTGAACGGATCGGTCTCGACCACCCGCGTCGTGATCCGCACGTCGGCACCGGACCCGGACGAGAAGGGATGTACCGCCAGATCAAGCCGTCCGTTATCCCAGTTGTAGCCGAAGGCGGTGGCCAGATCGCGCGCAAGGCGCAACTGCGCCTCGGTGCCGAAATGCCCCTCCAGCGGCTGCGGCTGGTGGGGCGAGGCCAGCACGGCGGCCCGCAAGGCGACAAGACGCGGGCGCATCCGGTCGAACAGCGCCCCGATATCGACAGCGGTCATTCCGGGTTCGTAGTCGTCGATCAGCGCGTCATAGGGGTCGCCGCCCCGGGCAAGACAGGCGGCTTCCTCGCGCCGCAAGCCGATCACCTCGGTCAGAACCGGCAGAAAGGCCGCCACATCATCGGCAGCCCGCGCGCCCGCCCAGATGCCCTGCGCCACCGAGGTGACGCGCGCGATCTCTTCTGCCAGCCGCGCCGGGACCTTGACCGCGCGGTCGTAGCTGCGGCGGATCAGGCGTACTTGTGCGCGGCCCACCGGGTCGGCAGGGTCCGAAGCGGCCAGCCAGTCGGCGATGCGCGGGTCGGTGCGGCGGGCGTGCAGCACGCCTTCCATCGCCGCAAGCTCTTCGGACCGCTGTTCGGCGGCACCGCGCGGCATCATCGTTTCCTGATCCCAGCCCAGGCGGCCCGCCACCTGCGCCAGCGCTTCGGTCTGGCGCTGGAACGCCATCAGATCGTCATAAGCCGTCATGCCGTTCCCTTCCGGATGGACCCTGCCACGGGGTACCCGCTCAGACAGCGGGCGCGCAGGATCAGGACCCACAACACCACGGCCCCGAACTGGTGGGTGATCGCAACATGCGGGCTGGCCGCCGACAGGACCGTTGCGATCCCGATCAGGATTTGCACGACCAGCATCGCCCCCACCATGTCAAAGGCCCGTCGCGTCATCTGATGCGCAGACCCGCGCCCGCGCCACCAGACGACCAGTCCGAAGCCCAGCACCCCGTAGCCGGACATCCGGTGGATGAACTGCACCAGACCGGCATTCTCGAAGAAGGCCGCCCAGACCGGACGGCCCGGCACGTAAAAGGCCTCGGCCGGAAAGAACTGGCCGTTCATGTCGGGCCAGGTCGGAAAGGCGCGGCCCGCGTCGATGCCCGCCACCAGCGCACCAAGAAGTATCTGCAGGAAGGCGAAATGCATCAGCCCGGTCGACAACCCGAACAGCCGCCCCTCGCGGATGCGCCGGGCCTGCAACAGGTCGGCCTCGCTGCGCCCCAGCAGGAACACCGACCAGGCCACCAGGCCCAGGATGACGAAGGCCATGCCCAGATGCAGCGCCAGCCGGTATGACGCCACATCCAGCGCCGTTCCGGTCTGGCCCCCGGTCACACCCGAGGACACCATCCACCAGCCGATCCCCCCCTGCAGGGCGATCAGCACACCCGGCAACAGCAGCCGACCGGTCCAGCCTGCCGGTAGCCGCCGTGTGACCAGAAAGCCCAGGAACCCGATCGCCCAGACAAGCCCGATCACCCGGCCCAACTGGCGGTGCCCCCATTCCCACCAGTAGATCGCCTTGAACGCCTCCAGCGACATGCCCTTGTTCTGCAACTGATATTCGGGAATGGCCCGATACCGGTCGAACTCGGCCTGCCAGTCCTGTGCGCTCATCGGCGGCAGGGCGCCGGTCACCGGTTTCCATTCGGTGATCGACAGGCCGGAATCGGTCAACCGGGTCAGCCCGCCGACGGCGATCATCACGACGACCAGCACGAACAGGATCATCAGCCAGACCCGGATCGCGCCGCGCGCCCCGCGCTGTGCCCGGGCAATGCCGCCGACAGCCGCGACCGGACGCGATGTCCCCTGGCCGACCTCTTCAAAGATGCTGCGCTTGGTTGCCATGGCATGCTCCTGTCTGGGGCCGACACTAGGCGCGGCGCTGCAGGGCATCAAGGCCTGTGCCCCGATGCCGCAGCGCGGCACGACAACGATTTTTCTGCGAAAAATCTGACCTGGTGCCATCGCACATCCCCGCACCTGGATGCCAAGACCCGGGGTCAGGTCCCAACCCTGCGATGCGCAATGCCACCCCGGTCGCGGAACAGGCCATACCTGTGCCCGCGATCCGCGGTCCCTGTCGCGCGTTGCAGTCCCGTATCCGCAGCTTCGGGATGACCCGGTCAGGGCAGCATTTTCGTCGGCCCCCCCCGGCACAGGTTCCGCGCGCAGGGGTTGTCCTGACCGGCCGGTGCGCAGGCCGAACCGGCAAGTCGCGGACCTGCCGGCCTGATCGCCCCGGGGATCGCAACTTCCGAAGATCAGGCGGGGATCAGCATGCCCTTTTCCCGCGCCAGTTCCCGCATGCGCGATTGCAGCTTTTCGAAGGCGCGCACCTCGATCTGCCGGATACGCTCGCGGCTGACGCCATAGCTTTCCGACAGGTCTTCCAGTGTCACCGGATCGTCCGAAAGCCGACGCTGCACCAGAATATCCTTTTCCCGGTCGTTCAGCGCCGACATCGCGGCCACCAGCATCTCGCGCCGCGCGTCCATCTCGTCGCGCGCCTCGTAGTCGCCCGCCTGATCGGCATCCTCGTCTTCCAGCCAGTCCTGCCATTGCGTGGCGGATTCGCCGTCCGACCCGACCGTCGCGTTCAAGGATGCATCCCCGCCGGACAGGCGGCGGTTCATGTCGATCACCTCGCCCTCGGTCACGTTCAGGTCGCGGGCGATCTGTGCCACATTCTCGGGGCGCAGGTCGCCTTCCTCCAGCGCGCCGAGCTTGGCCTTGGCCTTGCGCAGGTTGAAGAACAGCTTCTTCTGGGCGCTTGTCGTGCCCAGC
>JAAFHX010000167.1:1161-7806 GCA_013297695.1 Rhodobacterales bacterium | reverse complement strand
CTGACGCGCTCTACGCTGGACGATACGCTGCTGCAACTGCTGCCAAGGGCGATGGGGGCGGGGTGGCGCGTGGTCGTGCGCGGGCGCGACCGGGCCACGCTGGAACGGCTGGACGCGCGGCTGTGGCTGGTGCCGGAAGAGGGTTTCCTGCCGCACGGGATGGTGGGCGGGCCGCATGATGCCGACCAGCCGGTGCTGCTGACCGACCGCCCGGACCTGCCGAACGCCGCCGCCTGCGTCATGGCGCTGGAAGGGGCCGAGGTTTCGCCGGACGAGGCGGCACGGCTGGAGCGTGCGTGCATCCTGTTCGACGGCAATGACCCCGACTCCGTGGCTGCGGCCCGCCTTCAGTGGAAGGGCTTCACCGGTGCGGGCCTTGCCGCGCAATACTGGTCAGAGGCGGGCGGGCGGTGGGAAAAAAAGGCCGAGCATCCGCCGACCTGACGTTGGCCCGGCCGACGGACGCGGGGGTTTCACACCCCGTCGGCGGTTGGTCCTTGGACCAATGGCGCGCCAACCGGCGACCCCCGCGGGATACTTCTCCAGGATGAAAGACAAGCGGGTTTCTGTCAGAGGGACTGCGAATGGCCGAAGTTGCGCGCGAGGTAGACCGCGCAGCCGGTCAGCGGCGCGTAGTCGTCTTCCAGGATCGACACGGCAAAGCCTTCCATGAAGCCTGCAAAGCGGCCCTTGTCGCGGAAGGCCTGCACAAAGCCCATCGGTCCGAGATGGGCGGTGAAGGCCCGCGCCACGCCGCCGACCAGATAGATGCCGCCGAAGGGCAGGTGGATCAGGGCCAGATTGCCGGTCTCGGCCCCGAGGAGGCGAGTGAACAGCCGGCCCGTTTCCTGCACCAGCGGGTCGGTGCCTGCATCCATCGCGGCCATGATCGCGGCGGCGGACAGTTCGGCCCCGGTTCCCGCCTCGGTGGTGACGAAGTGGTACAGCCGTTCAAGCCCCCGGCCTGACAACACATCCTCGACCCCCGGGAACCCGTGTGCCGTTTCAACGAAATGCGCCAGCCGCAGGTCGGCGCCGGTGCGGATCGGCATGTTCACATGGCCGCATTCGCTGGCCGCGACCAGACGGCCCGAAGGCGTCTCGTGGCAGGGGGCGGCATTGAAGCCGGTGCCTACGTTGACCACCAGCATCGCCCCGCCCGGTTCCTGCGGGCCGGGCACCAGCGGGCGCAGCTTGTCGGCCGCGATATGGCCAAGCGCGTGGCCCGGCGCCTGCAGGTCGTTCAGCAGGGCGACCCTGGTCGCCCCGGTGGCATGGCGCAGCGTGTCAAGGTCGATGGTCCAGTCGAGGTTGGTCAGGGTCGCCACCCCGTCCTTGACCGGCCCCGCCGCCGCCGCACAGGCCCCGTCCACCGAAGCAACGCCGGCCTCGGCGAGGTAGGTCTTCAGCACCGCCGCAAGCCCGGAATTCTCGGCGTTGCGGAACCGGCGCACCGAGCCGTCGCGCAGCACCGTGCCATCGGCCAGCGCCACGCGGGTGTTGGTGCCGCCGATGTCGGCAACCAGGCTTACGGGGGACTTTGGCATGGTGCAGGCTCCGCAGGGTCAGCGCGCGATGGCGCGGGCGAGGGCGTGATAGGATGCTTTCGGCAGGCGCTGCAAGGTTTCGAAATCCACATGCACCAGACCGAAGCGTTTTTCGTAACCGAACGCCCATTCGTAATTGTCCAGCAGCGACCAGTAGAAGAAGCCCTTGACGTTCGCCCCGTCGGCAATCGCGCGGCGCGTGGCGTCCAGATGGGCGAACAGGTAATCCTCGCGCACATGGTCGTTGACGCTGCCGTTCAGGACCTCATCCGCATTGGCCATGCCGTTTTCGGTCACATAGATCGGCAGGTCGCCGACATAGTCGCGCGACAGCCGGGTCAGGAAGCCGTACAGCCCCTCGGGGTAGATTTCCCAGCCCATCTGCGTCTTGGGCAGCGGGCCGGGCACATCGCGGCCATGCGGCCAGGGCGTGTCGGGGGCAAAGGCATGGATGTGGCGGCTGTAGTAGTTGACGCCAAGCCAGTCGAGTTTCTGCCCGATCAGCGGCATGTCGGCCTGCCAGTCCTTCGGCATGTGCGGGGCAAGGCCGGCCAGCGCCTCGGCCGGATAGGTGCCGCGCGTGATGCCCTCGATGAACCAGCGGTTGAAGATCGCATCCTGCGTGGCCGTGGTCAGCACATCGGCGGCAGAGTCGCTGGCGGGGGTGCAGTGGTCGAAGTTCAGCACGATGCCCAGGTTCGGCTGCCCCATCCCGCGCAGCCGTTCCACCGCCGCACCGTGGGCCAGCAGCACATGGTGCATCGCACGGGCCGCCGCGCGGATGTCGCGCTTGCCGGGCGCATGGTGGCCCAGGAAATGCGACAGCCAGGCCACACACCAGGGTTCGTTGATCGTGGCGACGGCGGCGACCCGGTCGCCGATGCGCCGCGTGATGACTTCGGCGAAATCGGCGAACCAGTGGGCCACGTCACGGTTGGTCCAGCCACCCAGATCGGCCAGCGCCGAGGGCATTTCCCAGTGATACAGCGTCTGGAACGGCTTCAGCCCGCGCGCCAGCATCCCGTCCACCAGCCGGTCGTAATAATCGAGCCCCTCGGCGTTCACCGCGCCGCGACCTTCGGGCATGACCCGCGCCCAGGAGGTTGAAAAGCGGTAGGCATCCAGTCCTGCATCCTTCATCAGGTCAAGATCGCCTTCCCAACGGTGATAGTGGTCGCAGGCAACCGATCCGTCCTCGGCCCGCACGACATTTCCCGGGGTGGCGGCAAAGCTGTCCCAGTGGCACGGCCCGGCACCGCCATAGGCGCTGCCTTCGATCTGGTAGGCCGCGGTTGCGGCCCCGAACAGGAAGTCTTCGGGAAAATCGGTGCGGGCAGGTTTCATGGGATCAGTTCCGATGGGGGGCAGCGGACGGGACGGGCCCGGTCGACTGGCCGATGATGAGTTCCGCTTCCAGCAGGCGCTGCTGCGGGGCGGTTTCGGGACGGGCGATGATGTCCAGCAGCATTTCCGCCGCCTGCCGCCCGGCCTCGCGCACGGATGACCGGGTGGCGGTGTAGATCGGCACATCCTCGCCGTTGCGCAGGTAGCTGAGTTCGTCGTCATGAATGATGACCGACAGGTCGCGCCCCAGACGCAGGCCCCGTTCCTCGGCCGCGCGGCGCACGCCAAGGCCCGAGATCATCGAGGAAACAAGAAACGCCGTGGGCGGGGCCTGCAGCCCCAGCATCTCGCGCGCCGAACGGTAGCCGCGCAGTTCCGTCATCTCGTCCGAGGACATCAGCGCGGGGTCCGGGTCGATCCCGCGCGCCGTGAGGGCTGTACAGTATCCGGTGCGGCGGCGGATCGCGAAATCCATGAACTCCAGCCCGTTGACAAGGGCGATGCGGCGGTGACCGAGGTCCAGCAGGAATTCGGCCGCCCGCTGGAAGGCGCGGCGGTTGTTCACGTCCAGCCACGAATAGGCAACCTCGGACCCCGTGGCGCGGCCATGGACCACAAAGGGCAGGCCGATCCCGGCCAAAAGCGGCAGGCGCGGGTCGTTCATGCGCGGGGCATGCACGATGATGCCGTCAACCGTGCCGCGCGCATGCAATTCGCGGTAGGCGCGTTCCTCATCCTCGTCCGGGACGATGGACAGGATCATGTCATATCCGTTGCGCGAATAGGTCTCGCCGGCACCGGCGATGAAATCGGCAAACACGGGGTTCACCACCTCGTGTTTCGAGGCCACGGGGATCACATGCCCGATCGCCATGGCCCGCCCGGTCGCCAGCCGGATCGCGCGCAGGTTCGGCCTGTAGTTGTGCCGCTTGGCCGCCGCCATGACACGTTCGCGCGTGGCCTCGTTGACCTCGGGATATCCGTTCAGCGCCCGGCTGACCGTGGTCGGGGACAAACCCAGTTTCAGGGCGAGTTCCTTGAGGTTCATGGCAGCAAGGACATGGCCGCAGTTCGCCCAAACCGGTTTCAATCGCTGCAGACTGTAGCCAAGCGCATCCGCTGCGTCAAAGCCAATCCGGTCGCGGTCCTGTCACTGCCGTACCGGGGTGGCCGATGGAAACCTGCCCCTCTTGCCCGCAGCGGCGCGGGGTGGATTGACAGGGTATGAAAGTTGCGCGACGGTGTTTCGTCCAAAGCGGTTTGAACTTGATTCTGGCTGCAGGGCTGACGCGGCGGGCCGGGGTGCCCGTGCAACTGGGAGGTTGACATGAAGACAAGACTTCTGGCGGGCGCAGCAGCGCTTGCAATGATGGCTGGCATGGTCCAGGCGCAGGACCTGAAATTCCCCATCGGCGAAGGGGCTTTCAACTGGCAGAGCCTGGCCGACTTTGACGCGAAGTACAATCTGGACGGGCAGACCCTGACCATCTTCGGGCCATGGCGCGGCGAAGACCAGGTGCTGGTTGAATCGATGCTGGCCTATTTCACCGCTGCCACGGGCGCCACGGTGAAGTATTCCTCGTCGGAAAACTATGAACAGCAGATTGTCATCGACACGCAGGCGGGCAGCCCGCCCGACATCGCCGTTCTGCCGCAGCCGGGCCTGATCGCCGATCTGGCGTCCAAGGGCCTGATCGCACCGCTTGGTGCCGAAACCGAAGCCTGGCTGAAAGAGAACTATGCCGCGGGCGACAGCTGGGTCGGCCTGGGCACCTACAAGGGCAAGGACGGCACCCCGGCCCTGTATGCCTTCCCCTACAAGATCGACGTGAAATCGCTGGTCTGGTATTCGCCCGAGAACTTCGAGGATGCGGGCTATGAAGTGCCGCAGACGATGGAAGAGCTGAAGGCGCTGACCGAAAAGATCGTGGCCGACGGCGGCACGCCGTGGTGCATCGGTCTGGGGTCGGGCGGGGCGACTGGCTGGCCCGCGACCGACTGGGTCGAAGACATGATGCTGCGCACCCAGTCGCCCGATGTCTATGACAAGTGGACGACCCACGGCATTCCGTTCAACGACCCGGCCGTCGTGGCCGCCATCGACGAATTCGGCTGGTTCGCCCGGACCGACGCGAATGTGGCCGGGGGCACCAAGGCCGTCGCTTCGACTGACTTCCGCGACAGCCCCAAGGGCCTGTTCTCGTCACCGCCCGCCTGCTACATGCACAAGCAGGCGTCGTTCATTCCGTCGTTCTTCCCCGACGGGACCAAGCTTGGCGAAGACGCCGATTTCTTCTACTTCCCGGCCTATGAAAGCAAGGACCTTGGCAAGCCGGTTCTGGGCGCAGGCACACTGGCCTTCATCACCAAGGACAGCGAGGCATCGCGCGCCTTCATCGAGTTCCTCAAGACCCCCATCGCGCATGAGGTCTGGATGGCGCAGTCGGGCTTCCTGACCCCGTTCAAGGGGGCCAATGCCGAGCTTTACGGCTCGGCCGCGCTGAAAAAGCAGGGCGAGATCCTTCTGAACTCCACCACCTTCCGGTTCGACGGGTCGGACCTGATGCCGGGTGCCGTGGGTGCCGGCAGCTTCTGGACCGGCATGGTGGACTACACCGGCGGCAAGTCGGCGCAGGAAGTGGCCGACGGCATCGAAGCCTCATGGCCCAAGTGACCGCCTGATGCGACCGGCAGGTCCGGCCCCATGGGCTGGTCCTGCCCAACAGAAGAAGAACTGATTTCACGGGGAGGGGGGGACGCATGAATCCGGCGATTCAGGCACTTGCGACAGTGGCGGTCGGGGTTGGCGGCTGCGTTCTGTACTTCTGGCTGTCGAACATCGTGCTCGACAAGGTGTTCTTTCCAGGCACCGGGCCAAACGCGGGGCGCAACATCACCCGCGCCAACATGGTCCGGCCCTGGCTGTTTCTGGCACCCGCCCTGGTGCTGCTTGGGCTTTACCTTGCCTATCCGGTTTTTGCGACCTTCTGGCTGTCGCTGAACAAGGACGTGAACGGCACGTCGCAGTTCGTGGGCTTTGCCAACTATCAGCAGATGATGTCCGAGACGAAGTTCTGGGAATCCATGCGCAACAACATGCTGTGGCTGGTCGTGGTGCCTGCGGGGGCGACCGCCTTCGGGCTGCTGGCCGCGCAACTGACCGACCGGCTGAAATGGGGATCGTTCGCCAAGTCGCTGATCTTCATGCCGATGGCGATCAGCTTTGTCGGTGCTTCGGTCATCTGGAAGCTGATCTACGACACCCGTCCTGCGGGGCAGGAGCAGATCGGCATCCTGAATGCGCTGTACATCTGGTTCGGCGGCGACGCACCGCAGCAATGGCTGCAGATTCCGTTCTGGAACAACTTCTTCCTGATGGCCGTGCTGATCTGGATTCAGGCCGGTTTCGCCATGGTGATCCTGTCGGCGGCCCTGCGCGGCATTCCCGAAGAAACTATCGAGGCCGCGATCCTGGATGGCGCGGGGCCATTCCAGATTTTCTTCAAGATCAAGGTGCCGCAGATCATGGGCACCATCGTCGTGGTCTGGACCACGATCACCATCACCGTGCTGAAGGTGTTCGACATTGTTCTGGCCATGACCAACGGCCAGTGGGAAACGCAGGTGCTGGCCAACTTCATGTATGACAAGTTCTTCCGGTCCTTCGACGTGGGCGTGGGGTCGGCGGTGGCGATGGTCATCATGCTGCTGGTGACGCCGATCCTGGTCTGGAACGTTCACAACGTCCGCAAGG
>JAAFHX010000167.1:0-1151 GCA_013297695.1 Rhodobacterales bacterium | reverse complement strand
CGCAAGGAGATGCGCTGATGGACAACATCGCGGGCACGAAATCGGGGCTGTCCTGGGCTGTGCAGATTTCGACGGTCATCCTTGTGGTGCTGTGGGTCCTGCCGACCTTCGGGCTGTTCGTCTCGTCGTTCCGGACGGGCGACCAGATATCCTCCAGCGGCTGGTGGAAGGCGCTGACGACGCAGGAAACGCAACTGTCGCCGATCCGCGTCAGCGGCACCGAGGCCGAGCGCGACGGGGCCTTTGTGATCGAAGGCAATCTGTTCAAGAATGCGGGCACCTCGCTCAGCGCCTGGGGGACCACGTCGCGGGAGCCGACCGCGAACGAGCCCGGGGCGACCGCCGATCTGGGCGACGGGCTGACCCTGACGGTGCAGGCGGATGGCGCCTTCGTGCTGACCTCGGCCACCAGCACCGAAGGAATGCGCCTGCCGCGCGTCTTTGCCACCGCCTCGACCCCGCCGGAATTCACGCTGAACAACTATTCCAACGTGCTGTTCAACCCGCTGGCCGGGCAAAGCGTGGGGCAGGCGTTCCTGAACACGATGACGGTGGCGATCCCGGCCACGATCATTCCGATCCTTGTGGCCGCCTTTGCCGCCTATGCGCTGGCCTGGATGGAGTTTCCGGGCCGCGCATTGCTGGTGGCCGCCGTGGTGGGCCTGCTGGTGGTGCCGCTGCAACTGGCGCTGATCCCGCTCTTGCAGTTCCACAATGCCATCGGCATCGGCAAGGGGTACCTGGGGATATGGCTGGCCCATACCGGCTTCGGCTTGCCGCTGGCGATCTATCTTCTGCGCAACTACATGGTTGGCCTGCCGCGCGACATCATCGAGAATGCGCGGGTGGACGGGGCGACCGAGTTCCAGATCTTCGTCAAGATCATCCTGCCGCTGTCCTTTCCGGCGCTGGCATCCTTCGCGATCTTTCAGTTCCTGTGGACGTGGAACGACCTTCTGGTGGCGCTGGTGTTCCTGGGCACCTCGAACGAACAGCAGGTGCTGACGGCGAACCTTGTGAACCTGCTGGGCTCACGCGGGGGCGATTGGGAAATTCTGGCGACCTCGGCCTTCGTGTCGATCTTCGTGCCGCTGGTGGTGTTCTTCTCGATGCAGCGGTTCCTTGTGCGCGGTCTGCTGGCGGGTTCGGTG
>JAAFHX010000166.1 GCA_013297695.1 Rhodobacterales bacterium | reverse complement strand
GGCGGGTCAGGCCGGTTGCAGCGCCTCGCCCAGCCGGATCGTCTCGGCCACCAGCAGGTCGAGGTCATCGGCCCGCACCCGGTGGCTGTTGATTGCCGCCCGCAGGGAATGGCGGCCGCGCAAGGTGGTGTCGGTGGGCGCGGCAATGCCGCTTTCCTGCATGCGCAGCATGATTTCGGTGTTCAGCGCCTTCAGCTCGGTCTCGGTTCCGCCCCGCCCGCGAAACCGGAAGCAGACGATGTTGATCGTCGTGGGGGCCATCAGTTCCAGCCGGGGATCGGCCTGAATGGCGCGGGTCAGGTGCCGGCCAAGTTCGACATGCCGGTCGATCAGCCGACCGAACCGGGCGACCCCGTTCTCCTTCAGCGACATCCACAGCTTCAGCGCCTTGAAGCTGCGGGTCAGGTCGAACCCGTAGTCGGCAAGGAATTCACCTGCTGCCAGCCCGCGTGGCTGCTCCTGCAGATAGGCCGGATGCATGGCAAAGGTCTGGAACTGCCGCGCGCCGTCGCGCACGATGGCGCAGCCGCATTCAAAGGGGGTCTGCAGCCACTTGTGCGGGTCGAGCGCCAGCGAATCCGCCGCCTCGATCCCGGCCACTAGGTGACGGCTGCCGGGGGCGATGCGCACCAGCGCGCCGATGCAGCCGTCCACATGGAACCAGATCCCCTCGCGCCGACAGATCGCCCCGATGGACACCAGATCATCGAAGGCCCCGGTGTTGGTGCTGCCCGCCGTCGCGATCACGCAGGCCGGGCGCAGGCCCGCCGCGCGGTCTTCGGCAATCATGCGCTCCAGCGCGCCCGTATCCATCCGGAACCCGGCATCGGTCGGCACCAGCCGCAGCGACCGGCTGCCCAGACCAAGCGCCTCGAGCGCCTTCTGCGTTGCCGAATGCGCCTGGTCCGAGGTGTAGAAGCGCAGCGGCTGCGGCAGGTCGGTCACCCCCTCTGTCCGCACATCCACCCCCGCCATCGCATTGCGCGCCACGGTCAGGCCGACCATGTTGGCCATCGACCCGCCGCTGGTCAGCGTTGCCCCGGCAGTCTGGGGAAAGCCCATCAGCGCGGTCAGCCAGCCCGTCACCTGCCGGTCCGCCGCCGCCGCCCCGGTATCGCCCCCGCCAAGGTTCGAGGCATCGATGGCCCCCAGAAACTCGCCGAGCGCGCCGGTCAGGCTGCCTGCGCCCATGTACCAGCCGAAGAAGCGCGGATGCTTGTTGCCCATCGCATAGGGCAGGATCGTCCGGGCCAGTTCGTCATAAACCTCGGCCAGCGGCGTCGGCCCTTGGGGCACCTTGGCCGCAAAGGAGGCGCGCACCGCATCGGGCATCTGCTGCCACACCGGCCCGTCCCGCAGCCCTGCCAGACGCGTGATCGCATCATCGACGATCCGGTGCGCCACCCCGCGCGCCGCCTCCCAATCCTCGGGGTCGAGCGTGATCCCGGGTCTGTCCTGCATCGCCGCCTCCCCAAGCTGCCGCAGGGTCAGGCTGGACCCGGACGGTCCGGAAGTCAAACAGCAGGAGTGGGGGGGCGCGCGGGTCGGCGAGAACGGGGGTTGGTGACCGGAAATTGTCGTGGGGGCAGTGGTCAGTAAAGCTCACGCGGCCTGTCGCAGCGCCGGGAGTGAGGTACCAGAGGACCCGAAAGCAAAGGTCCAGTGGACCTTTGCCGGGTCCGATTGTCCGGAGGCGCAAGCCGCAGGACAAGGGGGGTGCCGCACCACCGGAGGGTTCAGTCAGGTCGCGGCTGACCGCCGGGAGGGCGCAACGCGCCCGCCCGAGGGGGGTGCTGAGTGATCAGAAATCTTCCAGCGGACGATTTCCGCGAAGCACGCGCGGCCCGTGGCCGCGCCGGGAGTGTGGGCGCGGCCTGATTTGCTTTGGGAGAATCTGACGGGGTGACGATGGTGCGTGTGAGCACGCACCCTACGCTTGCTGTTAGCGCTTAGGTCAGTTGATCGCTTTAGCTTTTGGAGCAATCATTAGGTCAATCAATGAGGGCTGGTCTGTTGCCACTTCGACGTCAACTTCCTCATCCACTGTTTCCATAAGCCCATACTGACCAAAAGGAGCAATTGCAGCGATGACGTCAACGATAGGAAACTCTCGTCTCTCCTCAAGCAGTCGGCAGACTTCTCTGTGGACCGGTATTGGGAGCATTACCTCACCGGGAACTCTTGCATCAGCCGCAATAAATGCTTGAATTGTACGCCAGCCCTCGTAGAAAGTCTGCATGAAATCATGATCGTGATTTAAAGGGCATATTACCAAGTTCTTCTTATCATCTTTTCGAACAATGTCATTTTGTCCTTGTCTGTTCGGAACAATTCCAATTCGTAATCCCTCAGCACCCTCCAACTGCTGTGCATTTATCTTCACAGTAGTTGCTACCCACCTGTCAGAATCTGTATATCCAATAAACAGATCCGCCTTCCAAAGACCTTGAATAGAAGACGGCAATGCAGCTCGCGTGCGGCGGTTTTTGAAGGCGCCCGAAAGTGTGTGAATGTAGCTCTTAAGTTTCGCCGGACGACCACGTTTACCATACAAAAGCAGGCTATCATCGTTGAGTGTTTCGTTCGCTGTGTCTATAATTTTCAGGGCACCATTCTTTTCGAGCCCAAACAACAAACTTCTGAGTGAGTCGCCAGGAACATTACAAAGCTTGGCAGCGTCGTTGACCCTTTCCAACACACGACCGTCACCATTTTGCATCGCTTCGTGAACAGCATATTCGAAGCAGATTCCGCAATCTCCGCTTCCACCGCGGTACAATCTGGGCAGCATTTTGAGCTTAACATTTTCAAAACCACCAGCCTCGGCGACAACATCCGCCTTGAGAGCGTACAGCAAGCCCGTAAGGATTGGACGAACTACGGATGTTAGTGCAAGGACATCGTCATGTATTTCTTCAACTTGGATTTCCTTACGAATCTTCATTTCGCGCTTCCCCCTCACACATCCAACTCCTCCACAAACCGCGCATTCTCGCTGATATACTGGAACCGCAACTCCGGTTTCTTGCCCATCAGCCGCTCTACCAGATCGCCCGTCTCGCCCGGTTCATCCTCGTCGATGCTCACCCGGATCAGCTTGCGCGTCAAAGGGTTCATCGTGGTGTCCTTCAGGTCTTTCGCATCCATCTCCCCCAGGCCCTTGAACCGCTGGACATCGATCTTGCCCTTGCCGCCCAGCCCCTCGGCCAGCACGCGCTCTTTCTCAGTATCGTCCAGCACATAGACCCGGCGCGCGCCCTGTGTCAGCCGGTACAAGGGCGGGCAGGCCAGGTACAGGTGGCCGCGGTCGATCATCGGGCGCATCTGGGTGTAGAAGAAGGTCATCAGCAGCGCGGCGATATGGGCGCCGTCCACGTCGGCATCGGTCATGATGATGATCTTGTCATAGCGCAGGTCGTCGATGTTGAATTTTGACCCCATGCCCACGCCAAGCGCCTGACACAGGTCGTTGATCTCGGCATTGCCGCCCATCTTGGCACTGGCGGCCCCCAGCACGTTCAGGATTTTCCCGCGTAGCGGCAGAAGCGCCTGATTGACCCGGTCACGCGCCATCTTGGCGGAGCCCCCGGCCGAGTCGCCCTCGACGATGAACAGTTCCGTCCCCTCGCGCGCGGTGGCGCTGCAATCCACCAACTTGCCCGGCAGGCGCAGCCGTTTGGTCGCGGTCTTGCGCGACATCTCCTTTTCCTGCCGCCGCTTCAGCCGCTCCTCGGCCCGCAGCACGAGGAAGTCGAGGATCGCGCCGGCCGATTTCGTATCCCCGGCCAGCCAGGTGTCGAAATGGTCGCGCACGGCCCCTTCGACCAAGCGCGCGGCCTCTTCCGTCGCCAGCCGGTCCTTGGTCTGGCCCACGAACTGCGGGTCGCGGATGAAGACCGAGATCACCGCGCAGCCGCCGGTCAGCATATCCTCGCGCGTCACCAGTTCGGCCTTGCGGTTCTTCACCCGCTCGCCATAGGCGCGGATGCCTTTCAGGATCGCGGCCCAGAACCCCGCCTCATGCGTGCCGCCTTCGGGCGTGGGCACGGTGTTGCAGTAGCTTTGCAGGAACCCGTCGCGCGCGGGCGTCCAGTTGATCGCCCATTCGACCGACCCCGGCACGCCGAACTTCTCGGCAAAGCCGATCTTGCCGGCAAAGGGGCGGTCGGCATAGGTGGAGGTGCCCTGCAACTGGTCGGCCAGATAGTCCCCCAGGCCGCCGGGGAAGTGGAACACCGCCTCGGCCGGGGTCTCGCCATCGGGCACGGCGGATTTCCAGCGGATTTCGACGCCCGAGAACAGATAGGCCTTGGACCGCGCCAGCTTCATCAGCCGGGCGGGCTTCAGCAAGAGGTGGCCGAAAATCTCGGGGTCCGGGTGGAAGGTGACGCTGGTGCCGCGCCGGTTCGGGGCCGCCCCGATGCGCGCCAGCGGGGCCAGCGGCAGCCCGCGCGAGAATTCCTGCAGGTACAGCTCGCGGTTCAGCGCCACCTCGACCCGCAGCCGGTCGGACAGCGCGTTCACCACCGACGCGCCGACCCCGTGCAGGCCCCCGGATGTCTCATAGGCCTTGCCCGAGAACTTGCCCCCCGAATGCAGCGTGCAGAAGATCACCTCCAGCGCCGACTTGGCCGGAAACTTCGGATGCGGGTCCACCGGAATGCCGCGCCCGTTGTCGCGCACGGTCAGCGCATGATCGGCGTGCAGTTCCACCTCGATCCGCGTCGCATGGCCCGCCACGGCCTCGTCCATCGCATTGTCGATGACCTCGGCCGCCAGATGGTGCAGCGCCCGTTCATCGGTGCCGCCGATGTACATGCCGGGGCGCTTGCGGACGGGTTCCAGCCCTTCGAGCACCTCGATAGAAGACGCGTCGTAGGTTCCGGGGCTTCCGGAAAGAAGGTCATTGGCCATGCGGATGCTCGATTCTTTGTCTGCTTTGGCGCGACAGTACAGCATCCCGGCCGATCAATCCGCAAGCATCGGGGCAGCGCGCGCCTGTTCGGGACCGGGTGTTCCGGCCGGTCCGGGCGGTGGTCTGACATTGATGGCGATCACGCTCGAAGGTGCGCAAGGCACGCTGGTCCGCACGGCCGCAGATCAGGCCTTTGGGGTGGTCGTGGCGGGCGTGCAGTCGCTGACCGCCGCTTTCGACCATGGCCTCCGGGTAAGACACCTTGGCCAGCTTTGCCCTGACCGGCATCGAAGAGCGGCGCGTCAAGGCGAATGACCGGAACGCAGGCACGAACCACCCTGTCGGTCTTGACGACCAGCGTTTCGGCCTGGCCGCTTCGGTCGGGACGTGGCACCCGCCGTCCGTTGCCGGCCTTGCCCCGGGCCGCTTCCGCGACGGCGGTCCGTCGCGTCACGGTCGGGTGGCAAGCAGGCCGATCACCAGCGCCGTCTGCTGCCGGACCGACCGGCGCAGGCTGTCCATGCCCATTTCCTCGATCCGGACGAACGCGATGAACATCTGGTTCAGGTTGTTGAACAGCACTTCACCCAGAACGCGCCCGGACACGTCCGACCGCAACCGCCCACGCCGCTGCAGCGACAGGACCAGTGCGCAGACCTGTGCGGTCAGCATCCCGTCAAGCGCCGCGTAGCGTTGGGAAAACGGGGTGTCGGGGGCCTCGATCGACAGGGCCATCGCGGTGCGCCACATCGCCTTGGACAGATAGACAAGCGAATGGTCGTAATAGCCGCCGATCAGGGTATCGAGCGCCTCGACCGGGTCGGCGGGCGGGTTCGCCAGCACCAGTTCACCGCCCGCCAGGACCTCCTCGACCTCCATCGCCACGATGGCCATCAGCAGGTCGCCCTTGGTTTCAAAGTAGTTGTACAGCGTGCCGACCGACACGTCCGCCGCCGCCGCGATATCCTCGGTGCGCGCGGCGTCATAGCCCGCCTCGCGGAACAGATGCGCCGCCGCCTCCTGCATCCGTCTTGTGCGGTCGGCCCTGTGCCGTGCCCTCAGCCCGCTCATTCCCGCCCATTTCCGGAAGCGATCACAATTTTGATATTGACTTCAAAAATCCGGGAACTCAATCCTTTTCCTCATGCCCGCCAGAGACCGCCGACAGAGGAGTTTCCCATGCGCCCCAGCCTTCGCCTCCAAGGTCTGACCGCCCTTGCCCTGCTGACTGTCGCAAGCCCCGGCCTTGCGCAGGAGTTGAACGCGCTGGTCTGGTGCGACCATACCGACCCGGCGCTGATCGAGCCGTTCGAGAAGAAGTTCGGCGTCAAGGTGAACCTGAAGGAATACGAGGGCACGGCGGCCGGTCTGGCGATCCTGGACCAGTCGCAGCCCGGCGACTGGGACGTGCTGGTGATCGACGCGGTCGATGTGCCCCGTGCGGTCGCCGCCGGGCATCTGGCCGAGCTTCCGGCCGACCGCCTGCCCACCGCGGATTTCTTTCCCGAACTGGTGATGGCCGACAACAACACGGTCGGCGGCAAGACCTATGCCGTGACCGAGAAGTTCGGCTACAACACCATCGCCTATGACAAGACCAAGGTCGATCCGGCCGACATGGCCGACCTGGGCAAGCTGACCTCGGGCAAGTATGACGGGCGCATTGCGATCTACGACTATTACCTGCCGGTGCTGGGCCTCGTCGCGCTCGGGCAGGGCATCGCCACCGCCGACATCACCGCCGACAATCTGGGCCGGCTGAAAGAGCCGCTGTTTGCGCTCAGGGCGGCGTCGAAACAGGTGTCCGACGTGGTCTCGTCGCAGACCGCGCTGGCGACGGGCGAGGTGGACATCATGGTCGGCGGCGGCGAATGGCTGACCGCCGTTCTGGCCGCCGACAACCCGAACCTCGACTGGACGATCCCGGCGCAGGGCGGGCTGCGGTGGGCGCAGTCGATCGGGGTGGTGGCGGGGTCCACGAAACCCGACCTGGCGCTGGAGTTCGTCACCTACATCACCTCGCCCGAGGGGCAGGCGCGGCTGGCCACCTCGTCCTGCTACTGGGGCATGCCCGCCAATGCCAAGACCGGCGACCTTCTGACGCCCGACCAGAAGGCCACGCTGCGGTGGGACGAACAGCCCGGCTTCCTCCAGCGGGCGCAGCTTTACCCGATTCCCGATGCCGCCCTTGATACCGCGATGCAGGACCTGTGGACCGAAATGCTCCAGCAATGACGTTGGCGGCGCGCGAACGGCGGCTGGGCTGGGGCCTTGTGGCCCCGGCGCTGCTCTGGACGCTGGCCTTCTTTGTTCTGCCCTTCGCGGCGATGCTGGCGCTGTCCTTTGCGCATCTGGAGGTGCGCGCGGTCGTGCCGGGGTTCGACCCCGGCAACTACCTGCGCTTTGTCACCGACTGGACCCTGCTGAAGGCGCTGGTCAACTCGCTGGAGATCACGGCGGTTGTCACCGTCGTCTCGCTGGTGCTGGCCTATCCGCTGGCCGCGATCATCGCCTTTCGCGTGCCGCCGCGCTGGCAAAGGCTGGCGCTGCTGCTGGCGGTGCTTCCGTTCTGGACGTCCTACGTCGTGCGGTCCTATTCCTGGCTGCTGGTGCTGGGGCAGAACGGGGTGGTGAACACGGCGCTGCTGTGGTCCGGGATCATCGCCGAACCGCTGGAGATCGCGGCCACCCGCACGGCAACCGTCATCGGCTTTGTCCATTTCTTCGTCATGCTGCTGACGCTGACGATCTATGCCAACCTCGTGCAACTGTCGCCCAACTATGCCCGCGCGGCACAGGACCTGGGCGCGGGGCGGGTGGCGACCTTCCTTCATGTGATCCTGCCGCTGACCCTGCCCGGCGTGGTGACCGGGGCCTTCCTGACCTTCGTGCTGTGCATCGGCGACTACATCACCCCGCAGATTCTGGGCGGCAACACCGAGCTGACGCTGCCGCAGCTCATCATGCTGCAACTGGGGCGG
>JAAFHX010000165.1 GCA_013297695.1 Rhodobacterales bacterium | reverse complement strand
ATCAAGGCCGATGTGGCGTTCGAGATGTTCCGCATCCTCGGCGCGCCCTTCTACTGCTGGCACGATGCCGACGTGCGCCCCGAACAGGGCAACTTTGCCGACAACCTGCGGACCCTGGACGAGATCACCGACTACATGGGCGAAAAGCAGGCCCAGACCGGGGTGCAACTGCTCTGGGGCACGGCCAACATGTTCAGCCATCGCCGCTGGATGTCGGGGGCCAGCACGAACCCGGACCCCGAGGTTTTCGCCTTTGCCGCCGCCACCGTGAAAGGCTGCATGGATGCCACGCACAAGCTGGGCGGGCAGAACTATGTGCTCTGGGGCGGGCGCGAAGGGTACGAGACGCTGCTGAACACCGACATGAAGCAGGAACTGGACCACATGGGCCGCTTCCTGAACATGGTGGTCGAATACAAGCACCGCATCGGCTTCAAGGGCGCGATCCTGGTGGAGCCGAAGCCGCAGGAACCCAGCAAGCACCAGTACGACTATGACGCCGCGACCTGCTATGGCTTCCTGCAGAAATACGGGCTGGAGAACGAGGTGAAACTGAACCTCGAACAAGGCCATGCCATTCTGGCCGGGCACAGTTTTGAACATGAGATTGCCACGGCGGCTGCGCTGGGCGTTTTTGGTTCGATCGACATGAACCGCAACGACTACCAGTCCGGCTGGGATACCGACCAGTTCCCGAACAACGTTCCCGAGATTGCGCTGGCCTATTACGAAATCCTCAAGGCGGGCGGCTTCACCACGGGCGGCACCAACTTTGACGCCAAGGTGCGCCGCCAGTCGCTGGACCCCGAAGACCTGATCCTGTCGCATGTCGGCGCAATGGACACCTGCGCACGGGGCCTCAAGGCCGCCGCCGCGCTGCTGGAGTCGGGGGAACTCGAGGCCGCGCGCCGCGAACGCTATGCCGGCTGGGTGACGCCCGAGGCGCAGGCGATGCTGGCAGGCTCGCTCGACAGCATCGCAGCCGAGGTTCTGGCGAAAGGGATCAACCCGCAGCCCCGGTCGGGCCGTCAGGAACGTCTGGAAAACCTCTGGAACCGTTACGTCTGATCGCTACAACAGACAGGAACGGGGCGGCGGCCATCGGTCGCCGCCCCTTGCCATGAAAGGACCGCCCGATGCCCTATGCCCCCGCCGAAGACCGTTACGAGCGCATGATCTATCGCCGCTGCGGGGCCTCGGGGCTGATGCTGCCCGCGATCTCGCTTGGGCTGTGGCACAACTTCGGGCATGACACGCCGCACCGGACGAAGCAGGCGATCCTGCGCACGGCCTTTGACGCCGGGATCACCCATTTCGACCTGGCCAACAACTACGGCCCGCCCCCGGGCAGCGCCGAGGAAGCCTTTGGTGACATCCTGCGTACCGATTTCCGGGGCTACCGCGACGAGATGATCATCTCGTCCAAGGCCGGTTACCGGATGTGGGACGGGCCCTATGGCGAATGGGGCAGCGCCAAGTCGCTGATCGCCTCCTGCGACCAGTCGCTGAAGCGCATGGGCCTTGATTATGTGGACATCTTCTATTCGCACCGCTTTGACCCCGAGACGCCGCTGGAGGAAACCATGATGGCGCTGGACCGGATCGTGCGGTCGGGCCGGGCGATCTATGCGGGCATCTCCAGCTACAACAGCCAGCGCACGCGTGAGGCGGCGGCGATCCTGCGGTCGCTCGGCACGCCGCTGGTGATCCACCAGCCCAGCTATAACATCCTGAACCGGTGGGTCGAAACCGACGGGCTGAAGACCACGCTGAAGGAGCTTGGGGCAGGCTCCATCGCCTTCATCCCGCTGGCACAGGGCATTCTGACGCGCAAGTATCTGGACGGTATCCCGCAGGGCAGCCGTGCCGCGCAGGGCAAGTCGCTTGACCCTGCGATCATCACAGACCGCGCCATTGCCTCGGTTCGGGCGCTTGACGCGATGGCAGAGGCGCGCGGCCAGACCCTGGCGCAGATGGCCCTGGCCTGGGTGCTGCGCGACGGCGGCATCACCAGCGCGCTGATCGGCGCGTCAAAGCCCGAACAGGTGATCGACTGCTGCGGCGCGGTCGGAAACCTCGACTTCACGGCCGAGGAACTGGCGCAGATCGACCGAATCACCGAAGAGAAAGACGTGAACCTCTGGGCCCGGTCGTCGGAGTCGGACTGACCGCCGCGCGCGGATCCTGCGCGACCGTTCCCGCCGGAAGGACAGATTTCGCGGCAGCCCATCATCCCGCAACAGGGCCGAAACAATACCTTCGGACAGACGCCCCTGTTCCGAGGAGTTAACCTTCATACCTAAAATCCTTTGAATTCGGTCACCCCGCAAGGTACTCCCGCCCTTGCTGGAAGCGCTGCCAACTCATTGATGCGCAAAGTGAAAATTGGAGTTTGAAGAGATGAAGCTCGCTTATGCGGTTTCTGCAGTCGTGGCACTTGCCCTTGCCGCACCGGCCTCTGCCGCGACGGTGACCCTGATCGGCACGGTCCAGAACGGCGACACCTACACCAACATCGCGCCGAACGCGACGTCCGGCACGGTTGACCTGAACATCGTCGGCAGCGTCGGCGGCGCCTATGCCGATGTTTATCAGGGCACCTCGCTGGCCGGTGTGGGCAAATACAACTCGGTCCGCACGGGCGGGTCGATGACCTACAACCTGATGGGCATGGCGGGCGACTTCTTTACCTTCATCTGGGGCACGGTCGACAGCTACAACACGCTGACGATCAACAACGTGGGTGGCGGGACGGAAACCGTCGTGGGGGATACGATCAGGACCCTGGGTGGCTATGAGGAAGGCAAGAAGAACGCCATCGTCAAGATCACCGCCACCAACGCTTTCAACAGCGTGACGCTGACCTCCAGCGGCAACTCGTTCGAGCACGCCTTCAACCCGCCGGAGCTTGCTCCCGTGCCGGTTCCGGCGGCGGGTCTGCTGCTGCTGGCGGCTGTGGGTGGCCTTGGCGTCGCGGCACGCCGCCGCAAGACGGTCTGATCGCGCAGGCTGGTCGCCATCTGCCGGGACGCACCCATCGTGCGCCCCGGCACTTTCGCCCGAAAACGCGCTGATCCCGAATCGTCGGCCATCACAGAGGGTCCACCCAGAAACAGGCAGTCGGCGCGGGATCGCTGTGCCTGTCATCGCAAAGGGGACCGAGCGGACCTGGCCCCACCGTTGCGGCCAAATCCGAGACAAGGTGCCGGAATACCTGCCCCTGCGCCATGGCATTAACCCCGATCCTGAAATTCCTTTGAGGTTCACAGGCATCGGCGTTAGCTGGGCAGCGGTTCGACGGATATCCGCAAGATATTGACTTATATTACTAAAATTGGAGTTGAGAGGGATGAAACCTGTTCGCGCAACTGTGCTGGTCGCGGCCCTTGCCCTGACCGCACCCGCAATGGCTGCCACGCTTGCCCCGGTCCAGAATGTGGATACCCCTCGGGCCACGGCGGCCGCGGGGTCGTCCGGTCCGGGTGGCGCAGAGGCATCGGGCCGGATCGGAAGCCTTCTGACCGACGGCGCGCAGGGCACGCCCTTTGCAGACAACGGCAGTCTTGACCAGGTCCGCGATGGCCTTGTGCTGCCCTACGACCTGTTCGGCAGGCCGGTCGAAGTGCTTCCCTTTCCCCGGGGGCAGGGAAAGGGCCGGAACTAGCGGCCGCCCGTCCTGCGGTCCGTGTTCCGGGGGTGTTTGACGAACTGTCCGCCTTGGGCCTAAGGTCGCCCAAGACAGCGAGGGCTGAAGACACAGCACCTGTCAGGGGGAAAGTTCGATGCGGTCACGGGGTCTTCAACGGGGTATCGGGGCCATCTGGGTTCTGGCGATGCTGTTCGGGGTGCCGATGGCATGCGCCCAGGAAGTTGCGGCAGAGCAGACCGTCGTCGATGACGATCTTCTGTCGGACGCCGACCTTGAAAAGCTTCTCGCGCCGGTGGCCCTGTATCCCGACACGCTTCTGACGCAGATTCTTCTGGCGGCGACCTATCCGCTGGATGTGGTCAAGGCCGGGCGCTTTGTCGATGCCAACGCGGACACGCCCGACAAGGACCGCGCGGCCCTGGCCGAAGAGGCCGGATGGGACCCGAGCGTGCAGACCCTTGCCGCGGGCTTTCCCGGCATCGTGACCCGGATGAATGACCACCTCGACTGGACCGAACAGGTCGGCGACGCCCTGCTGGCGCAGCCGGACGATGTGCTCGATACGGTGCAGCGGCTGCGGGACGATGCGGCGGCAACGGGCTATCTGACCACGAACGACGCGCAGACCGTGATCGTGAATGCCGATGACACGATCACCATCGCGCCCACGAACCCGCAGGTCGTCTATGTTCCGGCCTATGATCCGCAGGTGGTCTATACCCAGCCCGCGCCTGTGACCAACCCGGTCTATGTGGACAGCGGCAGCGGCACCGATTTCGGCGATGTCCTTGCCACGGGGGCCATCGTGTTCGGAACCGCGATGATCCTGGACAACATCTTCGACAATGATGATCCGTGGGATGACTACTGGCGCGGCCCGCCGCAGGTGGACTGGAGCAACAACGACTTCCGGCCGCGCCCGGGTGTGAACGTGGATGGCGACGTGAACATCGGCAGCAACAACACGGTCAACCGGATCAACCGCGAGACGACCCGGGGCGACCGTACCAATGTTGCCATCAACCGGGATACCGTGAACCTTGACCGCTCCCGGACCGATATCGACCGGACGCGGATCGGTTCGGTGGACCGCGCCAGCATCGACAACAGCCGCCAGCGGACCTTCAACCCCGATGACCTGCAACGTGCCGAGGCGCGCGACAAGATCGCCGCCCGCAAGGCCGAAGGTGGGGCGGTGGCCACGCTGCCCGCCACCACCCGGCCCCGCACCGAAGGGGCATCGGCCCGCGTGGCGGATGCCAAGGCGTCGGGCAAGCTGAACCCGGCCCGTGTCAACACGCCGGTTGCCGCGAACCGCCCGGCAAAGGTGGATCATTCTGCGGCAGCTCAGCGCGCGCAGAACGTCACCCGCCCGTCCGCTGCCGCGCGGCCCGCCAAGGCCCGCGCCCCGCAAAAGACCTCGGCCTTCGAAAAGTCAGGCGGTGCGCGGGCGCAGGCCGCAGCAAATCGCGGCAAGGCAAGCGCCGGACAGCGGAGGAACTGAGATGACCCTGCACTTTAGCCTGCGCGGCCTTGCCGCAGTCGCGGCCTGTCTGGCTGCTCCGCTGCCGGCCCTTGCCGCGCCCCAGACCTTTGACAGCCCCTATGCCGCCGTCGCGGCGGTGATCGCGGCCATCGAGGCGCAGGACCGCGCGGCCCTGCTGACGATCTTCGGTCCCGAAAACGAGGATGTTGCCTTTACCGGCGATGCTGCAAAGGACCGCGAGGTCTGGGGCAGCTTTCTGCAAGGCTATCGCCAGGGCAACCGGCTGGAGAACACCGCCGGCGACCGGGCGGTGCTGCACATCGGGCGCGACGACTGGCCGTTTCCCGCAGCCGTCGTGCAGGGGGCAGAAGGCTGGTCTTTTGATGCCGCAGGCGCGCGCGAGGAAGTGGCGTTGCGTCGGATCGGGTTGAACGAACTGGACGTGATCGATCTGCTGAAGGCCGGGGTTGCCGTGCAGGCGCAGTTCCGCCAGGCCGATCACGACGGCGACGGGGTGATGGAATTTGCCGATGCGATCCTCAGCGCGCCCGGCAAGCGGGACGGGCTGTACTGGCCCGACGAGCCGGGAACCGAGGTCAGCCTGATCGGCCCGCTGATGGCCCGCGCCGCTGCCGACGGCTACAACATGGGGGGCGGGGATACGCCGCCCGACCCCTATCTGGGCTATTACTTCCGTGTCCTGCAAAGCCAGGGACCGGATGCTCCGGGTGGCACGCTGAATTATCTGATTGGCGGCAACATGCTGGCGGGTCATGCCTTTCTGGCCTATCCGGCGGATTACGGCGTGACCGGCGTGATGAGCTTCATGGTCGCCGAGAACGGCATCGTGCTGGAGGCCGACCTTGGTCCGGACACGCTGGCCATCGGAAGTGCGATCACCACCTTCAACCCGACGGCAGAGTGGGTTCCGGCAGAGTAGCGGGGCCGTTCAGCGCAGGTTCTGCCGGATGCGCACCGGCCATTCGCCGATGGGCAGCATGATGCGGATCGGCGTCGGCTGGGTCAGCCCGGTCGCGTCGATGCCCTTGACCGCCTCGCAGACCGCCAGCCCATAGGCGCGCTGGTCCATGATTGCCATCATCGAGGTCACGGCCTGCGACGGCATGATGACCTCGGTCGGCCCGCACAGAACGGAATTGCCCAGTTGCACACGGGCCTGCGCCTGGGCGATGCCGGTGGCCAGCATCAGGGCCAGCGGGGCAAGATAAAGGATCGGTCGCATGACGGTGTCCTTTGGCAGGGGGTGACCGGCCATCTCCGGTCCTGTCTCTTGGTTGCACCATTGGCGGCTGCTGTCAAAACCTGCCGTCGCACGCAGGCCGGTCAGAGGGCGCGTCCGGGCATCCGCGCAAGGGCATCCTTCACCAGCCAGGCCACCAGATCGCCCGCCGGCATGGCCCGGTTCAGCGCCGCAGCCTGACCATAGAGGTGGAACGATGCGAAAGGGTGTTCGCTGTCCGGACCCGCCGCCTCCAGCGGCCCCGAGACGTCATACATCTGCGGATAGGGGGCAAGCTGCCCGGCCAGATCGGCCATCGCCATCGCATAGGGGCTGCGGACCGCGCGCGCCGCGCGGCCGGAAAAGGCGTCGGTCAGCATCGTGTCGGTGTCAGCTGCGCGCGACAGAAGGGCGCGGCGGGCGGGGTCGGTTCCCGCCTCGGGGCAGGACAGGAAGGCCGTGCCCATCTGCACGCCCGCCGCCCCGAGCGCAAAGGCCGCCGCGATCCCGCGCCCGTCGCCGATACCACCCGCCGCGATCACCGGCAGGCGCACCGCATCCACCACCTGCGGCACCAGCGCGAGCGTACCCACCCCGTCGCCCGGCCCGCTTGGCCGGTGCGCGCCGCGATGGCCGCCCGCCTCCCATCCTTGGGCGATGATCGCGTCCACCCCTGCGGCCTCCAGCGCCCGCGCCTCGGCGACCGTAGTGGCGCTGCACAGGACCCGGCATCCCGCCGCCCTGATCCGTGCCAGCGCATCTGCATCCGGCAGGCCGAAGTGAAAGCTGACAACGGGCGGCCGGGTCTCCTCCAGTGCCGCCACAAGATCGGGCGCAAAGCCGTGCGGCGGCGGAGCAGGCGCGAGGTCGGGAACCGGGCCGAGGCCGAGCGCGTCGTAAAACGTCGCAAGGCGTGCCCGCATGCGCGCCTGCGCATCGGCGGCCTGCGGCGGAAGCTGTGGCATGACGAAGAAGTTCAGGTTGAACCGCCGCGCGCCAAGCGACCGCAGGGCGGCACAGGCCCGCCGGATGTCATCGGGCGTGGCAAAGCCCAGCCCCAGCGACCCCAGGCCCCCCGCCGCACTGACCGCCGCCGCCAGGTCCGGCGTGGCCGATCCGGCCATCGGGGCCTGGATGATCGGATGGGCGATTCCCAGCAGATCGGTCAGGCGGGTCTGTGGCCACATGCTTCCATCCTTTCGCCTCCGCCGTCAGGCCGGGGGCGGGGCATAGCGCATGAAGGCAAAGGCCGACCCGTCGGGGGCCCAGTTCGGCACGTTCATCGTGCCCTGTCCGCCGTTGAATTCCGCAATGACCCGGCGGTTGCCGCCCCCGGCATCGGTCAGCACCAGCGCCACCGCCTTGTCGCGCGGGTGCCCCTCGGTGCCCTCGGGATAGGCCAGATACAGCAGGTGGCGCCCGTCGGGCGAGGGGTGGGGGAACCAGTTGACGAACCGGTCCTCGAACACCTGTTCATGCCCCGTGCCATCGGGCCGCATCCGCCAAAGCTGCGCCTGCCCCGTGCGGTCGCAGTTGTACCAGACCCATGCCCCGTCTGCCGAGAAATCCGGGCCGTCCGAAAGCCCCTCGCCGAAGGTCAGCCGAGTCTCGTCGCCGCCTGTGGCGGGGCAGGACCAGATATCGACCACCCGGCTGCCCCGCGCCGCCGCATAGGCAATCGTCGCACCATCGGGCGACCAGCCGTGCCAC
>JAAFHX010000163.1 GCA_013297695.1 Rhodobacterales bacterium | reverse complement strand
CTCGACATTGAAGCGTGCCAGCACGCCGGGGCCGCGCAGGTCAACGGCATCCGCGCTGCAGGCGGCCCCTGCCGGACCTGCCAGAAGCCCCAGCACAAGCCAGACCGTCAGACCGCCTGCCGCGCCGCTGTTTCCCATGACACCACCTGCACTGCCATGCGCCCGCGCCGCCCGTCCACGATCCGCAGGCAGACGGCCTCTCCGGGGGCAAGATCGGCAAAGCCGGAATGCCGCAGCACTTCGACATGGATGAACACATCCTCGCCCCGGCTGAACACATTGGCAAAGCCGAAACCCTTGCCCTTGTCGAACCATTTGACGCGGGCAGGTTCCAGCGGATGGGTCAGGATTTCTTCCATCGTCATCTCGGCCGAATCTTCGGTCAGGGCGAACCCTGTCCCGACGGGCGGTTCGATCTTCAGCACCTCGACCGCCTGAACTCCGCGCGGGGTCAGTTGGACACGCACCTCGATGCCGGCGCCGTCGGCAACCGAACCCTGTCCGAAATTCCGCAACACGTTGGCATGCAAAAGGATGTCGGGTTCCGTCTCATCGGCAACGATAAAGCCGAAGCCCTTTGCCGGGTCGAACCACTTGACCTTGCCATGCACGACGCGCAATTCCGCATCTCCGTCGTACGTCATCTGAGAAGCCGTTTCCCATGGGTGAACATGAGGTAACGGTGTGCATCCGTTCCATGCCCGGTTTCAAGCGAAATGTTCGCATGAAAACGATCTCGTGTCCGGTTCCGCCGGTTTCAGGGGTTCAGCCGCCGGATTTCCCATGGGTCACCCAATCCTGTACGCGACCAGCGGAACCGGTCATGCAACCGGAAGGCCCCATCGGCCCAGAACTCGATTTCCAGCGGCAGGATGCGGATTCCCCCCCAGAAGGGCGGTCGCGTCGGGCTGGCCCCCTGCTGGACCGTGACTTTCGCCACCTCGGCCATCAGCGCGGCACGGGACGACAGGGGTTCCGACTGCCGCGAGGCCCAGGCACCAAGGCGGCTCTTGAGCGACCGCGACGCATAGTAGTCATCCGCCGCCCGGCCTTCCTCACGCTCGGTCACGCCGCGCACCCGGATCTGGCGGCGCAGCGATTTCCAGTGCAGCACGAAGGCCGCCTTGCCGCTGGCGGCAATCTCCTGCCCCTTGCGGCTGCCATAATTGGTATAGAACACGAAGGCCGCAGGCTCGATGTCCTTCAGCAGCACCATGCGCACATTCGGCAGCCCCTCGGCATCCACCGTGGCCAGCGCAATCGCATTGGGGTCGTTCGGCTCCAGCGGCCCGGCTTCCGCCAGCCAGGATGCCGCCAGCGCAAAGGGGTCGTCGCCCGCGAATATTCCGGTTCTGTCCATGATCTTCCTCTTTCCGGGGCGCGGCAGGGGCTGCCCTTGATGCAAGCGACCGGATCGCCTAAACGTCGCAGTCAATGACCGAAGGGTGGGTTGGGGGCAGCGAATGTCAACCGGACTTCTGCAAGGCAAGCGCGGCCTCATCATGGGCCTTGCCAATGACAAATCGATTGCCTGGGGCATTGCCCGCGCCTGCGCCGAGGCCGGGGCCGAGATGGCCTTTTCCTACCAGGGCGAGGCGCTGAAGAAGCGGGTCGAGCCGCTGATCGCCTCCATCGGCATGACCGAGATGTTCGAATGCGACGTGGGCAGCGAGGCAACGCTGGATGCCCTGTTCGCGCATCTGAAGTCGGTCTGGGGAAGCCTCGACTTTCTGGTGCATGCCATCGGGTTTTCCGACAAGACCGAGCTGCGGGGCCGCTATGTCGATACCTCTTCGGCGAATTTTCGCATGACGATGGATATCTCGGTCTACAGCTTCACCGCCGTCTGCCAGCGCGCCGCCGCCATGATGCCGCAGGGCGGCAGCCTCTTGACGCTGACCTATTATGGCGCGGAAAAGGTCATGCCGCATTACAACGTGATGGGCCTGGCCAAGGCGGCGCTGGAAACCAGCGTCCAGTACATCGCCGAAGACCTGGGCAAGGACGGCATCCGGGTCAACGCGATTTCCGCCGGGCCGATCAAGACGCTGGCGGCCAGCGGCATCGGCGACTTCCGCTACATCATGAAATGGAATGAACTGAATTCCCCCCTGCGGCGCAACGTGACGCAGGAAGAGGTGGGCAAGGCCGCGCTGTACCTGCTGTCCGACCTTGGCTCGGGCACCACGGGCGAGGTGCTGCATGTCGATGCGGGCTATCACGTCGTCGGCATGAAGGCGGTCGATGCGCCGGATATCGACGCGGTGACCGGGCGCAGCGGTGGCAAGGACGGCGGGCAGTGACCGCCGCCGCCTTTCTGGCCTTTGCCCTGCTGTCCCTGTTTGCCGCCGTGTCGCCCGGCCCGGCCGTGCTGATGTCGGCGCGCACCGGCCTGACCGAGGGCTTTCGCACCGGCGCGGCCCTTGCGGTCGGCATCGGCGCGGGGGCGGTGGTCTGGGCCTCTGCCGCGATGTTCGGCCTGAATCTGCTGTTTGCCGCTGCCCCTGCCCTGCTTTGGGCGCTGAAGATCGGCGGCGGAGCCTATCTTGGCTGGATCGGCGTCAAGCTGTGGCGCAGCGCCGCCACGCCGTTCGAGACCGCAGATACCCGCCCCACCCCGCGCAGCGCCGCCTCGGCCTTCCGGCTGGGCGTGGCGACCCAGCTCGCCAATCCCAAACCCGCCGTGATGTTCTCGGCCATCTTTCTGGGTACCGTGCCGCCCGCCACCGCACCTTGGGTCTATGCCGCCCTGCTCGCCGTCGTATTCACCAACGAAACCGTCTGGAACATTCTGGTCGCCCGCATCTTCTCGCTCGAGAAGACACGGCTGGGCTACATCAGCCTCAAGACCATCCTCGACCGCTGCTTCGGCGGCCTGCTCGCCCTGCTCGGCCTCAGGATCGCCTTGTCGTGACCTGCCCCGCCTCTTTCATCTTGGCGAAAATATCCCGGGGGTCCGGGGGCTGGCCCCCGTCCGCCCTTTCCGCAAGGACCGACCGATGACCGACCGCCTGCCGCATGAAAAAGGGTTCCATGTCAGTTGGGACCAGATCCACCGCGACAGCCGGGCGCTGGCCTGGCGGCTGCAGGGTCAGGGTCCGGCGACAGGCGGCTGGCGCGCCGTCGTCGCCATCACCCGGGGCGGGATGATCCCGGCGATGATCGTCAGCCGCGAACTTGACCTGCGCGTGGTCGATACCATCAGCGTGAAAAGCTATTCGCACCAGTCGCAGACCAGCGCGGTCGTGACCAAAAGCCCGCAGGCGGACCTGATGGGCGACGGGACGGGCATCCTGATCGTCGATGACCTTGTCGATACGGGCAAGACGCTGGAACTGGTGCGCCGCCTTTATCCGAAGGCCCATTTCGCCACCGTCTATGCCAAACCCTCCGGCAAGCCGATGGTCGATACCTACATCACCGAAGTCAGCCAGGACACGTGGATATTCTTTCCGTGGGACATGGCGCTGCAATATGTCGAGCCGTTCCGCGGCAAGGATTGACACCCGTGGCCCATCCCACCCCGGGCCCCCGAAGCTGGGCTCGCTGGCTGCACGAGCTGTTCGAGGCCAGCCTGATCCTCAAGGGGCTGTTCGCCCTGGCCGAGGCCGGGGCCGGTCTCGGGCTTCTGGTCACCTCGAACCACCGCATCACTGCCTTCGTCGACTGGCTGACGCGCAATGAACTTGCACAGGACCCGGGCGACTGGATGGCCCGGATGGCCGAGCATCTTGTGGCCGGCCTGTCGATCGAGACCCAGCATTTCTATGCGATCTACCTGCTGTCGCACGGCCTGCTGAAACTGGCGATGGTGGGGGCCCTGGCGCGGCGGGTGACCTGGGCCTATCCGGTCTCGATGGTGCTGCTGGCGGGCTTCATCCTGTATCAGGTGAACCACTGGACCCACACCCATTCGCCGCCCCTGCTGTTCCTGTCGGCGTTCGACGCGATCATGATCCTGCTGGTCTGGCGCGAATACCGGGCGCTGAAGGCCGCGGCCCTTCCGGTCTGACGCACGCCCGGCGGTCCTTGCGAAGCGCCAACCGGTCGGCTTAAGTCGCACAACCCGACCGGAGAGCCTGCAATGACGATGCCGCTGAACCCTGCGATGGCAGCCACCGAAGCCCCCCCCGTGATGGAGGCGCGGCGCTGGCTTGCCGCCGCCACCTTCAGCGCGGACCGCCCCCTGCTCAACGTCAGCCAGGCGGCCCCGGTCGATCTGCCGCCGCTGGCGCTTCGCCAGGCCATTGCCGAGGCGGCCCTGAACGATCCCGGCGCGCATCTTTACGGCCCTGTCCTTGGCCTGCCCGCACTGCGCGCGGAAATCGCCGCGCAATGGTCGGCCGCCTATGGCGGGCAAATCGCGCCCGGACAGGTCGCCATCACCCAGGGCTGCAACCAGGCCTTCACCGCCGTGATGTCCACCCTTGCCGGGGCGGGCGATCAGGTGATCCTGCCGACGCCCTGGTATTTCAATCACAAGATGTGGCTCGACATGGCGGGGGTGCAGGCGGTGCCGCTGCCCGCAGGCCCCGGCCTGATCCCCGACGCAGGCCGGGCCGCCACCCTCATCACCCCCGCCACCCGCGCCATCGTGCTGGTCAGCCCGAACAACCCGGGCGGCGCGGAATATCCGGCCGACACGCTGCGCGCCTTCCTCGATCTGGCGCGTGCCCATGGCATCGCGCTGATCGTGGACGAGACCTACCGCGATTTCGACAGCCGCAGCGGCCGCCCGCATGACCTGTTCGCCGACCCCGACTGGCCCGATACGCTGATCCACCTCTATTCCTTCTCCAAGGCCTACCGGCTGACCGGACACCGGGTCGGTGCCATCGTCGCCGCCGCCGACCGGCTGGCGCAGGTGGAAAAGTTTCTCGACACGGTCGCGATCTGCCCGTCGCAGCTTGGCCAGATCGCGGCGCTGTGGGGAATGCGGAACCTGTCGCAATGGGTGGCGGGCGAACGGGCCGAAATCCTCGCGCGCCGCGCCGCCATGACCGGCGGCTTCGCCGCCCTGCCCGACTGGCGGCTTCTGGGCTGCGGCGCCTATTTCGCCTATGTGGAACACCCCTTCGCCCTGCCCTCGGACGTGCTGGCGAAGCGGCTGGTGCACGAGGCCGCAATCCTGATGCTGCCCGGCACCATGTTCCAACCCGCCACCCACCCTGAAGGTACACGGCAGTTGCGCATCGCCTTCGCCAACATCGACGCGGACGGCATCACCGAGATGTTCCGCCGCCTGTCGGCCCTTCGCCTCTGATCCCTCTTCCGTTTGCAAGTATCCTCGGGGGGTGAATGTCCCGGAACGGGACAGAGGGGGGCAGACAGCCCCCTTGCCTTTCCCTCCGGAACGGGTCGGCCAAGGCCCGCAAGCCCCATCTTGCCCCGCCGCGCCCTTCCGCTTAGACAGTCGCGGGATCAGGAGGGCGCTGCAGGCGCCACAGGCAAGGGCAAGTCATGGCGCGCACCGACGACGACGAGGCACCACGGAAAAAGAAGAAGGGCACGCTCGGCTCGGTCGTCGTCTGGCTGCTGATGGCCATGCTGGTGGTCGGACTTGGCGGTTTCGGGCTGACCAACTTTGGCGGCGGGGTAACCTCCATCGGGTCGGTCGGCGACCGCGAGATCACCACGCAGGACTATGGCCGCGCCCTGCAGCAGGAATTGCGCGCCTTTTCCGCGCAGGTCGGCAACGAGGTGACGATGCAGCAGGCGCTCGCCCTCGGGCTTGACGCGCAGGTGCGCCAGCGTCTGGTTGCCACCGCCGCCCTGGACAACGAGGCGGCCCGCGTCGGGCTGTCGGTCGGCGATGCCCGCGTGGCGAAAGAGATCATGGCGATCAAGTCCTTTCAGGGTGTTGACGGCAAGTTTGACCGCACGACCTATGCCCGCACGCTGGAACAGAACGGCATGACGGAAAGCGCCTTCGAAACCCAGGTGCGCGAGGATCTGGCGCGCCAGGTCCTGCAGGGTGCCGTTGCCAGCGGCTTTGCCACCCCCGCCCCGATGACCGATACCTTGCAGGCCTGGGCTGCGGAACGGCGCGGCTTCAGCCTGTTGCGCCTGACCGAGGCTGACCTGCCCACCCCCCTGCCCGACCCGACCGATGCCGACCTTCAGGCCTGGTACCAGGCCAACCCCGCCACCTATACCGCCCCCGAGGCAAAGCGCATCACCTATGCCGTCCTGCTGCCCGACATGCTGGCCGACAGCATGGTTCTGGACGAGGCCGCGCTGAAGGACCAGTACACCCAACGGCTGGCCGAATTCGTCCAGCCCGAACGGCGGCTGGTCGAACGGCTGGTCTATCCCGACGCGGCGGCGGCTCAGGCGGCAAAGGCGCGGCTTGACGCAGGCACGCCGTTCGAAACCCTGGTGGCCGACCGGGGCCTTGCCCTGGCCGACATCGATCTGGGTGAACAGTCGCAGGCCGATCTGGGTGCTGCGGGTGCTGCCGTCTTTGCGCTGACCGAACCGGGGGTCGTGGGACCCCTGCCGTCGGACCTGGGCCCGGCGCTGTTCCGGATGAACGGCATCCTTGCGGCGCAGGAAACCCCGTTCGAAGAGGCGCGGCCGATCCTTGCCGCCGAACAGTCCACCGAGGCCGCCCGCCGCGCCATCGGTGAAAAGATCGAAACGATCAATGACCTTCTTGCAGGCGGCACCCCGCTGGAGGACCTTGCGACCGAAGCCGGAATGCGCGTGGCGACGCTTGACTATGTTCCCGGCAGCGATGACCCGATTGCCGGATACTCCGACTTCCAGAAGGCCGCCGAAGCGGTCCAGGACGGCGATTTTCCCGAAGTGGTCCAGCTAGACGACGGCGGCATCGTGGCGCTGCGGCTGGACAAGGTCGTGCCCCCGGCCTTGCGCCCGTTCGACACGGTGCGCGATGCCGTGGCCGAGGGCTGGCGTGCCGATGCCCTGGCCCGCGCCCTGTCCGCCCGGGCCGCCGAGATCACCACCGCCGTCAAGGGCGGTGCCTCGCTTGGCAGTTTCGGCATTGTCGATGTGATGCAGTCCACCGCGCGCGACGGATCGGTCGAAGGGTCGCCCGATGGGTTCATGGACACCGTGTTCCAGATGGCCGAAGCCGAGGTTCGGGTGGTCGAGGGGCCGGAGTTCACCGGCATCCTGCGGCTGGACCGCATTCAGCCTGCGCCGACCGATGATGCTGCGGCGCTGTCGATGAAATCCGCCATCGCGACGCAGGTTGACCAGGCGCTGGCACAGGACGCCTTTGCGCTGTTCGCCGCCGCCCTGATCGCCGAGGCCGGGGTGACGACGAACGAACCGGCCATCGCCGCCGTCAACGCGCAGTTCCGCTGAAAGGTTCCTCCCTTGGCGCTGGTTTCCCCCTTTGACGCGTTCGAACGCGGCTGGACGCAGGGTCGCAACCAGCTTGTCCATGCGCGCCTTGCCGCCGACCTCGACACGCCCGTCTCGCTGATGCTGAAGCTGACCGAGGCGCGGACGGACAGCTTCATGCTGGAATCGGTGACGGGCGGCGAGGTGCGCGGGCGCTATTCGGTCGTGGGCATGAAGCCCGACCTGATCTGGCAATGCCATGGCACGCAGGCGCGGATCAACCGCGAGGCGCGGTTCGACCCGGCCGCCTTCCGCCCCGAGACCGCCGCCCCGCTGGACAGCCTGCGCGCACTGATCGCGGAAAGCCGGATCGACATGCCGCCCGATCTGCCGCCTATCGCAGCCGGTCTGTTCGGCTATCTGGGCTATGATATGATCCGGCTGGTCGAACATCTGCCGGATGTGAACCCCGACCCGCTCGGCCTGCCCGATGCCGTGCTTATGCGCCCTTCGGTGGTGGCCGTGCTGGACGGAGTGAAGGGCGAGGTGACGGTGGTCGTGCCCGCCTGGGTTGC
Source organism: Rhodobacterales bacterium (assembly GCA_013297695.1). GTDB lineage: Bacteria > Pseudomonadota > Alphaproteobacteria > Rhodobacterales > Rhodobacteraceae > Aliitabrizicola. The sequence continues at coordinate 281 of JAAFHX010000163.1, read as the reverse complement.
CTCGGGCCTGTCCGCGCGCGCCGCCTATGCGCAGGCCGCCGAACGGGTGATGGACGCCCTGCGCGACCTGGACCGCGCCCCGCCCGCGCTGCGCGATCTTGGCGAGGCCGCGCAGGTCGGCGCGGCGCGGTCGAACTTCACGCCCGAAGGCTACCGGGCGGCGGTAGAAAAGGCCAAGGAGTATATCCGCGCGGGCGACATCTTTCAGGTCGTGCCGTCGCAGCGGTGGGCGCAGGATTTCACGCTGCCGCCCTTCGCGCTTTATCGTTCGCTGCGAAAGA
>JAAFHX010000162.1 GCA_013297695.1 Rhodobacterales bacterium | reverse complement strand
GCGTCGAACAGCGGGAAGGCCCCCTTCTCCTTCGCCAGATCGACCGAGGCGAGATAGGCTGCGCGGGCGATGGCGTGCATCCAGCGTTCGGTCTGTGCCGCCGCCTCTTCGGACCCGTAGCGCAGCCCGACCATCAGCAGCGCATCGGCCAGCCCTGTCACCCCCAACCCGATCCGCCGCTTGGCCCGCGCCTCGGCGGCCTGTTCGGGCAGCGGAAAGCGCGAGGCATCGACCACATTGTCCATCATCCGCACCGCCGTGCGCACCAGATCGTCGAGCGCGGCCAGATCAAGGGTCGCGTCCGCTTCGAACGGGTGCGCCACCAGCGTCGCCATGTTGATCGAGCCCAGCAGACATGCCCCGTAGGGCGGCAGGGGCTGTTCGCCGCAGGGGTTGGTCGCTGCGATGGTCTCGGCATAGGCCAGGTTGTTCATCGCGTTGATCCGGTCGATGAAGATCACGCCGGGTTCGGCAACCTCATGGGTGGACCGCATGATGCGGTTCCAGAGGTCCCGCGCGGGCAGGGTGCGGCAGACCGCACCGTCGAACACAAGGTCCCAGGCGGCATCGGCCTTGACCGCCGCCATGAACGGGTCGGTGACCAGCACCGACAGGTTGAACATGCGCAGGCGGGCCGGGTCTTTCTTGGCGTCGATGAAGGCCTCGATATCCGGATGGTCGCAGCGCATCGTGGCCATCATCGCACCGCGACGGCTGCCCGCCGACATGATCGTGCGACACATCGCATCCCACACATCCATGAAGGACAGCGGCCCCGAGGCGTCGGCGGCAACGCCGTGAACGGCCGCCCCGCGCGGGCGGATCGTGCTGAAATCATAGCCGATGCCGCCACCCTGCTGCATGGTCAGCGCCGCCTCCTTCAGCATCTGGAAGATGCCTGCAAGGCTGTCGGGGATCGTGCCCATCACAAAGCAGTTGAACAGCGTGACCGACCGGCCTGTGCCTGCCCCGGCGGTGATCCGCCCTGCGGGAAGGTAGCGGAAGCCTTCCAGCGCGGTGTAGAACCGGTCTTCCCAAAGGCCGGGATCGGCCTCGGTTTCCGCCAGCGCACGGGCGATCCGCCGCCAGGTATCCTCGACCGTGCGGTCGACGGGGGTCCCGTCGGCCTGCTTGAAGCGATACTTCATGTCCCAGATCTGCTCGGCGATGGGGGCGGCGAATCGGGACATGGGGATAACTCTTGCTTGTGGGGGAAGGGCCATTGGCTACAAGATAATGGTAGGTCAAGGGCGGGTCAACGCATTGCCCCTGTCGCGGATCGGGCTATGCTGTCGGCCCTGCGGGGGTGAATCCGATGGCCGAACATGTCAATCTGCTGAAACTCTGTGTCGGGGCGGACCGGGTCGAGGACCTGATCCTGTGGCAGCAGGCGCATCGGCACGACTGGGCGGGCGGGAGGCCGGTGCATATCACCCGGATGTGGCCGAAACGCGCGGAAGAAGTGCTTGCGGGCGGGTCTTTGTACTGGGTGTTCAAGGGCGCGATCCTGTGCCGTCAGCGGATCGTCGGGCTGGAAGAGCGGATTGGCGGCGACGGGATCACCCGCTGCGCGCTGGTGCTCGACCCTGAGGTGATCCGCACCGAGGCTGCGGCGCGGCGGCCTTTTCAGGGCTGGCGCTATCTGCCGCCTGCGGATGCGCCGCCCGATCTGGCCCGCACCCGCGTACGCGACGAAGCCTTGCCCCCCGCGCTGGCGCAGGCGCTGGCGCAGATCGGGCTGCGCTGACGATTTTTCTGCGAAAAATCGGTCCGTCCCGGGGCTGGCGCTTCGGGACTGGATCAGATTGCCGGGGGCAGGGAACCGGGGGCGCTGTGCGATCATGTGTCGCCTTCGGGCGGTCAATGCCTCCGGCGGGGATATTTGCGCCAAGATGAATTCATCAGACCCGCAGGATTTCCGGGACGGAAGAGGTTCCGCAGGGCCAGAGCCCGGGGTCGGGGCCTTCGGCTGCGATGACTAGGGTCGAGACCAAGGCCAGCGGGCCGATGATGTGAGGCGAGGCCGTGCCGATCTTGTCGGGGGTTGCCAGCACGATGGCTTCTCCGGCAGCGGCCAGCAGGGCGCGCTTGATGGCGGCCTCTTCGGCGTCGCCAGTGGTCAGCCCTGCGTCGGGGTGCAGGCCGGTGACACCCAGAAAGCACAGATCGGCCCGCAGGCGCGCGAAGCCTTCGGCGGCAACGGCACCGGTCGTGACCATGGAATGGCGGAACAGCCGCCCGCCGATCAGCAGCACGGCAATGCCCGCATGTGGTTCAAGCGCTGCGGCAATCACCGGGCTGTGGGTGACGATGGTGGCGCACAAGCCTTCGGGAAGGGCACGGACGAGCGCGAGGTGCGTCGTGCCGCCGTCAAGGATGACGGTCTGCCCCGGCCGGATCATCGCCGCGGCACGGGCGGCAAGCCGGTCCTTGAGGGCCGGATGGAGCGTGGCCCGCGTGGAAAGCGGTGTGTGCGTCGGGGACAGCGGCAGCGCGCCGCCATGGACCCGCAGCAGCAGTCCTTCGGCCGCAAGGTCGCGCAGGTCGCGGCGGATGGTGTCTTCCGACAGCTTCAGCGCCCGCGCCTCGTCCGCCGCGACCAGGCGACCGGTCCGGGAGAGGCGGGCGAGAAGGTGGGCTTTGCGTTGGGCGGTAAGCATGGTTGCATGATCCTGCATGATAACGCATGCTATTGCACGAATCATCCGGATTGGCTAGGGGGAAGGCGGGCAGAAGAGGAAGAAGCCGATGACCACCGCGATGATGATCCTGATTGCCGGACCGTACCGGTCCGGCACGGGCGACGACCCGGCGAAGATGGCCGCGAACCTGAAACGGCTGGAGGCTGCGGCCTGGCCGATCTTTCACAAGGGCCATGTGCCGATGATCGGCGAATGGGTGGCCCTGCCGGTGCTGGAGGGCGCGGGCGGCGGCCCGGTGGGCGGCGCGCTGTATGACAGCATCCTGCATCCGGCGGCGCACAGGTTGCTGGCACGCTGTGACGGGGTGCTGCGGCTGGAGGGGGCCTCGACCGGCGCAGACAATGATGTGCGGATCGCGCGGGAACGGGGGATTCCGGTCTGGCACGACCCGGACGACATCCCTGCGGTGGCCTGAGGGCAGTCCGGGGTGGCAGTGCGGGGCGACCCGCGATAGCCTCTGGCGATGCGCCTGTTCCTGCTGACCGCCCTTGCGATGGCCGCCTTTGCGGGCAACTCGGTGCTGAACCGGATGGCCGTGGGCGGCGGCTGGATCGAGGCCGCCGATTTCGCCGGGGCGCGCCTGCTGGCCGGGGCGGCGGCGCTGCTGGCGCTGGTGTTCTGGCGGTTCCGGGCACGCGGGGTGCCGGTCTGGCCGGGAGCACGCGGGCGGGCCGTGGGGCCGGCCGCGCTGCTGATCTATCTGTTCGGGTTCTCGCTGGCCTATGGCGGCATCGACGCCGGGGCGGGCGCGCTGATCCTGTTCGCGACGGTGCAGGTGACGATGTTCGCGGGGGCACTGATCGCGGCCGAGGCGGTGCCCGCACGGCGGTGGGCGGGGGCCGCCCTGGCGCTGGCCGGGCTGGCGGGGCTGCTTGCGCCGGGCACGGGCACCGGGATCAGCCTGATGCACGCGGGGTTCATGGCGCTGGCAGGCGCGGGTTGGGGCATCTATTCGCTGAGCGCGCGCGGGCAGGCCGACGCGCTGGCGGCGACGGCCTGGAACTTTGCGCTGGCCGTGCCGCCGGGGCTGGCGCTGGTCTGGCTGCTTCGCGGGGCCGGGACGGTCAGTGCGGCGGGGCTTGGTCTGGCAGTGCTGTCGGGGATGGTGACGTCGGGCCTTGGCTATGCGCTGTGGTACGCGATCCTGCCGCGCCTTGGGGCGGCGCGGGCGGGGGTGGCGCAACTGACGGTGCCCGTGCTTGCGGCGGCCTGCGGAGCGGTGGTTCTGGCTGAACCGGTCAGCCTGCGGCTTGTCGTGGCGGGGCTTGTCGTGCTGGGCGGGGTCGCGCTGGCGTTGAGCGTGCGGCGCGTCTGACACTTGCCCCTTGCGCAAGGCCGGGGGTGCGCCTATGTCACTCGAGCTATTCTTTCTCTTTCGACTTCTGTTTCCGTCTCGGCTTCAGTCTCTCGATCGGATGTGAACGGGCCGGGCTGCCGCATCTTGCGGGTGGCAAACAAGACAGGAGTATTCACGATGGCCACTGGCACCGTGAAATGGTTCAATGCAACCAAGGGTTTCGGATTCATCGCCCCGGCTGGCGGCAAGCGCGACGTGTTCGTGCATGTGTCGGCGCTGGAACGTGCGGGCATCCGCCAACTGGACGACGGCCAGGCCGTGACGTTCGAGATCGAGACCGGCCGTGACGGCCGCGAATCGGCGACGAACCTCGCGCTGGCCTGATCTTTCGGGTTGGACGAACCGGAACGGGGGTGGCGCAAGCCGCCCCCGTTCTGCATTTCGGGATGGCTAGCCGTGCCGGGGCGGGCGGGACACCCGGCGTCAGCCGCGCCGGGCGGCGTCGATGGCGGCAACGTCGATCTTTGTCATATGCATCATCGCCGCAAATGCGCGTGCGGCCTCTTCCCCGCCGGCCGAAAGCGCCTCTGTCAGGGTGCGCGGCGTGATCTGCCACGAAATGCCCCACCTGTCCTTGCACCAGCCGCAGGCGCTTTCCGTGCCGCCGTTTCCAACGAGCGCGGTCCAGTAGCGGTCTGTTTCGGCCTGATCCCCGGTGGCGATCTGGAACGAGAAAGCCTCGGTCTGGCGGAACGCGGGTCCGCCGTTCAGTGCCATGCACGGGATGCCGCAGACCGTGAACGTGACCGTCAGCACCTGGCCCGCCTTGCCGCCGGGAAAGTCTGCGGGCGCGCGGAACACGGATGACACCCTGCTGTCCGGGAAGGTTTCGGCATAAAAGCGGGCGGCCGCCTCGCCGTCCTTTTCGAACCACAGGCAGATGGTGTTCTTCGGTGGGGTCATCGCATGTCCTGTCCCTGTTGGGGCTGTTGGAGGGTACCCGGAACCGCCCTGTTGCCGCTGCAAGGGGCATCGCCACGGGGCCGGCAGAGTCGCGCGACCGTGCGGATCACCGGACGATCACTTCCAGCGGGTCGTACAGCAGGCCGCCGCCCCAGGCGGCTGCGCCAAGACTGTCGGGCTTGAACCGGATGCGGCCGAGTTCCAGATCGGACCGGGCGAAGAACCGGCGGTCCGAGACAACGCCTTCGGGGTCACGCCAGTCATCGGACAGGGTGCCCGACGCGATGGTGCAGCGAAAGAACAGGTCAACCTGGTGAAAGCCGCTGGCAGGGTCGTGGAATTCGTTGATGAGGCAGGGCGCGCCCACCGTGACCGCAAGGCCGGTTTCCTCATGCACCTCGCGGATCAGCGTGTCGGGAAGCGACTGTCCTGCCTCGGCACCGCCCCCCGGCGCGCACCAGAGGTCGGAACGCCCGCCCGGCCAGGCGTTGACCAGAAGCAGCCGGTCATCGTGCAGGATCACGGCGCGCGCGGCAAGTCGGGGCGATCGACGGGTCATGGCGCAAGGGTGCCGCCGAAGCCGTGAATTGTCCATGCCCTGCGGATCGGCTAGGGTCGGGCGATGCGGATGATGCCTGTTCTGATGCTGATGCTGATGCTGATGCTGATGCTGTCGGTGCCGATGGCGCACGCGGACTGCGTCGTGCTGCTGCATGGGCTGGCGCGGACGCAGACCTCGCTTCTGGCAATGGAAAAGGCGCTGCAGGCGCAGGGGTTCACCGTGGTGAATACCGGCTATCCGTCCACCACCGAGCCGGTGCGCGAACTGGCGCAGCGGCATGTCGGCCCCGCAGTGGCGGCCTGCGGCGATACCCGCGTGCATTTCGTGACGCATTCGATGGGCGGTGTTCTGGCGCGGCTGTGGCTGGAGCAGAACCGTCCCGCGCGGATGGGGCGGGTGGTCATGCTGGCCCCGCCGAACCAGGGGTCGGAACTGGTCGATGCCCTTGGGTCGATTGCCGCCTTTGAATGGCTGAACGGTCCTGCGGGGCTGGAACTGGGTACGGGCCCGGCGTCGGTGCCGCTGGCCCTGGGGCCGGTGGATTTCGAACTGGGGGTGATTGCGGGAAACCGGTCGGTCAACCCGGTCTGGTCAACGATGATCCCGGGGGCGGATGACGGCAAGGTATCGGTCGAAAGCACGCGTGTGGCGGGCATGACAGATCATATCGTGCTGCCGGTGACGCATACCTTCATGATGCTGAATCCCGTGGTGATTGCCGAGACGATCCGGTTCCTGCAGACGGGGGCCTTCGATCCGGAGATGACGCTTGGGCAGGCGATGCAGGACCTGGGGCGGGGGCCGTGAAAGGGCACAGGATGGCGCGGACGGAACGCTATGCGGGTTTTGCCAAGGCGGTGGCCCGGGTCTGCGGTCGGCCGGTGGTGTTCACGGTCGCCGTCGGGGTGATCGCCGTCTGGATTTTGACCGGGCCGATCTTCGGCTTCAGCGACACCTGGCAACTGGTCATCAACACCGGGACCACCATCATCACCTTCCTGATGGTGTTCCTGATCCAGAACACCCAGAACCGCGACACGCAGGCGATCCAGATCAAGCTGGACGAGCTGATCCGCGCGACACAGGGTGCGCACAACGCGCTGCTTGACCTTGAGGAGTTGGACGACCGCGAACTGGAGGCGTTCCGGAAACGCTACGAAAAACTCGCCGCCACCGCGCGAAGGCAGCGCGACTCGGGCGGCGGGGATACGGATACGCCCGATGCGTGAGGGGGGGGCGGCGCGAAGGACGGTTGCGGGCCACAGATGCCTGTGCAGGTTGCCGGACCGGATCGTTCAGTCCAGCCCCCCCGTCCGACCTGTCCCGTGCGGCGCGGTCCGACGGCAATCGGCGCGGGTGATGGAACCGCAGGGCAGATGCCTCGGTCACGGATTTGGCGGAGACGTTCGACATGACCTGGCAGGCACGAAGAAGCGGGGGGCCATGATGGAACGGGCGGGGCTTGTCTTGATTGGAAAGGTTTGACGGACCAGGGTGTGGAGTCCTGGGCACCGTCGGCCGGAAGAGGAGTCCGCCCGGATCGAGCGGTGTCGCCAGCTTTGAGGGGCACGGTTCAGCGCGCTGGACGAGGTGCTTCAGGACCTTCAGCAAAAGGAGACAGCCGATGGACGCGATCAAGGACGGCCCCGCCCCGGCAAGGAACGGCACGGCGATTGAACGGACCTCGGCGCGCGATCTGGTCGTCACGCGCCGGTTCAATTCCCCGGTGCGGCCGGTCTACGCCGCGTGGACGCGGTCGGACCTGTTCGTGCAGTGGTGGGTTCCCCGGTCGATGGCTGTGCCCCTTCTGTCCTGCGAGATGGACGTTCGCAACAAGGGAACCTACCGGCTTGTGTTCGGTGCGGATGCCGCGTCGGCCATGGCGTTCTTTGGCAGCTACCTTGAGGTGGTGCCGGAGGTGCGGCTCGTCTGGACGAACGAGGAAAGCGCCGAAGGCCCGGTAACGACCGTGACCTTTGCGGACGAGGGCGCAACGACGCTGCTGACCCTGCACGAGCGGCACCCCACGAAAGAAGTGCTGGACCTATCCATCGAGGGGATGGAGGGAGCCATGCCAGAGCAGTTCGCGCAACTCGACGACCTGCTCGCGCGCCTTGGGACAAGCGCCTGAGGCGGCTGCCGGGCGGCAGGCACCTGCCCGCGCCGGGGGCGGCAACGGGGTCAGGCAACGGCAGGACAAGACAGGAGAACCTTTCCCGACCGCAGGGTGCCTCGGCAGGAGCAAAGTCGCTTGCGGACGCGGGCAGGTCAGGCGCAGCGGTGCCCCTTGGGCACGCCGGACGAACATACCGCAGCCGGGGACGGGCGGCCCCCCGGAAAGGGCCGCCCGGGTGGCGGTGTCAGCTTGCGACTTCCATCCCGTCGAGGCGCTGGATTGCGACCACGGCGGGGCGCGGCAGGCTGCCCTCCTTGAAGTCGGGCCAGCGGGTGGTCAGCGCGGCGGTCGTTTCACTGTCCTCGCCCGGGTGCTGGACCGACACGAACAGGGTCGTGCCGTCGGGCGTGAAGAACGGGCCCGTCGCCTCGGCCCCTTTCGGGCAGGCGAACAGAAGCTTCGGCAGGCCGCGCGCCGGGCCTTCGGTATCGACCGCATAGATGCCGTCGGCGATGTCGAAGTCATTCGCGCCATCGGTTGC
>JAAFHX010000161.1 GCA_013297695.1 Rhodobacterales bacterium | reverse complement strand
CCTTCCCATCCGCCCGTAACCCGACGAAAGGCCCGAGACCGCTTCGGCCCCGGCCCACCAGCCTTCGGCCATCAGCAGACTGTCAAGCTGAAAGGCCTTCTTGGCATTCCAGCCTTCGGGCACATGCGGCGACAGCGCGCCGACCAGCCCGCCGCTGGCCCCGGCCCCGATGCCATGCGGGTCGATCACCCGCACCCGCGCGCCCCGCCGCGCCGCCGCCCAGGCGATCGACAGCCCGAAGATGCCCGCACCATGAACGGTCATGTCAGGGGGTGCCACATCCGGTCTTGCCATGCCCTGCCCGCCTGCCCATCCTGCCATCCTTGCCGGGATGTAGGGCATATGACCGACAGCGAACAGACTGCAGACCTTGACTGGACCGACGGACAGGTGCCCGTCTCGCGCCGCTTCGACGACCCCTACTTCTCGCTGGCGGGCGGGCTGGCGGAAACGCGGCACGTCTTTCTTGCGGGGAACGGCCTGCCCGGGCGCTTTCGCCCCGGCTTTCACATCGCGGAAACCGGGTTCGGCACGGGGCTGAACCTGCTGACGGCGTGGCGGGCGTGGCAGGCGGCGGCCCTTCCCGGCCCGCTGTGCTTTACCAGTTTCGAGGCCTTTCCGATGGCCGCACCCGACATGGCGCGGGCGCTGGCGGCCTTTCCGGAAGCCCTGGCCCTGGCCGGTCCGGTTCTTGACCTCTGGGCGGCCGGGCAGCGGCGGATCGTGCTGGACGGGCTGCAGGCCGAGGTCATCATCGGCGATGCACGCCAGACGCTGCCCGCCTGGACCGGGCGGGCAGATGCCTGGTTCCTCGACGGCTTTTCGCCCGCGAAGAACCCCGAACTCTGGCAGGCTCCGCTTCTGGCCGAGGTGGCGCGACATACCCTTCCGGGCGGCACCCTTGCCACCTATACGGCGGCCGGCGCGGTACGCCGCGCCCTTGCAGCGGCGGGGTTCACGGTGGAACGCCGCCCCGGTTTTGGCCGCAAGCGCCACATGACGGCGGGCATCCTCGCCGGATAGCACCGCCGTTCCGGCTTGTGGACCGGCCTGATTTACGCGACAGGCAGGCGGTGCCGTTGCACCGTCAGGACCCTGCCCGTGACCGAACAGAATACCCGCCTCGGCATCTGGCTGATGATCGCCACCACCTTCGTGTTCTCGGTGCAGGACGGCATCTCGCGCCATCTTGCCGGCGAGTACAACGTCTTCATGGTGGTGATGATCCGCTTCTGGTTCTTCGCCGCCTTCGTCATGGCCATGGCCACCCGCAACGAGGGCGGGCTGCGTGCCGCGGTGCGGTCTCGCTATCCGGCGCTTCAGGTCACGCGCGGCCTCTTGCTGGCGGCCGAGGTCTGCGTGATGGTCGTGGCCTTTGTCCGGCTGGGCCTGGTGGAAAGCCACGCGGTCTTTACCTGCTATCCTCTGCTGGTGGCCGCCCTGTCCGGGCCGGTGCTGGGCGAAAAGGTCGGCTGGAGGCGCTGGACGGCCATCGGCATCGGATTTGTCGGCGTGCTCATCATCCTGCAGCCGGGGGTGGCGGTGTTTTCCCCTGCGGCGCTGATCCCGCTGCTGTCGGCCTTCATGTTCGCGATGTACGGCCTGCTGACCCGCTATGTCGCGCGGGGCGATGCGGCTTCGGTCAGCTTCTTCTGGACCGGTGCCGTCGGGGCTGCGGCGATGACCCCGCTCGGCCTGTGGTTCTGGGAACCGATGACCCTGCCCGACTGGGGCTGGATGGCCGCGCTGTGCTGTACGGCGGCCTTCGCGCACTGGCTGCTGATCCGGGCCTATGAGGTGGCAGAGGCGAGCGCGGTGCAGCCCTTCGCCTATCTGCAACTGGTCTTTGCGTCGTCCATCGGCATCCTGCTGTTCGGCGAAAGGCTGGAAACCAATGTCGCCCTTGGTGCGGCGGTGGTGGTCTGTGCCGGACTGTTCACCTTGTGGCGACAGAGGCTGAAGGCCAGGGCCGCCTAACCGGGCAGCCGCAGCGCCTCCAGCGCGGGCCAGTCTGCGGCGGGGATCACCTCGGCAGGAACGGTCACGTCGCGCGTCCAGCCGAAGATCGCAAGAAACGGCACCGGGCCGACCTTGGTCAGATGCGGTGCCAAAGGCGCGTTCCAGACCGGCAGATGCGCCGCGCGCAGCGTCAGCGGCCCTTCCGGCCCGAACCTCCAGCCATGCGGGCCGGTCAGCGGGGCATAAAGCTCGGGGGCCTGGTGGCGGTGGTCCCGGTAAAGCACATGCGGCGCGATCACGAACAGGCCAAGGTCGAAATCGGGCGCGTCCATCGGCGCGTCGGGGCCGATGATGGTGCAGAAGGCATGTCCTTCGGCAAAACCCGCGCCGATGGCCTCGGGCGGATAGCGGTCATAGGGCCGCCAGACCAGCAGCGGGGCCGCAGCGCCGATGGCCAGGGCCAGCGCGGGGTGCGTCACGGCCAGCGCCGCCAGCGCCGGGCCAAGATGGGTCCCGACCACGGGATGACCCCGCGCCGGTTGCGGCGTTACCGCCCCGTCGCGCGTAGCGGCGATGCCGGCCCGCACCTCGGCCACGCCGGGGCCGGGCAGGGTGGCAAGATACCGGTCGGTCTCGTCCACAAGGGCGCGGATCAGCCCTGGCTTTGCGCCCTCCGGCCCGTGACCCGCCGGGTGCTCTGCCGTTGCGGGGATAGATTCCGTCATCGCCACGCCCATCCCCTTGCCATTCCCGGACCTGCGCAGGTTGCGTACCTTCCCGCGAGGCCCGGCGATACCACCTTGTTGTCGAGGCTACAGGCAGCGCCACCCCCGGAGCAAGGCCGCACTCAGCCGCCTGCCCCGCGCCCCCTTATTCGGCGTGATGGTCACCGAACGCACCCTGTCGGTACGGCAGGCGGCGGTATCCGACAGGTCGTGGCCGGGGTCAGGACTCGCCGGGCCATCGCCCGGGCAACAGTCGGCCTTTTGATGTCCGTCGCTTCCCCGCACCCGTGGCGGAAAATCGGGGCTTCCCCGAGCGGCAGACAATGCAGCGCGCGGCGGTACTGCGTGTTCAACTCCGCAGCGATGCAGGGCGGGATCGGCATCATCGGCGTGCTTTGCGGCGTTGCGGGGTCTGCCGAGCACCGGGGGGGCGGCCCCATTGGCCACCTGCCAAGGTCAGGATCGGGGGATGTCGGCCCCGCTGTCAACCGGAACCGGAGGTGCCCAGCCCTTGCGGCGGCGGATGGATCGCGGCATCCGCCCGCCCGTCAACCCTGTTCCGGCCCGCCCAGATGCCGCAATCCCCGTGCTGCCGCCAGGGTCATCTGGCGCTGCCGCTCGCGGAACCGGGCGCGGTCGGCCTCGCTGTGGTCATCCACGCAGGCAGGGCAGGTCACCCCGGCTTCATGGGCCGGGTGGGCAAGATCTTCGGGACGAAGCGGGCGGCGACAGCCACCGCACAGGGTCAGACCGCCCGCAACAAGGCCATGGCCGACCGAGACCCGCTGGTCAAAGACAAAGCACTGGCCCCGCCACAGGCTTTCGGCCTCGGGCACCTCCTCCAGATACTTCAGGATGCCGCCGCTCAGGTGGAACACCTCCGGAACTCCCTGCCCGATCAGATAGTTCGTCGATTTCTCGCAGCGGATGCCACCGGTGCAGAACATCGCGATCCGCTTGCCCGCAAACCGTTCGCGGTTCGCCTGCCACCAGGCGGGAAAGTCGCCGAACGCCCGCGTGCCGGGGTCCACCGCGCCCGCGAAGGTGCCGATGGCCACCTCATAGGTGTTGCGCGTGTCGATCACCGCGACGTCCGGGGCGGAAATCAGCGCGTTCCAGTCGGCGGGCGAGACGTAAGCCCCTGTTCCGGCGAGCGGATTCACCCCCGGCTGACCCATCGTCACGATCTCGCGCTTCAGCCGCACCTTCATGCGGGCAAAGGGCATGGTTTCGGCGACGCTTTCCTTCCATTCCAGCCCGCCACAGCCGGGCAGGCCGCGCAGGTGGCCGATCACCCGGTCAACCCCGCCGCCCCGCGCGGCAATGGTGCCGTTCACCCCTTCGGGTGCCAGCAGGATCGACCCGCGCACCCCTTCGGCCAGGCACAGGTCCAGAAGCGGCCCACGCAGGGCCGCAGGCCGGTCGAAACGCGCAAAACAGTAGAAGGCGGCCACCCGGATCATTCCGCCTGATAATCTCCTCTTCCTGCAAGTTGCAACCCACTATGACGGGGCGACCGATCCGCACAAAGCTGGCATCTGCTAGGTGTCGCATCCCGCGTGATTATAGACGCGCTTCCGGAACAACACGGGTCTTTGGCGTTGCCAGTCCTTGAGGGCGGCGATTGGCGTCCGGCCTTTGAGGGCGGATTGCGGCAGTTGGCTGTTGTAGAGGTGGACGTAGCGCAGGAGGGTCTGCTCCAGGTCCCCGCCGCTCTGGAAACGATGGCTCTGAAGGACATCCTCGATCCGGCCGTTGAACCGCTCGACCATGCCGTTGGTCTGCGGTCGCATCGGCGGGGCGAGGCGATGCTCGATGCCGAGGTCCGCGCAGAGCAGGTCGAACTCGTGCTGTCCGCTGGCCGCGCGCTTGCGCAGGCCGAACAGGCGGTCGGTGAAGGCCTTTCCGTTGTCGGTCAGCACCTTGGTGATCTTCATCGGGGCCGCACGCTCCAGATCGCGCAGGAAGCGGCGCGCGTTGGCCGCGGTCTGCGCCGGATAGATGCGCACGAAGACCCACCGCGTCGCCCGGTCGATGGCCACGAAGAGGTATCGGCGGCGATCCTCGTCGGCCATCTGGGGCAGGTATTTGATGTCGATGTGCAGGTAGCCGGGCTCGTAGGCCTTGAAGCTGCCATGCGCGGGCTTGGGTTCCTTCGGCTTCAGCGCCTGCAGGTTGCCCACACCATGGCGCCGGAGGTCGAGCCAGCGGGCGCCATCGGTTCAAGCCCGATGGCGAGGGGTCAAGCCCCGAGCGCGAGACATGCGGATTGAGGAACTCGCGCGCCACGGCGAGCAGGTCGTCGAGCGGCAGGAGCAGGGTCCTGCGCAGCGCCACCGCGACGGCCTCCTGCGCCGGGGTCAACGTCGTCTGCAAGCGGTGCGGGGTGTGGCTGCGGTCGTGGACGTCGGAGCGGCTGCGCCACTTCCACACCGTCTGCTCGGAGATCCCGTGGCGTTCCGCCACCCGCCAGGCCGGTTCGCTGCTCGCCTGGATCGCGGCCCGGACCTTCGGCGTCGTGGTGGCCTGCTTATGTAGAGAGATCAACATGCTCGCACTCCATCCCCAACCTCTCGCAGGATCGACCTTGCCATGAACAGCGCAGAGCGGCGAGGGTCTATGTGATCATCCGGGATGAAACAACTAGTCTCCAGGCTGATCCGGCTCTGGGTCAGATCTAGCCGCCTCGCCGCTTCTGTCGTTCGATCACGTCGGCTTGAACAGCTTCCGCGTCAAAGCAAGTTCAGACGCAACAGCCCGAATGAAGACGGCAACAAACCCACCCTTGACTCTGGCATGAACCGAAATCAATAATCAGAGATCGCCCACGTCTCGGTGAAGGAACCGGCTCAGGCCTGGTTGAACATCAACAGGTTAGCTTTCCTATCAGCCCCCCTTTAGCTTATGGCGTAGAGATGATTAGAAGCAGTGAAGGCTTTGATCCAGCGAACGTCGGTGACGTTCTTGAACACCTGCCGAATATTTGTTTCTACATGAAGGACGCTCTAGGGCGCTGGACCCATTGCAATCCCTTTACCACGCAGATCCTTGGCGCCAAGACGCCAGATGATATCCTCGGACAGACGGACAAAGCCTTCTGGCCCACGCATATCGCCCGCACGATCATGGCCGACGATGCCTCGGTCATTCGCCTGGGTCATACTCTACACAACAAGGCGGAAGTGATAGTCGGTGCTGCCGCGCAGACCATATGGGTCGAAACAACCAAGGTTCCTGCGCGCGACCCAAAGGGACGAATCTGCGGCCTTATCGGCGTGACACGCGTGATCGACACCATCGAGCCGCCTCTCGACCATCGGATAGCAAGGGCCGTGACGCATATCGAGTTGAACCTGGAAAATCGACTTGCCATCCGGGATCTGGCACAGATCGCAGGTCTGAGCGTGTCGCGCTTTCGCAAAGTCTTTGCCGAGAGTATGGCGATAACCCCACACGACTATGTTGCCCAAGCACGAATTAAGAGGGCGGCTTCGATCCTCCGCCGAACCGATACAGCAATTTCGCAAGTTGCATTCATGTGCGGATATTGTGATCAAAGCCACCTGACACGCAAGTTCACGCTTGCAATGGGCGAGAGCCCGGGAAGTTACCGCGCCAACCACCGATAGGCGATCGGTACCAAAATCGTCGCGATCCGTCCAATCTCTTCAGTCCTAGTGCCTGTCATATTCGGGCGCAAACCGCGTGCCATCCACAAAAAGATTAGCGCATGCTCGGGAGGAAGTGAGAATGGCGGCGAAGCCACTGGAGGCGATATCAGGCTCAGCGCCTATCGCCGTGATCGGGCTGGGGACTATCGGCGCTAGTTGGGTTGCGTTGTTCCTTGCCAACGGGCACCCGGTCCACTGCTACGACTCTGATACGAGGGCCGAAGAGCGCAGTCGTGCCGTGATACGCCGTGCTTGGCGACATGTTCGCTCTACGGTTTCCCTCGAGCAGGCGCTCGACATGCTGAGCTTTCAGGATAGCGTGCAGGCGGCAGTGACCAAAGCGGCATTCGTTCAGGAAAACGTCCCCGAAGACCTCAACCTCAAGTGCGATACTCTGTCGCGCATTGAGTCCAGTGCGGGCGAGCAAGTCGTGATTGCCTCGTCCACCTCGGGCATCCCCCCTTCGGCCATGCAATCACGATTGGTCAGACCTGAGCGGTTTCTGGTGTCGCACCCTTTCAATCCACCGCATCTGATGCCGCTGGTCGAACTGGTCCCTGGTGGCAGCACCAGTCCTGATGCGATCGACGTGGCCCAATCGCTCTATGAGCGCATGGGCAAAATCTGCATTCGCCTTGAAAAAGAGGTCCCGGGGCATGTGGCAAACCGCTTGCAGGCAGCCCTTTGGCGCGAAGCTGTCCATCTGGCAGTGACCGGCGTGGCGAGCATCCGTGACATCGACATGGCCGTCACTGCCGGGCCGGGCCTACGATGGGCAAGCATGGGCCCGCACACGACCTTCCACGTCGCGGGTGGCGACGGCGGCATGGCGCACTTCCTCGATCACCTCGGCCCGGCCTTCGAGGCCATTTGGGCGGATCTCGGCAGACCAGACCTCGACGCCGTTACCCGCTCGATCCTGATCGAAGGGCTGGCCGCTACAGACCCTGATGCACTTGCCGCCGAGCGCGATGGTCGCTTGGTCCGAATACTCAGGGCGCTTTCTCCAGAGAACTGAAACGAGGGCAAAAGGGAGGAACCTAACATGCTCGACCAGACGACCAAGCCAGAAACACACTACTACGCCCCGGATGGAACCGTCATCAACAGCCGGCTGCCGCTGCTTGTCTATCGCGGCGCGGTCAGCGCAACCGACGGTGAGGACATGGAAGCTGCCATGAAGCGGACCTTTGCGAGCAACAACTGGACCAACAATTGGACCTATCGCGGCGTTTATCCTTATCCTCATTATCATTCGACCTGTCATGAATGCCTAGGCGTGATTCGTGGCAAGATGCCCCTCCGGCTCGGCGGCGCAGCCCAAGACCCGATGCTTTTTGAGGTGGGCGATGTGATCGTGATTCCGGCCGGTGTCTCGCACACGGCCTTTCCCGATAAGGACCATCGCGCTCTAGGCGGGACCGACGACGTCCTTATGGTCGGCGGGTACTATGATGGCCGCGATTGGGACTTGTTGCGGGATGGGGAGGTGTCGGACACCGAGCTACGCGCCGCAGTCAAGCTGATCATGAGTCTTCCGATCCCTCATGAGGACCCGGTCTACGGCAAAAAGATGCAGGCTTGGCTTTCCGCTCCGACATCGCTCGAATGGGGAATTGCCCATTGCAAGGTCACGGGGATCGAGGATTTGCACAAATAGCAATCCCGCGCCGGTCCTGAAGGGCCGGCGCACACAGTGAGGTGCCGATGAAACTCGCCTACCTGTCGCATCCCGCGTGATTATAGACGCGCTTCCGGAACAACACGGGTCTTTGGCGTTGCCAGTCCTTGAGGGCGGCGATTGGCGTCCGGCCTTTGAGGGCGGATTGCGGCAGTTGGCTGTTGTAGA
>JAAFHX010000164.1 GCA_013297695.1 Rhodobacterales bacterium | reverse complement strand
CGGTTATGGCAGATATCTGGAATTCGAAGGCATCATCCCGCCCTTCACCCATGCCGAAAAGCTCACCACACCTGTGACCGTGCTGCTGAAACAGGCGCTGACCCATGCCAAGGTCACGTCCGAGGCCGCGATTCGCACGCCCGACAATGCCGAAGCCATCCTCGCGGCGGGCGAGGCCGATCTTGTGTCGATCGTGCGCGGTCAGATCGCCGATCCGCATCTTGCGCGCAAGACCGCCGAAGGCCGCGCCTCCGACATCCGGTCCTGCATTTCCTGCAACCAGATGTGCTGGGGCCGCCGCAGCCGGGATTACTGGATTTCCTGCCTCGTCAACCCCTCGGCGGGACGCGAGTTCGAATGGGGCGGCGACCGGTTCCGCCCTGCCCCCGTGCCGAAACATGTTCTGGTCGTGGGCGCGGGCCCCGCCGGGCTCGAGGCGGCCCGTGCCGCCGCCGAACGGGGACACAGGGTCGAGATCGCCGAGGCACAGCCGCGCATCGGCGGCCAGTTCCGGCTGGCCGGATTGCAACCCCGCAGGGCGCAGATCCTTGACCTGATGGACTGGTATGAACGCCAGTTCATGAAACTGGGCGTCACGCTTAGGCTCAACACCTTTCTGGAGACCGACGAGATCGCGGCCCACCCCGCCGAGACGATCATCCTTGCCACCGGATCATTGCCCGACCCTTCCGGTCGCCAGCGCTGGATGCCGCAAGAGCCGAAACTGCCCGGCCTTGATGCCGCCGTGTGGTCTCCCGAAGAGGTGCTGCGCCGCGAGGCGCGGCTGGGCGATACCGTGATCGTCTATGACGAAGGCGGCAACTGGCGCGGCGCGGGGACCGCGTGGTTTCTGGCCGATCAGGGCAGACAGGTGATCCTGGTCACGCCCGATCCGATGGTCGGCAAGGAGCTGACCCGCACCGCCGCCGATGGTCCGATGCGCCGGGCGCTGGCGCGGTCAGGTGTGACGACCCGCACCGAACATTGCATCGCCCGCTGGCACGGCAACGGTGCCACCCTGCGGAACCTGTTGACCGGGGCGGAAGAAACCGTCGCCGCCTCGGCGTTGGTGATGGCCACGACCAACATCGCCTTCGATCCGTTCCCCGAGACACTGGCGGGCAAGACCCTGCACCGCATCGGCGACTGCACGGCCCCTCGGCTTGCCGCTTATGCCTTCCACGAAGGGCGCAAGCTGGCGCTAACTCTCTGACATCATTGCCCGCACCAGCCCGACAGGAATCCTCACCAGCCGACGTCTCTGCCCGCCGGTCTGCCGTGCCCGTCAAGGCATCGAATCTTCTTCGGGCGGCTGACGCCGGTTGCACCCGGACCCGGCGCTTGGGTTCCCGACCTGCAGCGGCGCAGCCGGTCTGCCCGAGGCCGATGATGAATTCGGGTTCATGAACGATCCGAGATAGTTCCGTCAGGTGCGTCGCCAAGCCCTGCAACGTCTGCGACAGGTCCGGCCGAACCGGCGTGACCGCCTGGGGCTTGCGGGCAGGGAGGGCTGCGGCGCACCGCATCTTGCGGCGGCTTGCACTGTCCGGTCAGAACGGGCTGGGCACCCCGTAGGTAACCGCCTGACCGGTTTCCGGGTGCCGGAACGTCAGGCTTTCCGCATGCAGCATCAGCCGGGGATGGGCCTTTGCCTGCCCGGTTGCATACAGGGTATCCCCCAGGATCGGGTGCCCCGTTTCCGCCATGTGCACCCGCAACTGATGGCTGCGCCCCGTCAGCGGCGTCAGCCGCACCCTGGTTTCGCCGTCGCTGCGGCCCATGACCTGCCAGTCGGTCTGTGCCGGGCGGCCCGTGGCGTGGTTGACATGCTGGCGCGGGCGGTTCGGCCAGTCCACGATCAGCGGCAGGTCCACCCGCCCCTCGTCGGGCTCCAGCCGCCCGGCCAGCCGCGCGACATAGGTCTTTTCCACCGTCCGCGCCTCGAACTGCCGCCCCAGATCGACCTGTGCCGCCTTGGTCAGGGCAAAGACCATCACGCCCGACGTATCCAGGTCCAGCCGGTGGACCAGCAATACCCCCGGAAACACGCCTCGCAGGCGGGCGATCAGACAATCGGCCCGATCCTCGCCCCGCCCCGGCACCGACAGCAGGCCCGCAGGCTTGTCCGCCACCACGATGGACCCGTCGTGATGGACCAGCCGCAGCCCTTCTTCAGGCGGGGTATAGACGAAATCGCCCATGCCTCAGACGATCTCGTGCCCCGCCGCACGCAATGCCGCCGTCAGCGCGGCGACATGGGCAGGCCCGACCTCGCAGCAGCCGCCGACGATGGTGGCTCCCTGCGCCACCCAGCCCATCGCGAAACCGGTATATTTCTCGGGCGTCAGGTCATGGCGGGCATGCAGGGCATCAACGGTCGGGGCATCTGCCTTGAATGCCTCGGTGATATGGGTGAAGCCGTTCGCATAGGCACCGAAAGGCACGCCAAAGCCTGCCACCACCGCCAGCGCATCGGCCATCGCCTCGGGAACCGAGCAGTTGACCAGCACCGCCGCCGGGCGATACCGCTCCACCAGCGGGGCCAGCGCCGCCACCGGCTCGCCCGACCGCAAAAGGCTGCCGTTCGCGTCATCCACCGTCACCGAAAGCCAGACCGGCTTGCCGCCCCCCGCCGCCCCGCGCAGCGCCCCTTCGGCCTGCGCCTCAGAGGCCATCGTCTCGGCCAGGAACAGGTCGGCGTGGGGGGCGTGCAGGGCGACGATTTCGGCATAAAGCCCTTCGGCCACCTCGGGTGACGGGCAGAGGTCGGGGCGGTAGGACGCCATCAGCGGCCCGAGCGAGACCGCGATCCGCCCCGAACCATGGGCGGCACGCGCCGCCAGCGCCTGGTCGGCGGCCGTGCGGTGCAGTGTCAGGAACAGGTCGTCCTTGCCGAAGGGGGCCAGCCGGTCATGTTGAATCGCATAGGTGTTGGTCGTGGCCACCGTTGCCCCGGCGGCGAAATAGTCGGCATGGATATCACGCACCACCTGCGGATGGTCGATCATCACCTGCGTCGCCCACAGCGGCGTGGGCCTGTCGCCCGTGCGGGCCAGCAACTCTTGCCCCATGCCGCCATCCAGCACCGTGATCCGCGCCATGCCGGTTCCTTTTCTGCCTGCAAGCCTGTGCTGCGGTTAAACCATCGTCCGGCCGCCTGCCGCAAGCCCCGCCGACCGGCCACGGCGGTCAACCAGGCCGCGGTGCGGCCCCAAGGCTTCAGGTCGCCGCGCGGAACGTTTCGTCCAGAATGGCGGAAAGCCGGTCTGCATCGGTCCGGGTAAAGGCATCCGGCGTATCGCTGTCAAGGTCAAGCACCCCCAGCAGCCGCCCGGCACCGTTGCGCACCGGCAGCACGATTTCCGACCGGGTCGAGGCCGCACAGGCAATGTGGCCGGGAAACGCCGCGACATCCGGCACGATCTGGACCTGCCCCGTCCGGGCGGCGGCCCCGCAGACACCGCGCGAAAAGGGAATGACAAGACATCCGTGCCCACCCTGATAGGGCCCGATCTTGAGTGTCTCGGGCCCGGTCACCCGGTAGAACCCCGTCCAGTCCGCCATCGGGTGCGCCTGGTGCAGTTCGCAGGCAAAGGTCGCCATCAGGGCAACCGCATCGGTCTCGCCGTGGCACAGTGCGCGGATGGTGTCGGCAAGTCTGTCATAGTCGGCAGGGGTCATGCGGGCATCTTTCGGCAAGGGGCTGCAATGCGGGTCGGGCGCAGGATAGGGCCGCGCAGCGCCCTGCAAAAGGGCGACGGTTACCGATTGCTAATCTCTTTGCGCCAGCGTGGCCGGGCAAGGGGCTTGACGGAGGTCGGAATGGAACTTGAGGTCGAAATGCGGGGTGACCTGATGCTGGTCCGCGTGAGGGAGGACCGCATCGATGCCGCCGTTGCCATCCAGTTCAAGGACCGCATGCGCGAGGTTCTGGCGAACGCCCCCGCGCGGGTGATGCTGGACCTTGAACAGGTGGGGTTTCTTGACTCCAGCGGGCTCGGCGCGGTCGTGGCGGTGATGAAACTGCTTGGCCCCGACCGGCGGCTTGAACTCGCCGGGCTGACGCCGACGGTGCAAAAGGTCTTTCGGCTGACGCGCATGGATTCGGTCTTCATCATCCATCCGACCGCGCGCGATGTCCTTCGCGATGCCGTCTGAACCTTTCAGTCCCCCTTTCGTGCGGCTTGTGTTCAACAGTGATCCGATGGCGGTGCGCCACGCGCTGAAGGCCCTGTTCGACGGGCGTCCCCTGCGGTTTCTGTCGGAAGATGCCCGAGGCACGGCAGAGATTGTCCTGTCCGAGGCCCTGAACAACGTGGTCGAACACGCCTATGCCGCCCAGCCCGGCCAGATCGAGGTGTCGATCACGGTCGAGACGGGGGCGCTGATCTGCGCCATCACCGATCACGGCCTTCCGATGCCGGGGGAACAACTGCCGGCAGGACGGCCTCCCGCCGTTTCGGATCTCGACGATCTGCCGGAAGGCGGGTTTGGCTGGCACATGATCCGCAGCCTGTCGCATGACCTTGCCTATCGCCGGATCGAGGGGCGCAACGAGCTTCGGTTCCGGCTGCTGACCGACGCGACCTGACCCGCCCCGCCGCTGCGCGGCACGCGCCGGTCCGTCGGCGCGTCCCGCGACAGGCGTGCCGGTGGAATTGCGGTTTCCCAAAGGCCCCCGCCCGGTCTAGGCTGAAGGTTCCGCAATCCGGAGGCAGCCATGCGCGACTTTCACCTTCCCGGCCGTTCCGCCGTCTTTGCCGCGAACGGCATGTGTGCAACCTCGCACCCGCTGGCCGCGAAAACCGCGATCGATATCCTGCAGGCGGGCGGCAATGCCGCCGATGCCGCCATTGCGGGGGCTGTCCTGCTGGGCATCTGCGAACCGCAGATGACCGGTCTGGGCGGCGACTGCTTTGTGCTGCTGAAGCCGTCGGAGGGCGACCGGGTGATCGCTCTGAACGGGTCGGGCCGGGCACCCGCCGGGCTTTCGGCGCAGACGATGCGTGACCGGGGGCTGGCGGCGGTGCCGCTGCACGGCCCCGAGGCGGTGACTGTGCCGGGGGCCGTCGATGCCTTCTGCCAGTTGTCGTCCGACTGGGGCAGCCTTGATCTGGCGCAGACGCTGGCCCCTGCCATCCGCTATGCCGACGAAGGCGTGCCGGTCGCCCCGCGCGTGGCGCATGACTGGGCCGACGACGCGGCCATCCTGCAGGGGGACGCGCGACGCTTTTTCCTGGTACAGGGGCAGGCTCCCGAACCGGGGCAGATGTTCCGCGCCCCCGGCCAGGCCGAGGTTCTGCGCCGCATCGCCGCCGAAGGGCGCGCCGGTTTCTACGAGGGCGAGGTGGCCGAAGACATGGTTGCCTCGCTTTCGGCACTGGGCGGTTGTCACCGGATGGAGGATTTCGCCGCGACCGTGTCGGACTGGGGCGCGCCCGTGTCCGGGCCTTACAAGGGCCTGAACCTGCTGGAACATCCGCCGAACGGCCAGGGTGCAACCGCGATCCTGATGCTGAACATCCTTGCGCAGTTCGATCTTGCGGCACTGGACCCGTTCGGCGCCGAGCGCGCCCATCTGGAAGCCGAGGCCGCGAAGCTGGCCTATGACGCGCGCAACCGCTTTCTGGCAGATGCGGACCATGTCCGCCGGCTGGACCACATGCTTTCCGCCGATACGGCCGCGAGGCTGGCCGCCCTGATCGACCCGCGCCGCGCCATGCCCGAGGCCGCCCCCCTGACCGAAGCCGTGCACCGCGAGACGATCTACATCACCGTGGTCGACCGGGACCGCATGGCCGTCTCGCTGATCTATTCGATCTTCCACGGCTTCGGGTCGGGCCTCGCTTCGGCCCGCTTCGGGATCAATTTCCAGAATCGCGGTGCCGGGTTTACCCTGAACCAGGGGCACCCGAACGAGGCAGCGGGGGGCAAGCGGCCGATGCACACGATCATTCCCGCGATGCTGTGCAAGGGGGGGCGTGTGACCATGCCCTTCGGCGTGATGGGCGGGGCCTATCAGCCGAACGGCCATGCACGGTTCGTATCGAACCTGGTGGATTTCGGGATGCATCCGCAGGCGGCGATCGACGGGCCGCGCAGCTTTGCCGGGCCCGGCGGGCTGCAACTGGAAAACGGCTACAGCCGTGACGTCGCCGCGCAACTGGCTGCGATGGGGCATTACGTCCTTCCTGCCCAGGGACCGATCGGCGGCGCACAAGCCATCCTGATCGACGACAGCGGCGTGCTGCAGGGCGCGTCCGACCCGCGCAAGGACGGCTGCGCGCTTGGCTATTAGGACCCGTCAGTTCATCTGGAACTGCAGCGGATAGCGCCCATCCTCGAAATCGCCGAACAGGTCGGGCAGGTCGGGGTGATCCACCGGCCGACCGGTCTCGTCCGGAACAAGGTTCTGTTCCGACACATAGGCCACATAATAGCTTTGGTCGTTTTCGGCCAGCAGGTGATAAAACGGCTGATCCCGGCGCGGACGGCTGTCTTCGGGGATGGAGTCGTACCATTCCTCGGTGTTCGAGAACATCGCGTCCACGTCGAACACCACCCCCCGGAAGGGATGCTTTCGGTGCCGCAGCACCTGCCCGAGATGATACTTTGCCTGAGTCTTCAGCATCGAACCCTGTCCTCAAGGTCGGTTGATAATCCCGTCCCGCGGCGCTTGTCCATCGGTCGGCCGAAAAAAGCGGTGAAACAGTCTGTGCGGCCGAATCGTCCAGTTTCACCGGCAGGTGGCAAATCTGTGGCAGAAATCCTTGCACTCGCGCATTTCTGATCGCGCAGGGTCGCCGCAGCCATTTCCAGACGTGCCGATTTGCCCTAAGGTCGCAGGCAAAACAAGAAAGTGCGAGGGGCAGATGAGCAGACTTCTTCGCGCGTCGATCCTGTTGCTATTGCTGGCCTCTTGCGGCGGCGGCAACTTCTCGGCGCCCAGAAACCTTGATGACGCCTGCTCCATCGTGCGCGAGCGGCCGCAATATTACCGTGCCATGAAGGCGACCGAGCGCAAATGGGGCGTGCCGGTCTATGTGCAGATGGCGACGATCCATCAGGAATCGAAATTCATCGGCGATGCGCGCACGCCGCACCAGTATGCCCTTGGCGTGATCCCCCTTGGCCGCCAAAGCTCGGCCTACGGCTACAGCCAGGCGCTCGATGCCACATGGGACGAATACCGCGCCGATCAGGGCCGCCGGGGGGCCAAGCGCGACCGCATCGACGATGCGACCGATTTCATGGGCTGGTACATGGACCAGTCGCAGGAACGGCTGGGAATCTCGAAATCCGACGCCCGCAGCCAGTATCTTGCCTATCATGAGGGCCGTTCGGGCTTTGCGCGGGGCAGCTACAACGAAAAGCCCTGGCTCGTGGACGTGGCCAACCGGGTCGATGCCCGGTCCGCCCTGTATCGCGGACAGCTTGAGGGCTGCAACCGGTAGCCGTCACTGCTGACGCTGGCGCGACTCGTAGGTGATGTCGAACAGGAAGGCCGACAGGTCCATGCCGGTCTGGAAATCGTCCAGCATGACCCGGGTCTGCCCGCCCAGGTCATCGGTGATGATCCATTCCCGCAAGGCCGTCGGGTTGGCGCTGAACACCAGTTCGATGGTGCCGTATTCCGGCCTTTCGGGGTCTTGCGCGATCACGCGGGTGGTGCCGTCCACCTCGGTATGACCGACGACCATCTTCGCCTTTTCCAGATCGACCTTGCGCGCCAGGATCAGGTTCAGCGGTGTCCGTTTCAGCGGATACTGTTCGGGCGGCTGGTTCGACCTGGCGTCGAAGATCGCGACCTGCCCGCCTCCCGCCATGACCAGGCTCTTGTCAGGGGCCGCATATTCGAACCGCGCCCGTCCCGGACGCTTGATGTAAAGCGTGCCGCGCGACTTCGATCCGTCGGCGTTGACCTGCGTGAAGGTCGTGCGCGCCGTGGTCAGCCCGTTGAGATAGGCAGAGAGTTCCGCCAGCGGAATCGGCGCGGCCCGGGCGGGCAGCGCCAGCATCAGGGCGGCAGCGGCAAGGAACAGGCGTCGTTTCATGCGATCAACCTAGCCGCGTTCCGGCCCCGCCGCACCCCCCGCCCGGTTCACAAGGCGGGGAGGTGCCCGTCAATGTTCCGGCAGCAGGATTTCGCGCTTGCCGACGTGGT
>JAAFHX010000160.1 GCA_013297695.1 Rhodobacterales bacterium | reverse complement strand
AAGCCGTCGTTGCGGATGATCACCGATGTGGCGGCCTATACGCAGCAGCACCTGCCCAAATGGAATCCGATGAACGTCTGTTCCTACCATCTGCAGGAGGCGGGGGCGACGCCGGAACAGGAACTGGCCTTTGCGCTGGCCACGGCCTGCGCGGTGCTGGATGACCTCAGG
Organism: Rhodobacterales bacterium; assembly: GCA_013297695.1. Taxonomy (GTDB): domain Bacteria; phylum Pseudomonadota; class Alphaproteobacteria; order Rhodobacterales; family Rhodobacteraceae; genus Aliitabrizicola. The sequence continues at coordinate 8,134 of JAAFHX010000160.1, read as the reverse complement.
GGCAAGGTCAGCGACGCCGAGTTTCCCGGCATGGTCGGCCGCATCAGCTTCTTCGTGAACGCGGGCATCCGCTTCGTCACCGAACTGTGTAAGATGCGCGCCTTCACCGAGCTGTGGGACGAGATCTGCCGCGACCGTTATGGCGTGACCGAGGCGAAGTATCGCCGCCTGCGCTATGGCGTGCAGGTGAACAGCCTGGGCCTGACCGAACAGCAGCCGGAAAACAACGTCTACCGAATCCTGATCGAGATGCTGGCCGTGACCCTGTCCAAGAACGCCCGCGCGCGCGCCGTGCAGCTTCCCGCCTGGAACGAGGCGCTCGGCCTGCCGCGCCCCTGGGACCAGCAATGGTCGCTCCGCATGCAGCAGATCCTGGCCTATGAGACCGACCTTCTGGAATTCGACGACCTGTTCGACGGCAATCCCGCCATCGACCGCAAGGTGGGCGAGTTGAAGGCGGGCGCACGGGCGGAACTGGCGCAGATCGACGCGATGGGCGGGGCCGTGGCCGCCATCGAATACATGAAGGGCCGTCTGGTAGAGGCCAATTCCGAACGGATCGGCCGGATCGAGACGGGTGAGACGGTGGTCGTCGGCGTCAACCGCTGGACCGAGGGCTCGCCTTCCCCGCTGACGGCGGGCGACGGGTCGATCATGGCCGCCGACCCCGAGGCCGAGGCCGACCAGATCGCGCGCCTTGCCGAATGGCGCGCGGCCCGCGATGCCGGGGCCGTGGCGCAGGCGCTGGCCGCCTTGCGGCAGGCGGCGGCCACGGGCACCAACATCATGCCCGCCTCGATCGCCGCAGCGAAGGCGGGTGTCACGACCGGCGAATGGGCTGGCGTGCTGCGTCAGGCCTTCGGGGAATACCGCGCGCCCACCGGCGTGTCGCGCGCCCCGTCGAACCGGACCGAAGGGCTGGAGCCGATCCGCGACGCCGTCGATGCCGTCTCGGCCAAGCTCGGCCGCCGGATCAAGTTCCTGATGGGCAAGCCCGGCCTCGACGGCCATTCCAACGGCGCCGAACAGATCGCCGCCCGCGCCCGCGACTGCGGGATGGAGTTCCATTACGAAGGCATCCGACTGACGCCCGCCGAGATCGTGTCGGCCGCCGTGGATCAGGAGGCGCATGTGATCGGCCTGTCGATCCTGTCGGGCAGCCACCTGCCCCTGATCGCCGAGGTGCTGGACCGCATGCGCGCCGCGCGGCTGGAGGTCCCTCTGATCGTCGGCGGGATCATCCCCGACGAAGATGCCGTGCGGCTGCGCGCGATGGGGGTCGCCGCCGTCTATACGCCCAAGGATTTCGAGCTGAACCGGATCATGATGGATATCGTGGCGCTGGTCGATCCCGCCCGCGCCGCCGCCGAATAGCCGCCCGTTCCCGGCAGAAAGATCGCCCGGGGCGGCTTTGCAGGCTTCCTTCGGCCTGATACCTCTTGGGGTCCCGGCACCTGCCAAAGGACCCTTTTCGTGACGATCCACATCGGCGCACAGCCCGGCGACATCGCCGAAACCGTCCTTCTGCCCGGCGACCCCTACCGGGCGCGTTGGGCGGCCGAGACTTTCCTCGACAACCCGCGTCTGGTGAACGAGGTGCGCGGGATGCTGGGCTATACCGGCACCTGGAACGGGCACAGGGTCACGATCCATGGGTCGGGCATGGGCATGCCGTCGCTGTCGATCTATGCCAACGAACTGATCCGCGATTATGGTGCCCGGACGCTGATCCGCATCGGGTCGGCGGGCGGGATGCAGCATGGTGTCAGGGTCCGCGACCTGGTGCTGGCCACCACGGCCTCGTCGCTGTCCACCCCGTCGCGCGGGCTGTTCCGCGAGCTGAACTTTGCCCCTTGCGCCGATTTCGGCCTGCTGCGCGCAGCCTGGGACGCGGCGCAGGCGCGGGGCATTCGCACGCATGCGGGCGGCATCTATTCGTCGGATGTGTTCTACGACGAACGCCCCGACCTGAACGAGCAATTGCAGCGTCACGGCGTTCTGTGCGTCGAAATGGAGGCGGCAGAGCTTTACATCGTCGCGGCCCGGCACGGCGCGCGGGCGCTGGCGGTGCTGACGATCTCGGACCACCTGCTGACGCATGAGGCACTGCCGGCCGCCGAGCGCGAGCGCAGTTTCGGCGACATGGTCCATGTCGCCCTGACGGCGGCCTTCGCATGAGGCGGCGGCGGCTGGGGGCGGGCGGGCCCGAGGTTTCCGCCATCGGTCTGGGCTGCATGAGTTTCGCGGGTTTCTTCGGCGCGACCGATGGTGCCACGAGCCTGCGCTGTCTTGCGGCGGCGGTCGATCACGGGATCGACTTCCTGGATACCTCCAACGTCTATGGCGCGGGCCGCTCGGAAAGCGTGATCGGCACCTTCCTGAAGCAGACGCGGGCGCGGGTCGTGCTGGCCACCAAGGCCGGCATCGTGAACGGCCCGCCCCGCCGGTTCGACAATGCGCCCGACCATCTGCGCAGCGAGCTGGAAGGCTCGCTGAAGCGGCTGGGGGTGGAGCGGGTCGATCTGTTCTACATCCACCGCCGCGAAGAGGCCCGACCGGTCGAGGAGGTGGTGGGCACGCTGGTGGACCTTATGGCCGAGGGCAAGATCGGCGGCTACGGCCTGTCCGAAGTGTCACCAGGCACACTGCGCCGCGCCCATGCGGTGCATCCCTGCATGGCGGTGCAGAGCGAATACTCGCTGTGGTCGCGCCAGCCCGAGCTTGGGCTGATCCAGGCCTGCGCCGAGCTGGGCACGGCCTTCGTCCCTTTCTCGCCGCTGGCGCGCGGCGTGTTCGGAGACCCGCCCCTGCGTCCCGAGGATCTTGCCCCCGATGATTTCCGCCGCCGGATTCCCCGCCTGATCGAACCGGACTGGTCGCTGAACAAGGCGGCGATCGCACCGTTCCGCGCCTTCTGCGCCGACCGGGGCTGGTCGGTTCCGGCGGTGGCACTGGCCTGGCTTCTGGATCAGGGGCCGCACCTGATCCCGATTCCCGGCACCCGCACCGCCGGAAATCTGACAGCCTGGGCCGGGGCAGGCGAGATCGCCTTCACGCCCGAGGACCGGGCCGAGATCGCCCGTCTGCTGCCGGTCGGCTTCGCCCATGGCGACCGATACAACGTGGAACAGGCGATGTCGGTGGAACGCTACTGCTGAGCGGGGTCTGCGGGCGGGCGCAGGCAATCCTGCGGGGTCTTTCCGGGCGGCAGGTCGCAAGCCGCGCCGCAGGCGACGCAGATGTGGTGGCCGGGGCCGACGCTTCGATCCAGCCGCCAGCGACAGGCGCGTGTCAGGGTTGTGGTGCGCCACTGCCACCAGAGATAGCCAAAGACGCCCACGGCAAGAATCAGCAGAAGAACCGGCATCAGCCCGCCCCGCGCCGACAACCGTTCATCCGCGCAGTTCGGGGCGCTGGTTGAACGGTGTCACGGGCGGCTGCCCGCTGCGGCGCTGCACGCAGCCGTTGTAAACCTGCGCCATGCCCTGCGGGGCCGGCAACTCGGTCACCGCCGTCATCCCCACGCCGACACCGTTGCCGCTCCAGCCATTGCCCCAGCCGCCCCAGCCGTTGTTGACGTTGCCGGTGCCGACGCTCATCCCCACCGTCACCCCGCCGCCGCCGTTCAGGGCATATTGCACGCACTGCGCCTCGGCCACCTCCACGGGCAGGTTGGTCGGGGCGCAACCTACCACCGGCAGGCAAAGCACTGCTGCAAAGATGAGCCGCATCATGGTGAAACCGCCTTTCGCCCAGACCCGCACAACCGATCTTGACCCGGCGGCGGCGGGGGTCAAGGGGCAACCGCAGCGGACGGGTGGTCACACCACCCGTTCCACCATCATCATCTTGATCTCGGCAATGGCCTTGGCCGGGTTCAGCCCCTTGGGGCAGGTCTTGGCGCAGTTCATGATGGTGTGGCAGCGATACAGCTTGAAGGGGTCCTCCAGCATGTCCAGCCGCTCGCCCGTCGCCTCGTCGCGGCTGTCGATGATCCAGCGATAGGCGTGCAGCAGCGCCGCCGGGCCAAGGTAGCGGTCGCCGTTCCACCAGTAGCTGGGGCAGGAAGTGGAGCAGCAGGCGCACATCACGCATTCGTAAAGACCGTCCAGCTTGGACCGGTCCTCGATCGACTGCTTCCATTCCCGCGCGGGGCGGTTGGTCCTGGTTTCCAGCCAGGGCATGATGCTGGCATGCTGGGCGTAGAAATGCGTGAGGTCGGGGATCAGGTCCTTGATGACGGCCATGTGCGGCAGGGGATAGATCCTGATGTCGCCCTTGATCTCGTCGGTGCCGTAGATGCAGGCCAGCGTGTTGATCCCGTCGATGTTCATGGCACAGGACCCGCAGATCCCCTCGCGGCAGGACCGCCGGAAGGTCAGCGTCGGGTCGATTTCCGACTTGATCTTGATCAGCACGTCCAGAACCATCGGGCCGCAGGTGTCCAGATCGACGAAATAGGTGTCAACGCGCGGGTTCTGCCCGTCATCGGGGTTCCAGCGATAGACCTGCACCTTGCGGACATTCTTGCCCTCGGGCTTGGGCCAGGTCTTGCCGGTGCGGATGGTCGAGTTCTTGGGAAGCGTCAGCTGAACCATGCTCAGGGTCTCCAGTCGGGGCGGGATATCAGCGGCCGGGTCGGAAGCTGCCCGGTCTTCTGGATCACGCAGGTGTCATAGACGGTCGAGGGGTCGCGGCGCCGCAGGAAATCGGAACTGACCGACAGCGAGATGTCATCGACATACAGCCCCTCGGTCCCCATGCCGACAGAGCTTCCCGCCAGCGGGTTCACCGCCTGCCGCGCGCGCAGGAAGCACTGGCTTTCGGCCTGTTCCATCGACATCGGGCCGCAGGCGGCAAGGGCGGGCAGCATTGCGGCGGTCACCATCCACCCCCTCTTCATGCCGGAAGGCCCGGCAGCCCCTGGGCCGCCAGACAGGATTGCGCGTCGGGCGAGGCCGCAATGGCCTGCACATTGCGCACCGTATCGGTGCCCGCACGGGTGCCGACATCGCGCATCAGGGCCTCCAGCTGGCCCTGTGTCGCGGCCCCGACGATGCAGTCGGTCGCCAGCCTTGCCTCGGGGCCCGGCAGATACTGGTTGACCACGGGATAGACCACGGTGGCCGCCGTGCGCTGCGACAGATCAAGCGCCATGTCCTGCGGCGAACAGGCCGCAACGGCGGTCAGTGCCAGCGCAACGGCAAGGCGGAAGCGGTGCATCCTCAGCCCCCCTGTACCGGCACGGCGGCCAGGCATTCCTCGACGCCGGTGCGCTTGCGGACCTCGGCCACCTTGGTCCGGTAGGCCTGGCTTGGCCCCGTGGAATCCCCGGTGCCCAACGTGATGATCTCACGCACCGACATGTTCTGGATCACGCAATCGGCCGCCTGATCCTGCGCGATGCCCGGCGTCGTCTCGGCCAGAACCTGCCCGATGACTTCCTGGCTGGCCTGCCGCGACCCGTCATAGACCACCAGCACCCCGGCTCCGCAGCCCGGCAGCACCGACAGGACGCAGAGGGCTGCCGCCACACGCAGGCCCATCAATAGACCCGCGCCTTGGGGGCGATCTTCTTCAGGTCGATGCCGCCCTCGTCCGGAAGGGTCAGCGGGGCCAGATGCACCGGGCGCGTGGCCAGCGTGACGCCGCTGCCCGCGACCCGTGCCAGGCTGTGGACGCGCCAGTTCTGGTCGTCGCGGGCGGGGTGGTCCTCCTGCGCATGGGCGCCACGCGATTCCTTGCGGGCCTCGGCGGCCACGATGGTCGCCAGCGCGTTGGGCATGAGGTTGGTCAGTTCGAGCGTTTCCATCAGGTCCGAGTTCCAGATCAGGCTGCGGTCGGTAACGCGCAGGTCATCCATCCGTTCCGCGATGGCGGTCATCTTGGCCACGCCCTCGGCCAGCGTCCGGTCGGTGCGGAACACGGCGGCATCGGCCTGCATGGTCCGCTGCATTTCCAGCCGCAATTCCGCCGTGCCGATGGAGCCTGCCGCATTGCGCAGGCGGTCGAACCGGTCGAGCCCCTGTTCGATGCTCGCCTTGTTCAGCGGCGGGTTCGGTGCCGCGGGGTCAAGGATTTGCCCCGCCTTGATCGCCGCCGCACGGCCGAACACCACAAGGTCGATCAGGCTGTTCGACCCCAGCCGGTTCGCCCCGTGAACGCTCGCGCAGCCCGCCTCGCCCACGGCCATCAGGCCGGGGAAGATCGCGTCGGGGTCGTCGGGCGTCGGGTTCAGCACCTCTCCCCAGTAGTTGGTGGGGATGCCGCCCATGTTGTAGTGCACGGTCGGGATGACGGGGATCGGTTCCTTGTGCAGGTCCACCCCGGCAAAGATTCGCGCGCTTTCGCTGATGCCGGGCAGGCGCAGTTCCAGCGTCTCGCGCGGCAGGTGGTTCAGGTGCAGGTGGATGTGGTCCTTGTTCGGGCCCACGCCCCGGCCCTCGCGGATCTCGATGGTCATGCAGCGGCTGACCACGTCGCGGCTGGCAAGGTCCTTGTAGGTGGGCGCATAGCGTTCCATGAACCGCTCGCCCTCGGAATTGGTCAGATAACCGCCCTCGCCCCGCGCGCCTTCGGTGATGAGGCAGCCCGAGCCGTAGATGCCCGTCGGGTGGAACTGCACGAACTCCATGTCCTGCAGGGGCAAACCTGCGCGGGCGACCATGCCCCCCCCGTCGCCGGTGCAGGTATGGGCGCTTGTCGCGCTGAAGTAGGCCCGGCCATAGCCGCCGGTCGCCAGCACCACGGTCTTGGCGCTGAACACATGCATGGTGCCGTCGTCCAGCTTCCATGCCAGCACGCCGACGCAGGATTTCCCGTCGGCCGCCATGATCAGGTCGATGGCGAAGTACTCGATGAAGAACTCGGCGTTGTTCTTCAGGCTCTGGCCGTACAGCGTATGCAGGATCGCGTGGCCGGTCCGGTCGGCGGCGGCGCAGGTGCGCTGCACCGGCGGACCCTCGCCGTATTCGGTGGTGTGCCCGCCGAAGGGGCGCTGGTAGATGCGCCCGTCCTCGGTGCGGCTGAAGGGCACGCCGTAGTGTTCCAGTTCGTACACTGCCTTGGGCGCTTCGCGCGCGAGGTATTCCATCGCATCGGTGTCGCCCAGCCAGTCCGAGCCCTTGACGGTGTCATACATGTGCCACTGCCAGCTGTCCGGCCCCATGTTCCCAAGGCTGGCCGCGATCCCGCCCTGCGCCGCGACGGTATGGCTGCGGGTCGGGAAAACCTTGGTGACGCAGGCCGTCCGCAGGCCCTGTTCTGCCATGCCCAGCGTGGCCCGCAGGCCGGCGCCGCCGGCGCCGACAACGACCACGTCGTAGATATGCGTCTCGTAGGGGTAGGCGGTCATGGATCAGTCCTTACAGGGCCAGCCGGACAAGGGCGAAGAGCCCGGTCGCAATGGCGGCATAACTCAGGCAGGCGACACCGACGATCAGCGCCTTGCGGGTCAGCCCGTGGGTGTAGTCCTCGATCATCACCTGCGCGCCATTCCTGAAATGCACGAAGGACACGATCAGCGTCAGCCCGGCGATGATGGCGGGCCAGGGCCGGGCGAAGGCCGCCGTCACCTCGGCATGGGTGCCGCCCAGGATGCTGCCAAAGGTGAACACGAACAGCGGGATCAGCAGCGCCAGCGCCACGCTGGACACCTGCATGTGCCAGAAATGCTCGGTCCCGCTCTTGGCGGACCCCAGTCCGGCAGCGCGCTTGCGGTCGGTCAGATAGGCCATGGCCTGCCCCTTCACAGGATGATGACAGTGAGCAGGGTCAGCACCACCGAACCGGCGATGACCCCCTTGCCCAGCTTTTCGGCGGTGGCGATGTCAAGGCCCCGGCCACTGTCGAACCACAGGTGCCGCAGACCGGCCAGGAAGTGATACCAGACGAACCAGATCGACCCGAGGAACACCAGCTTGCCGAACCAGGACCGCAGCACGCCGTCGGCGACGGCGAAGTAGTCCGGCCCCGAGGCCGCCGCCAGCAGCCACCACACGATCAGCAGAGCCGCCACGATCAGCCCGTTGCCGGTGATCCGCGTCAGGATCGAGGTGATCGAGGTCAGTTGCGGGCGGTAGATCTGCAGATGTGGTGACAGCGGGCGGTTGCCCCGGTTCACGTCGGCCATGAT
>JAAFHX010000016.1 GCA_013297695.1 Rhodobacterales bacterium | reverse complement strand
GCACCGAGACGATTGCGCCGGTGGACAAGATCACCGGCCCCGGCAACGCCTGGGTCGCCGCCGCCAAACGGCGCGTCTTTGGCCATGTGGGCATCGACATGATCGCGGGGCCGTCGGAAATCCTTGTCATCGCCGACCGTGACAACGACCCCGACTGGATCGCGCTTGACCTGCTGTCACAGGCCGAACATGACACAAGCGCGCAGGCGATCCTCATCACGACGGACGCGGACTTCGGCCGCGCCGTGGCGGCGGCGGTCGAAAAGCGGCTGCAAACACTTGACCGACGCGCCATTGCGGGGGCCAGTTGGGCCGCACATGGCGCGGTGATCGTGGTGCGCGATCTGGACGAGGCGGCGGCCCTGTCCGACCGGATCGCCCCCGAACATCTGGAACTCTGCGTGGCCGACCCCGGGCGGCTTGCGGCCCGCATCCGCCATGCCGGGGCGATCTTTCTGGGGGCATGGACACCGGAAGCAATCGGCGATTACATCGGTGGGCCGAACCATGTGCTGCCCACGGCACGTTCGGCACGCTTTTCCTCGGGGCTGTCGGTCATGGATTTCCTCAAGCGCACCACCCTTTCCCGGATGACGCCCGCCGCCCTGGCCCGGATCGGCCCGGCGGCGGAGCGGCTGGCGATGTCGGAATCGCTGCAGGCGCACGGGCTGTCGGTGCGCGCACGGCTGGACCGGCTGAATGCCGACCTGTCCGACGGGACCGAAGACGCATGAACCGCATCTGCCATATCGAGATCGACGAGCGCGGCCTTGCCCGCCCGACCCCCGAGATCGAGCAGGAACGCCGCGTGGCGATCTTTGACCTGCTGGAGGACAACAGCTTTGCCCTGCCCGCGCGCGAAGGCCGCGTGCCCCATCCCGGCCCCTACCGGCTGTCGCTGGCGATCCGCGAGGGGCGGCTGGTGTTCGGCCTGGCTTCGGAAACCGCGGAACCGGTGGGCGAGTTCCACCTGTCGCTCGGTCCGTTCCGACAGGTGGTGAAGGACTATTTCCAGATCTGCGAAAGCTATTTCGAGGCGGTCAAGCGCCTTCCGCCCAGCCAGATCGAGGCCATCGACATGGCCCGGCGCGGTATCCACAACGAAGGCGCGCGGGTGCTGCAGGAACGGCTGGACGGCAAGGCGGCGGTCGATATCGACACGGCGCGGCGGCTGTTCACGCTGATCTGCGTGCTGCACTGGGGCTGATGTGGGCAAGTTTCCCGCCTCGGTGCTGTTCTGCTGCGACCACAATGCGGTGCGCTCGCCCATGGCCGAGGGGCTGATGAAAAAGCTGTACGGCCAGCGCGCCTATGTGCAGTCTGCCGGTGTGCGCAACGACATGGAGGTTGACGGCTTTTCCGTCGCCGTCTGCAAGGAACTGGGGATCGAGCTGTCGCGCCACCGGTCGCGGAGCTTTGACGAGATGGAACAGTGGGGCGATGACCTGTCGCAGTTCGACCTGATCGTTGCACTGTCGCCCGCCAGCCAGCGCCAGGCGCTGGAACTGACGCGGTTCAACCATCTGGAGGTCGAATACTGGCCCATCCTGGACCCGACCGGCCTGGGCGAGGCGCGCGAGGCCAAGCTTTCCGCCTATCGCCAGGCCCGTGACCAGATCAGGACGCGGATGCTGGACCGCTTTGGCCCGCCGTCAGAACCGGGGGCACCCCTCTGATCCCGGGCGGGGGCGGCGTGCGGGGTGGCCTGTCGCAACGCCCTTGGGGATGATCGCCGGCGGCCCTGCCCTGCCCTTGCCCGCATGCCCGGGGCGGCGCGCCGGTCGCGCATCTGCACAGGCTGGCCTGTCGCGTTCCGATCTGTCATCGCTCAAGGCTGCGGGCGATCAGGATCGCGGCGGCAAGCGAGGCGGCGATGCCGAGGACAGTTGCGTGCCAGCCGAAATGGGCGTTGATCTGGCCCAGAAACAGCGCGCCGACCACGCCGCCCAGATAGTAGCTTGTCAGATACAGCCCGTTGGCCTGCGCCCGGTCCGAGGTCACGTTGGCCGAGACATAGCCGGTTGCCGCAGCCTGTGCGGAAAACGTCGATACGCCGATCAGCGCCATCCCCGGAAGGACGATCCAGATGCTGCCTGACAAGGTCAGCATCAGCCCGCAGAAGGCACCCGCCAGCGACAGCATGAGCGACCTGCGCGGCCCGATCCTGCCCACCATGCGTCCGGCCATGGGTGTGGTGATGATCGCCGGGGCGAAGACCAGATAGACAAGCCCAAGCGCCATCGGCGGCAGCCCGAGGCCGGTGACCAGATGCAGGTTGATGTAGGTGAAGACACCGACGAACACGAACAGGATCAGAAAGCCGATGGCGAAGGCCGCGCGCAGGGGCGGGCTGGCGAAATGGCGCCGCCAGATTTCCAGCGCCGGGCCACCGCGCATCGGCTGCACGTCGTCCCGGGGTCCGATCAGGGTATAGGCCAGAACAGCCCCGGCGATGTTCAATCCGGCAAAGAACAGGAAACACCCGGCCAGCGAGGTTGCATCCGTCAGGCTGACCGCCAGCAGCCGCCCGACAAGGTTCGAGGCGACGTTGCCCGTGATATAGGCCGCAAGCGCCCCGCCCCGGGCCATCAGGTCGCACTGTTCGGACAGATAGGTCATGGTCAGGGTAAAGGCTGCCGCCATCAGCATGCCCTGCACGACGCGCAGCGCCATGAACACCCAGATCGAGCCGGTGATCGCCAGCAGCGCGGTGGGGATGGACAGCACGGCAAGACAGATCCAGATGCCGCGCTTGCGGTCGATCCGGTCGGCGAACCAGGCGACGGTCAGGCCCGAAATGGCCATGCCAAGGGTTGCGGCGTTGACCGCGAACCCGGCGGTTCCCGGGTCCGAGTTGAAGGCCAGGATGATCTGCGGCAGCAGCGCCTGCGCGCCGAAAAGGTCGATCAGCGTCAGAAAGCTGATGATCGCGATGATGGTCGACCGGCGCAGCACGTCGCGCGGGCGATCCCCCCGCAAAAGGCCTCTGGTCGCAATCGGCATGGGTCTGTTCTCCGATGAAATGGCCGGGCCGGGCAGGCCGGGGGCGTTCCCTGCCGCAATCCGCGCGGCAGGGGGGCGGCAGGCGCGGGGGCGTTCCGTCAGGCGGCGGTCCAGCCGCCGTCGACCGGCAGGGATACGCCGGTGATGTTCTCGGCGGCGTCCGAACACAGGAACAGTGCCACTCCGGCCAGTTGCGCGACGGTCACGAATTTCTTCGTCCACTGTGCGGCCAGCAGCACGTCGCGCTTGACTGCCTCTTCGGAAATCCCGCGCGCGGCGGCGGTTTCCGGAATCTGCTTTTCCACCAGCGGGGTCAGCACATAGCCGGGGCAGATCGCATTCACCGTCACCCCATGCTCGGCCGCCTCAAGCGCCACGGTCTTGGTGAACCCGGTGATGCCGTGCTTTGCCGTGACATAGGCCGACTTGAAAGGCGAGGCGACCAGCCCATGCGCGGACGAGATGTTGATGATCCGCCCCCAGCCCCGCCGTTTCATGCCCGGCAGGGCCGCGCGGGTGGTGTGAAAGGCCGAATTCATGTTGATCGCAACGATCAGGTCCCATCGTTCGGGCGGAAAGGTTTCTACCGGCCCGACCGTCTGGATGCCCGCGTTGTTCACCAGCACGTCCACCGACCCGAACCGCGCCTCGGCGTTTTCGATCATGGCGACGATCTGGTCGGGCTTCGACATGTCGGCAGCGTCATAAACGACCGATCCCGCCCCCAGAGCCTCCACCTCGGCTGTGACCTGCGCAATCTCGGACGCATCGCCGAAGCCGTTCATCACCACGTTCGCGCCTGCGGCCGCAAAGCCCCGCGCGATGCCCAGACCGATGCCGGAGGTCGATCCGGTCACCACCACGGTCTTGCCTGTCAAATCCATCTGAAATCTCCGTCCTTGTGCTGGATTGTCCTGGGATTCACTTTGCGGCGGGCGTCTCGATCATCTCGCCGCCGCAGGCCTCGTGCAGAAGGAAGCCTTCCATCGGATCATGCGGCGCGCGCCAGGGGGCCTTTTCCAGCGTTTCCCTGGTGTGGCGATACCCGGCTTCGCGCCGCTGGCGGATGCCGTCGCGGCTGAAGTCGATGTCCTTCAGGTGATCCTCGCCGGGCAGCGTCGGGGCCAGCAGACGCACGACATGCATCCGCGTCAGACAGCCATAGCCCAGAAGTTCGCGCACCGCGTTGGACTTCAGCGCCTCTTCCGGCAACAGCTTGCCAAGTTCGGCAACCACATGGCGCAGCCGGTGAAGCTGGCGCTGCCGCCGGATATGCGACACGGCGCGGCTGGAATAGGTGATGTCCTTCTGGCGGTTCGACACATCCCAGATCGTTTCGGGTTCGGCACCGTCCGGGTTCCACAGATGCACCGCAAAGACCAGCGAGTCGCGGCGCGGCTTGTCGTCGAACACCACTTCGACCGGCGTGTTCGACAGGATGCCGCCGTCCCAGTACAGCTCGCCGTCGATCCGAACCGCCGGAAAGGACGGCGGCAGGGCGCCCGAGGCGATCACATGCTCCAGGTTCAGCGGTGTATCGCGGCTGTCGAAATACCGCATCTCGGCGGTGCGGACCGATGACGCTCCGACTGTCAGCCGTGTTCCGGAACTGGCGAGATGATCGAAATCGATCAGCCCCGACAGCGTTTCGCGCAACGGATCGACCGAATAGTATCCGGCACTTTCCGCCCCCAGTCTGGAATGCGGGCTGAACAGCGCCGCCGGGCGCGGCACGAAGAACCCCGGCAACCCCATCGAGACCGTCTGCAACGTGCGCGACATCGCGCCCAGCCAGTAGTCGGGCAGGCCGAAATGCTGCTTGTATTCGACCCGCGACCAGAACTCGGTCAGCCGGTCCAGCCGGTCGGCGGGCGCATTTCCGGCGATGATCGCGGCATTGATCGCCCCGATCGAGGTGCCGATCACCCAGTCCGGCTCGATCCCCGCCTCGTGCAGCGCCTGGAACACGCCGACCTGATAGGCCCCAAGCGCGCCACCGCCCTGCAGCACCAGAACGACTTGGCCGAGTTTCCTGATTTCCGCGTTCAACGCCGTCATTCGCGCCGCCTCCTGAAAAAGTGTCGGTCTCTTGGGGTCCGTCGGACGGATCGCGGCGGTCCCGTTGTGACCCGCGCGAAGAAACCGGCTGATGACGGAACGGGATTGTTCGCCATCCTGTCCAGCGGCCCGCCGGGCGGGCCGGGTTTGTCGTGCGTCAGGGTGCCGCCGCCTTTTGCGTGGTGGTCAGCAGCGATGCGATCTTCCAGCCGTCCTGCTGGTTTCGAAACAGGATGCTGACCAGAAACCGCAACCTGTCGGGGGCCGCAGCACTGCCAAGTTCCAGCACCAGCGGCATGTGCAGCATGGCAACATCGGGATCGAGTTCCACCACCCGCGCGTGGTCAAGGTCGGGCACGACGTGCCAGACCTCTGCCTTCTGAAAGCCGCCCATCCGCTTCAGCGCATCGGGGCGCCCCCAGACCGACTGGCCGTCGGACACCCACAGGAAATCGGGGCCATCGACAAGGTAGGCACCGATCCGGTCAAGATCGCGGGCATTCTGGGCCTCGGCAAAGCCGCGATAGACCGAAAGCACCTCGTCCCGGGTGTCCGCCATCGCAGGGGCGCTGCTGACCATCAGCAAAGCGCCCCCGAGAACGGACAACAGCAGCCCGGCCCGGCTCACGGCTCGAACCCGACGAAGGGCGCGTCCTTGCTGTCATAGGGCAGCACGTCGGTCGAAATGAAGGTGACAACCTCGTTGCCCGTGTTTTCCCACCAGTGCATGAATCCGGGGCCGAATTCCTCGGTCACGCTGCCGGCCGTATGCACGATCGGAACGGCACAGAAGTTGTTGTGCTCGGTCACCGTGCCCTTGACGACGTAGACGATGGCCGGGCGGTCGGAATGGTCGTGCGTCGGGATGAAGCCACCCGGCTGCACTTCCAGCCGACGCATCCGCAGGATGAAGCCGCCCATGTCGCGCCAGCCTTCCAGGCGGACGTTGGCGATGACTTCGCGCTTCAGCAAACCCGCCGGAATCTGCTCCAGCGCACGCGGTGTGCTCAGAACCTTGTCCTTGGGGCAGGACTCGGCCTGGGCGCCGGTGGCGACTGCCGCGATCAGCAGGAAAGCGGCGGTTGAAAGGATATGTCGGGTCATGTCGGGATGCTCCATCTTGCCAAGGGTTGGGGTTCGGGGGGGGCGGGGGCTGTCAGGACCTGTCGGCCCCGTCAGCCGTGGATTCGGGGCCTGCTGCAACGGCCTTGCCAAGCGCCCCGGCGGCCTGCAGGGCGTCGCTTGCAAAAGACATCGCCTCGCGAAGGCCGGTCTGCGCCGCGCGCGGTGCCAGCGTCATGAGCGCAACCGGATCGCCGCTCGACACGGCATGTAGCGTCATCTGCGCAATGTCGCGCCGGGACCTTTCGGCGGCGTCGATCATCAGGCGTGCGATGTCTGCCGCGCTTTCGGCCAGGACCGCCTGCACCTCGACGGCCTTTGCGACGTTTCCGGCAAGGGCCTGGCGCGCGACGGAATGCAGATCGGCAAATGCGCTGACCTGCTTTTGCATCTCGCCCTGATTGATCTTGCTTGTCATGATCGTTCATTCCCCATCGTTTTCGGCAGGACCTTCGCGTCGCATCGCGTCTGATTTCCCTGCACCGGTGATAGCCGATGGACCGACCGCCAAGAATATCGCGGCGCGTATCAAGCCCATGCGCGGCGCGTATCCTGAAACATCGCGCATCCGTGATCCTTCACCCCGCGCTCAAGCGGTCACGCCACCTTTATGAAACGATTTCATATATTTATTGACGATGACGGCCTGCCGGGCAGCGTGATCGGACTGCCCAACCGCCGGCGCGACAGACACCGTCCGGCGCAGAGGCACCCTGCCGGACCGTCCGGAATTTCACGCGGAAGTGACAGTCTGCAAACGCTTCCGGAACGGCGGGCAAACGCCCGAAAGGGTCACGCCCGCGTGTCGACCGCCTCGCGGCCTTCGCGGTGCAGTTCCATGCAGATCCGCGTGAACAGGTCGATGGCCGGTGTGTGCTTGCGCCCGCGCACCGTGGCGACCGAAATCGTTCGCCGGATCGACGGTTCCACCAGCCGTCTGTGATTCATTGCCGGAAGAAGCATCATGTATTCCGGCATGCAGGCGCAGCCCATTCCGGCCTGGATCATCGCCTGAATCCATTCCTCATGTTCGCTGCGGTACCGGATGTCGAGATCGATCTCGAAGGGATCACCATGTGCAATGTAATGCGCGACATATTCGCAATTCAGCCGTTCCAGATAAGGCTCGCCCGTCAGTTCCGCCACCGGCACGGTTTCCATCCGGGAAAACCGGTGTCCCTTGGGGAACGCGACGACGTAGGATTCCTCGTAAAGCGGCTGAAGCGAAATCACATCGGGGTAATCCGGCATTCCGACAAGGGCCACATCGATATCACCGTCAACCAGCATGCCGATGATCTTTTCCCCCGACGCCTCAAGCAGTTCCAGGCTCAACTGGGGTGCCCGCATGGTCAGGCTGGAAATCGTCGGGATCAGGCGGGACGGCCCGATGGTGCACATGATGCCAAGCTTCAGCGTCGCCTTCGCCATCGACGAGAATTCCACCGCCTCGGCCTGCACAGCCTCCATCATGCCAAGGGCCTGTTCAAGCTTGGGGCGGATGATGTGGCCCAGTTCGGTCAGATGGGTGTGTCCGCGCTCGCGTCGCACCAGTTCGGCCCCGAATTCCTGTTCCAGCAGCTTGATCCCGCGCGACATGGTGGGCTGCGTGACACCGCACAATTCGGCAGCTTTCGTGAAGCTCAGCGTCTCGGCCAGGGTCAGGAAGTAGCGTACCTGCGTCAGATCCATCGTGCTCTCATCCTGCCCGCAACCGACTCGCTGCGGCCACCATACCGGGGCATGGTCCGGACGATAGCTGCAAACCAGGGCCACGGGGGCCGCAGACCCCGGGCGGCCTGCGGTTCGCTGCCCTTGTCAGCCTGTCATTCGGTTGCGCCACCGGCCGGTTCCAGCATCCGGTCGGCCGAGGCGGCGAACAGGCTGCGCGCATAGGGCGTTGCCATGCGCGCGGCGGCCAGATCGTCGCGCGCCAGTTCCTCGACCGCGCGGCCGTGCTGCATCACCAGAAGCCGGTCGCACATGTGGTCGATCACCGCCAGGTCATGGCTGACCATCAGGAAGGTCAGGCCCCGGTCGCGGCGCAGCCCGTCAAGCAGGTTCAGCACCTCGGCCTGCACCGAGGCATCGAGCGCCGAGGTCGGCTCGTCCAGCAGCAGGATCGCCGGTTGCAGCATCAGCGCGCGGGCGATGGCGACGCGCTGGCGCTGGCCGCCCGACAACTGGTGCGGGTAGCGAAAGCGGAAGGACGGCGGCAGGCCGACATCGGTCAGCGCCTGCACGACGCGGGCATCCGACCCTGCAACCCCGTGGATCGCCAGCGGCTCCGACAGGGTGCGGTCGATGGTGTGGCGCGGGTGCAGGCTGGCGTAGGGGTCCTGGAACACCATCTGCACCTGGGCCGAAAAGGCCCGGCCGCGCGGGGTGGGCAGGACCTGCCCGCCGATGCGGATGCGCCCGCCCGTCACCGGGGCCATGCCGCAGATCGCCCGCAGGATGGTGGACTTGCCCGACCCGCTTTCACCCACCAGCCCGTAGCTTTCGCGCGCGGCGACCGTCAGGCTGACGCCTTCGACCGCGCGCACCTCGCGCCCCTTGGCGCGGAAGGTGACGCTGAGGTTTTCGACCTCGATCAGGCTCATGGCGCGCCCCCGGATGCCCAGGCACCCGAGCGGTCCAGCCCCGGCAGGGGCGTGCGCGGGCCGCCGATGCGCGGCAGGCAATTCAGCAGGCCCTGCGTATAGGGGTGGCGCGCCGCCATCAGGTCGCGCGCCGCGATTTCCTCGACGATGCGGCCCTTGTACATGACCAGAACCCGGTCGCAGAACCGGGCGACAAGCCGCAGGTCGTGACTGATGAAGATCAGCCCCATCCCCCGGTCGCGCACCAGCGCATCGAGGATCGACAGCACCTCGGCCTGCACGGTCACGTCCAGCGCGCTGGTGGGCTCGTCGGCGATCAGCAGGTCGGGTTCGGGGATCAGCATCATGGCGATCATCACCCGCTGGCCCATGCCGCCCGACAGCTCGTGCGGATAGGCGTCCATCACCCGGTCGGGATCACGGATCTGCACCGCCTCCAGCGCGGCGCGTGCCTTGGCCCCGGCATCGGCCCGGCCCAGCCCGTCGCGCAGGCGCAGCCCTTCGGTCAGTTGCCGGCCCACGGTCATCACCGGGTTCAGCGAATACTTCGGGTCCTGCATCACCATGCCGATGCGCTTGCCGCGCAGGGCGCGCATCTCGCGGTCGGTGGCGTGCAGCAGGTCCTGCCCGTCGAAGACCATGGCATCGGCCTCGACCCTGCCCGGCGGGCGGATCAGGCGCAGCACCGCACGGCCCGTGATGGTCTTGCCGGACCCGCTCTCGCCCACGATGCCCAGCCGTTCGCGGCCAAGCGAGAAGGACACGCCGCGCACCGCCTGCACCGGGCCGGTTTCCGTCTGGAAGGTGACGCGCAGGTTGCGCACATCCAGCAGCGTCATCGCGCGGCGCTCCGCGGGTCCAGCACGTCGCGCAACCCGTCGCCCAGCAGGTTGAAGCCAAGCGAGACGACAAAGATCGCAAGGCCCGGCATGGTGGCGACCCACCACTGCTCGAACAGGTATTTCCGGCCTGATGAGATCATCAGCCCCCATTCCGGCAGGGGCGGCTGCACGCCGAGGCCCAGGAACCCCAGTCCGGCAGCGATCAGGATCACCCCCGCCATGTCGAGCGTGACGCGGATGATGACCGACGGCAGGCACATCGGCACCACATGGCCCGCGATGATCCGCGCCGGGGACGCGCCCTGCAGGCGGATCGCGGCGATGTAGTCGGAATTGCGCACGGTCAGCGTCTCGGCCCGGGCGACGCGGGCATAGGGTGGCCAGGCGGTCAGCGCGATGGCAAGGATCGCGTTGCCGATCCCCGGCCCCAGCACGGCCACCAGCGCCAGCGCCAGGATCAGGCGCGGAAAGGCCAGGAAGATGTCGGTCAGCCGCATCAGCGTGGCATCGACCCAGCCGCCGAAATAGCCCGCCACGGTGCCGATCAGCAGGCCCAGCACCGGGGCGGTCACCGCCACCAGCCCGATGATATACAGCGTGATGCGC
This sequence comes from Rhodobacterales bacterium, assembly GCA_013297695.1. Classification (GTDB taxonomy): domain Bacteria; phylum Pseudomonadota; class Alphaproteobacteria; order Rhodobacterales; family Rhodobacteraceae; genus Aliitabrizicola. The sequence continues at coordinate 26,923 of JAAFHX010000016.1, read as the reverse complement.
GCGCCATAGATGATGCGCGATAGGATATCGCGCCCGAAATCGTCGGTGCCCAGCAGGTTTCCGGGCGTCAGCGGCGGCAGAAGGCGGCGCGTCAGGTCCTGTGCCAGCGGATCATGCGGCGCGATCCACGGGGCGAGTGCCGCCACCACCAGCAAGGTGCCCACGATCACCAGCCCCGCCATGGCCAGCCGGTTGCGCCTGATGCGCAGCCAGGCCAGCCACATCTGCCCCAGCCGCGCCTGCCTGCGCGACGCGGGGCTCGGGTCCTGCAGCCACTGGCGCAGCGCCGTCATGCCCGCGCCCTCGGGTCCACCAGACGATACAGCAGGTCCGACGCCATGTTCAGCGTGATGAACACCGCCCCCACGACCACCGTGCCCCCCAGCACGGCGGGCATGTCGGCGGCGAACAGCGCGTCGGTGATATAGCTGCCCAGGCCCGGCCAGGCAAAGATCGTCTCGGTCAGGACCGACCCTTCCAGCAGATAGGCATAGGACAGCGTGATGACCGTGATCAGCGGCACCAGCGCGTTCTTCATCGCATGTACCCAGACCACGCGCCATTCCGGCATGCCCTTGACGCGGGCGGTGGTGATGTATTCCTGCCCCAGCTCGTTCATCATGAAGCTGCGGGTCATCCGGCTGATGTAGGCCATCGAGACATAGCCCAGCAGCCCGGCCGGCAGGATGATGTGGCTGACCGCGTTGCCGAACACGTCCCAGGCGCCGTTCAGCGCGGAATCGATCAGGATCATCCCGGTATAGGGCGTCAGGGTGAACTGCATCATCATGTCATAGGTCGGGTCGAGCCGCCCCGGCCCGGACACCCAGTCAAGCTGCCCGTAGAACACCAGAAGCCCGATCAGCCCCAGCCAGAACACCGGCATCGAATAGCCCATCAGGCCGATCACCCGCACCACCTGATCCGCCAGGCTGCCCGGGCGGGTCGCGGCCAGCACGCCCGCAGGCACCCCGACCAGCGTGCCGAAGATCGTGCCGAGCGTCGCAAGCTCCAGCGTGGCGGGGAAATAGCGCGCGATTTCCGCCGCGACCGGTTCCCCGGTGCGGATCGACGTTCCAAGGTCGCCCGTCAGCGCATCGCGGACATAGATCAGGAACTGCTGCCACATCGGCAGGTCAAGGCCCAGCTTGGCGCGCACCGCCGCGATCTGCGCTTCGGTCGCGCGCTCGCCCACGATGGACAGCACCGGGTCGATGGGCACGACGCGGCTGATCAGGAAGGTGATGAGCAGAAGGCCCAGGATCGTGATCGCAAGCGACCCGAGGCCAAGGCCGATGCGCCCCGCCAGAACAAACGCGCGGTTGCCGGAAACAGGACTGCCGGTCATGCGAAGGTCGGGCCGCCGCCCGGGTGGAAGGCGGCCCGTCCGGTCACTTCGTGATCGTCCAGTAGGTCGCGGCGTCCGTCGCGCCACCTGCGAAGAAGCCGTTCACATTGGCGCGCAGGGCATCCTGCTTGGCCTGCTGGAACATCATCACGAAGGCGCTGTTGTCGCGCTGCTGGCGCTGGATGTCCTCATACATCGCGGCGCGCTTGGCGGCGTCCTTTTCCACCACGGCGGCCTCGGTCAGCGCGTTCAAGGGGCCCGGGTCCCAGGCGTTGCGCCAGGCCAGATAGCCGGTGGCATTGGCCGCATCGCTGTTGTCGGGGTTCATCGCGAAGGTCGAGGCGTTGGTGTGCGGGTCGGGATAGTCCGGGCCCCAGGTCTGCAGCGTCATCTCGTGCTTGCGGCCGCGATAGACCTCCAGCCCCTGCTTGCCGTCGCCCACGTCCATCACCAGGTTGATGCCCGCCTGCGCGAAGGTGTTCTGCAGCGAGGTCGCGATATCCAGCCGTTCCTGGTTGTTGCGGACGGTGAACTTCACCTCCAGCGGCAGCGGCAGGCCCGATTCCGCCATCAGTGCCTTGGCCTTCGCGATGTCGAGCGTATAGACGTTCTCGTCCAGCGCGCCCAGGAACCCCAGCGGCAGGAAGGCCTGATGCACCACCCACTGCCCGCGCAGGATGGTGTCGGTCATGCCCTTGTAATCCACCGCCCAGCGCATTGCCTCCTGCACCTTGGGGTTGGCAAGGGCCGGGGTCTTCTGGTTCAGGCCCAGGTAATAGACCTGCCCGCCGACATCGTTCTGCACCTTGACGTCAGGGTTGCCCGCCAGACCCTCGATATCGGTCGGCGTCATCTCGCGCGCGATGTCGATATCGCCCTTCTCCAGCAGCAGGCGCTGCGTCGCGCCTTCGGGAATGTGCTGCATGAACACGGTCTTCAGCTTGGCATCGCCGCGCCAGTGGCCTTGCCGGGCTTCCAGCACATAGCCTTCGTTCGGCTTGAAGGATTTCAGCACATAGGCCCCGGTGCCGGCGCTGTTGGCCTTCAGCCAGGCATTGCCCATGTCGCCGTCAGCCTCGTTCGCCATGGCGGTCTTGACATCGACGATGTTCGCCACGCCCGCCGTCAGGCAGTTGTAGACGAACGACGGCGCATAGGCCTTGTCGGTCTTCAGCGTCACCGTATCGCCGTCGGCGGTGATCATCTGATCGACGTTCTCGGGCGTCAGGCCGAACTGGGTGATGATGAAGGCGGGGGTCTTGTTCAGCTTGACCACCCGGCGCAGCGACAGGGCCGCATCCTCGGCCGTCAGCGGGTTGCCGCTGGAGAAGGTGACGCCCGGCCGGATCTTGAAGCTGTAGGTCATGCCGTCATCGGCGACCGACCAGCTTTCGGCCAGCCCCGGCACCAGTTCGCCCGGCTTGGTCGGGTCCAGCTCGATCAGCGTGTCGTAGGTGTTATTGTTCAGATCGACGCCCGAGAATTCAAAGGCCTCTGCCGGGTCGATCGACACGATGTCGTCTATGGCATCGGCAATCACCAGCGTATCGGCCGGCGTTTCGGCCAACAAAGCCATCGGGGCCGTGCCGGCCATCAGCACCGCAAGGGCCGCCGCGCGACCAAATCCATGCCCGAGCTGCATGTCCATCTCCCTCTTGTCTGTTCTTGCGGGATCGCGACCATGGTCGCCCCCAAGGCTGATTGGACGAACGGCCAGCCCCGCTGTCAATGCCCTTCGGGACCGGTTGCCCGGAAAAGATGCAACCGGACTGCGGGCCGCGCAGAAATGCTGCCCGTGCGGAAGGTGCCGTGCCCTGTGCCGGCGCATCGACCCGGCCGGCCTTCGGATGCCGCGCATCCCCTGCCCGCTTGATCGCGGTCCGGTTCGGGTCATAACCTTGTGCAAGGCGGACAAACCGCGACAGGGAGACGAAAGATGTGCAAGGCTTGCGACTATACCATTCATGGCGCGCAGCATCATTTCGGCTGGGACAATTCCCTGCCCCCGGCCGAGCGTGTGGCCCCGGGATCGACGATCCTGTTCCAGTGCCTTGACAGCTCGGCCGGCCAGCTTTCGGCGCGCTCGACCGTGGCCGATGTGACCGCGCTCGATTTCGGCAAGGTGAACCCGGTCTCCGGCCCGATCCACATCGAAGGGGCCGAACCCGGCGACGCGCTGAAGGTCACCATCGACAGCTTTGCGCCCTCGGGCTGGGGGTGGACGGCGAACATCCCCGGTTTCGGCCTGCTGGCCGACCAGTTTCCCGACCCGGCGCTGCATGTCTGGACATATGATTCCGCCCTGTCGCCCGCGCTTTATGGCCGGAATGGCCGCGTGCCGCTGAAGCCCTTTGCGGGCACCATCGGCTGCGCGCCCGCCGCAGCGGGGCTGCATTCGGTCGTGCCTCCGCGCCGGGTCGGCGGCAATCTGGATATCCGCGACCTTGCGGCGGGCACCACGCTGTATCTGCCCGTCGAGGTGGCGGGTGCGCTGTTCAGCGTGGGCGACACCCATGCGGCCCAAGGTGATGGAGAGGTCTGCGGCACCGCCATCGAAAGCCCGATGGATGTGGTGCTGACGCTTGATCTGGTGAAGGGCGTGCATCTGAAGACGCCGCGCTTTACCACGCCCGGCCCGGTGACCCGGCACCTGGATGCCAAGGGCTACGAGGCCACGACCGGCATCGGCCCCGACCTGATGTCGGGCGCGCGCGACGCGGTGTCGGCCATGATCGACCTGCTGTGCGCCGCGTACAAGCTTTCCCCGGTTGACGCCTACATGCTGTGCTCGACCTGCGGCGACCTGCGGATTTCGGAAATCGTCGACATGCCGAACTGGGTCGTCAGCTTTTACTTCCCCCGCTGCGTGTTCGAGTGATGCTTTTTTCGGCAGGTGCCTGCGGATTGTGTGTTTCCCTTGCGTGAAGAACCTTGACTACGGCGCGCGGAACGCCACCGTCTGTGTCAAGGGCACACAGCAGTCCGGCAAACCGACAGGGACAGACCGATGGTTGAACTGACGCAGGTCGAAGGCCGCGCACCGTTTCGCGGGTTTCAGACGTGGTACCGCATCACCGGCGATCTTGCCTCTGGCAAAGCCCCTGTCTTTCTGCTGCATGGCGGGCCGGGGGCGGCGCACAACTATATCGACGCCTACAAGCTTCTGGCGCGCGACGGGCGGGCGGTCATCCATTACGACCAGATCGGCTGCGGCAATTCCACCCACCTGCCTGACCGGGGGCCCGACTTCTGGACCCCGCAATTCTTCATCGACGAACTGGAAAACCTTGTGGACCATCTGGGCCAGAGGGGTGGTTTTCATGTGCTGGGGCAAAGCTGGGGCGGGATGCTGGGGGCCGAATACGGTGTGCGGCGGCCTGTGGGCCTGAAGTCGCTGACCATCGCCAACTCACCCGCGTCGATGTCGCTGTGGACCTCCGAGGCGATGCGCCAACGGTCTGAAATGCCGCAGGACATTCAGGATGCGCTGAACACGCACGAGGCGGCGCAGGATTATGACAACCCGGCCTACAAGGCCGCGACCGACTGGGTCTATGCCCGCCACGTCTGCCGCGTGGTGCCGAACCCGCCCGAGGTGGTGGCCAGCTTTGCCCAGCTTGCCGCCGACCCGACCGTCTACTTCACGATGAACGGCCCGAACGAGTTCTTCGTGATCGGCACGCTGAAGGACTGGGACATCCGCCCTGCCTTGCCGCAGATCGCCGTGCCGACGCTGGTGATCTCGGGGCGGCATGACGAGGCGACACCGGCCTGCGTCGAACCCTATGCCACCCTGATCCCCGGCGCGCGATGGGTAATCTTTGAAGACAGCAGCCACATGCCGCATGTCGAGGAAACGGAGGCCTGCATGGCCACCGTCTCGGCATTCCTCAACGACAACGACTGAACAGGGAGCCTGCACATGAAGAAACTGCTGCTTGCCACATCTGCGGCGCTGGTCCTGGCGCTGCCCGCCTGGGCAGAATACAAGGAAGAACATCGCGGGGGCACGATGCGCCTTGTGGCGCGGTCGGCGGCGGGCACGGTGGACCCGCACATTAATTACACGCTGCAATACTGGCAGATCTATCAGGGTCTGTATGACGGGCTTCTGGCCTTCAAGAAGGCGGCGGGCGAAGATGGCTTTACCAAGGTTCCCGATCTGGCCGAGGCGATGCCCGAGGTCAGCGCCGACGGCAAGACCTATACCTTCAAGCTGCGCCCCGGGATCAAGTTCTCGAACGGGCAGGAGGTGACGACGAAAGACGTGGTGGCCAGCCTCCAGCGCATCTTCAAGGTATCGTCGCCTACGGCAGGCGGGTTCTATTCGGTGATCGTTGGCGCGGATGCCTGCCTTGCGGAACCGGCCACCTGCACGCTGGAGGGCGGGGTTTCCGCCGACGAGGCGACGGGCGTCATCACCATCACCCTGACCCGGCCCGATGCCGAATTCCTGGACAAGCTGGCCCTGCCCCATGCCGTGATCCTGCCCGCCGACACGCCCGCGCAGGACGTGGGCACCGCCCCCGTTCCCGGCACCGGCGCCTACATGATTTCCGCCTATGACCCGAACAGCGGCATGACCATGACCCGCAACCCGCATTTCAAGGTGTGGAGCGAGGATGCCCAGCCCGACGGTTATCCCGACGTGATCCAGTACGATTTCGGCCTGACCGACGAGGCCGAGGTGAATGCAGTGATGAACGGCGAGGCCGACTGGATGTATGACCAGCCGCCCGCCGACCGTCTGGCCGAGATCGGATCGACCTATGCCGATCAGGTCCATATCACCCCGCTGACCGCCTGGTGGTATGCGCCGATGAACACCAACATCCCGCCCTTCGACAATGTGAAGGCCCGGCAGGCCGTGAACTTTGCCATCGACCGGAATGCTCTGGTCAACCTGTTCGGCGGCCCGGTGCTGGCAAGCCCGGTCTGTCAGGTCCTGCCGCCCGGCTTTCCCGGCCATGTGCCCTATTGCCCCTATACCAAGAACCCCGATCAGGTCTGGTCGGCCCCCGATCTTGAAAAGGCCCGCGCGCTGGTCGAGGAGTCGGGCACCAAGGGACAGAAGGTGACCGTGATCGCCGAAGATACCGCCATCTCCAAGGCCATCGGCACCTACATGCAATCGGTTCTGACCGACATCGGCTATGACGCCGAGGTCAAGCCGCTGTCGCCGAACATCCAGTTCACCTATATCCAGAACACCAGCAACAACGTGCAGATCAGCATCACGCAGTGGTATCAGGACTATCCGGCCGCGTCGGATTTCCTGAACATCCTGTTCGGCTGCGCCTCGTTCACGCCGGGGTCCGACAGTTCCATCAACATCGCAGGCTTCTGTGACAAGGACATCCAGGCGAAGATGGACGAGGCGATGCTGCTGGGCGTGACCGACCCCGAGGCCGCCAACAAGATGTGGGCCGACATCGACCGTGCGGTGACCGATGCCGCCCCGATGGCCGCCCTGTTCACGCCCAAGCGCATCGACTTCGTGTCAAAGCGTGTCGGCAACTTCCAGTTCAACAACCAGTTCTACTGGATGGTCTCGCAGTCCTGGGTCCAGTAGGTGACGGCAGCCCCGACCCTCAGCCGTGGCCCCTGGGCCACGGCGCTGCGGCGGTTGCGCCGTGACGGTTCTGCCATGGCCGCACTGTCGGTGTTCGTTCTGATCCTTGTGTGCTGCGCGCTGGCCCCGGTCTATGCCTCCTGGGCCGGCGTCGATCCGTTCCGGTCCACGCTGGATGCGGTCATCATCGTGAACGGGGTGGAGCAACCCGTGATGGAACTGCCAAAGACCGGGCTTGCGCTTGGGTTTTCGCCCATCGGGCCGACGTGGCAGCCGGGAAACTACTTTCTGGGGGCCGACAACCAGGGGCGCGACGTGATGGCGCGGCTGTTGTACGGCGGGCTGAATTCGATCACCATCGCGGGCATCGCCACGATCCTGACGCTGGCCTTCGCAACCCTGCTGGGGCTGGTTGCCGGGTTCTATGGCGGTCTGGCCGATACCATCATCAGCCGCGTGCTGGACGTGCTCTGGGCCTTTCCGGTCTACCTGCTGGCGATCTCGCTGTCGGTCGTGATGATCACGCAGGGCATCAGGCTTGGCCCGGTCGAGATCGACTCCGGGTCGCTTGCCCTGCCGATCTTCATCATCGGGCTGATCTACATTCCCTATGTGGCCCGTCCCGTGCGCGGTCAGGTGATGAGCCTGCGCCAGTCTGATTTCGTGATGGCGGCCATCGGGCTTGGTGCCTCGCCCGGGCGCATCCTGCGCAAGGACATCCTGCCCAATGTCTCGACCACGCTGATTGTCTTTGTCCCGATCATGTTGGCGCTGAATATGCTGACCGAAAGCGCGCTGTCGTTCCTGTCGATCGGTGTGCAGCCGCCGAATGCAAGCTGGGGCACCATCATCCAGGACGGGCAGTCGCTGCTGTACACCCGGCCCTGGGTGGCGCTGGCGCCCGGCATCATGATCGTGCTGTCGGTGCTGTCGCTGAACGTGTTCGGGGACGGCTTGCGCGACGCGCTGGACCCGAAATCCAGGGTCAAGCTGGGGCGCGGCTGATGGTGTTCGCGATCCTTCAGCGGCTGGCCCAGATGGTCTTTGTGATGGTCGGGATTTCCATGCTGGTCTTCCTGATCTTTTTCGCCACGCCCGGCGTTGACCCGGCGGCACGGATCGCCGGCCGCAACGCCTCGCCCGAGGTGCTGGAGGCGGTGCGCATCTCGTTCGGTTTCGATCAGCCGTTCTACATCCAGTACCTGACGATGATGCAGAAGATCTTCGTTACCGGTGATCTGACATCCTTCGTCAACCGGGGCTGGAAGGTCGTGCCCGCGGTGCTGGACACGATACCGGTGACCCTGTCGCTGGTGTTCGGGGCGGCGGTGCTGTGGGTGGTGTTCTCGGTCATCATCGGCGTCGTGGCAGCCGCCTGCCGCGACCGCTGGCCGGACAAGCTGCTGATGATCCTGGGGCTGATCGGCATTTCGATGCCGGTCTACTGGCTGGGCGAGGTGATGAACCTGCTGACCCAAAGCCGGTTCAAGGACACATGGTTCCTCGGATGGGTGCCGCCGCTTGGCTATGTGCCGTTTTCGGAAAGCCCGAAGGGCTGGTTCCTCGCGCTGGTGATCCCCTGGATCACGCTGTCGATCCTGTACATCGGGCTTTATGCCCGCGTGCTGCGCGCCAGCATCACCGAGGCCTTGCAGGAAGACTACATCCGCACCGCCCGCGCCAAGGGCCTGTCGGAAACGCGCATCCTGCTGGTGCACGCCCTGCGCACCTCGCTGATTGCCTTTGTCACGCTGTTCGGCCTCGATTTCGGCGCGCTCGTCGGCGGATCGGCGCTGCTGACCGAGGTGGTGTTCGGTCTGCAGGGTGTGGGCAAGCTGACCTATGACGCGCTGCAGAACCTTGATCTGCCGGTGATCATGACGACGGTGCTGTACGCCAGCTTCTTCGTGGTGATGGCCAATGCGGTGGTCGATGTGGTCTATATCCTGCTCGACCCGCGGGTGCGCAGCGCATGATCCTTTCCGTGCGCGATCTGAAGGTGTCGTTCAACACCGAAGCCGGGCTGGTCCGCGTGCTGGATGGTGTCAGTTTCGACGTGGCCGAGGGCGAGATTCTCGGCATCGTCGGCGAAAGCGGGTCGGGCAAGACGGTGACGATGCTGGCGGTGATGGCGCTGATCGCCGACCTGAACGCGCGGATCGAAGGGTCGATCCGGTTTCGGGGCCGGGAACTGGTCGGCCTTCCCGCGCGCGAAATCCGGCAGTTGCGCGGGCGCGACATGGCGATGATCTTCCAGGACCCGATGACCGCGCTGACCCCGGTCTATACCATCGGCTGGCAGATCGCCGAACAGGTTCTGGCGCACCGGAAGGTGACCAGGCGCGCCGCCTGGGACCGCGCCATCGACCTTCTGGCCGAGGTCGGCATCCCCCGGCCCGAAGAGGCCGTGCACCGCTATCCGCACCAGTTGTCGGGCGGCATGCGGCAGCGCGCGGTGATCGCCATGGCGTTGACCTGCAACCCCGCGCTGCTGGTGGCCGACGAGCCGACAACTGCGCTGGATGTGACCGTGCAGGCGCAGATACTGGACCTTCTGCGGAACCTGCAGGCGAAACACGGATCGGCCATCGTGTTCATCACGCATGATCTGGGCGTCATGGCAGAACTCGCCGACCGGATCATGGTGATGTACGCGGGCCGGATCGTGGAGCGTGCGCCTGCGGATGCCCTCTTCGCCGACCCCCGGCACCCCTACACCCTTGCCCTGCTCGATTCGATCCCGCCGTTGGAGGGTCCGCGCCCGCACCGCCTGCAGGCCATCGAAGGCGCGCCCCCCTCGCCGCTTTTCCGCCCGAGGGGCTGCGCCTTTGCCCCCCGCTGCCGCAGCGCCTTTGCGGCATGCGCACAGGTCCCCGCCCTGCGCGGGGCCGGGCATGAGGTGGCCTGCCATCTGGAGCCGGGCACATGACGCTGTATCAGGTGGACAACCTGTCGAAACAGTTCCGCGTCGGCAGCCGGTTTTCCCGGCAGGGCCTGCGGATCGTGCAGGCGGTGGATGACGTGAGCCTGTCGATCAGGGCGGGTGAGACGCTTGGGCTGGTAGGGGAAAGCGGCTGCGGCAAGTCCACGCTCGCGCGCTGCCTGTCGCGGCTGTACGACATTTCGGCGGGGCGGCTGGTGTTCGACGGCACCGACATTTCGACCCTGTCGCCTGCCGCCCTGCGCCCGATCCGGGCGCGGCTGCAGATGGTGTTCCAGGACCCCTATGCCAGCCTGAATCCGCGCCGCCGGGTGCAGGACCTGATCGCGGAACCCTTCCGCATCCACACCTCGCTGCCCGAGCCCGAGATTGCGACCCGCGTCGCCCGCCTGCTGGAACAGGTGGGTCTGCTGCCGGATCATGCCAGCCGCTATCCGCACGAATTCTCGGGCGGCCAGCGCCAGCGCATCGGCATTGCGCGGGCCATCGCGCTGGAGCCGCGACTGGTCATTCTGGATGAACCCGTCTCGGCGCTGGACGTGTCGGTGCAGGCGCAGATCGTGAACCTGCTGGCCGACCTGCAGGAACGGCTGTCGCTGACCTATGTCTTTGTCGCGCATGACCTTTCGGTGGTGCGGCAGGTGTCCACCCGGATCGCCGTGATGTATCTGGGGTCGATCGTGGAGCTTGGCGCGGCGGATGACGTGTTCGGCCGGCCTTCGCATCCCTATACGCAGGCGCTGATCTCGGCCGTGCCGAAATCGCTGCGCGGTGCGGCGCGACAGCGGATCATCCTGCAGGGCGACGTGCCCTCGCCCATCGATCCGCCCAAGGGCTGCCGGTTCCATCCGCGCTGCCCTGTCGTGCAGGACCGCTGCCGGGTGGAGCGACCGGCCCTGACCCCCGGCCCGGATGGTCGGCAGGTCGCCTGCCATTTCCCGCAGACGACCGCTACAGCCGCGTGAGGCCGGGGCCGAGGCCGGTGATCCACTCTTCCAGCAGGCGCACGCCGAACCCCTGCCCGCCTGCGCGGGCCAGCGGGCGATCCGCGTCGATCAGTTCCTTGCCTGCGATGTCCAGATGCACCCAGGGGCGGCCTTCGGCAAAATGGCGCAGAAAGGCGGCGGCGACTGGGGCATCGCCATCTTCCAGATCGCGGCCATGCTGGCGCAGGTCGGCGATGGCGGACCGCAGGCTTTCGTCATAGGCAGGGTCGAGCGGCAGGCGCCAGAACCTCTCGCCCGTGGCCTCGCCTGCCGCCAGCAGGCCTTGCGCCAGAGGGTCATGCGTGGCGAACAGACCGGCAAAGACATGGCCAAGACCGCGCATCACCGAATAGGTCAGTGTCGCCAGATCGACGATGGCGCGCGGTGCGAACCGCGTGGCGGCATAGTGCAGCACATCGGCCAGCACCATGCGCCCCTCGCAATCGGTGTCGAACACCTCGACCGTGCGGCCCGACATCGTGGTGACCACATCGCCGGGCTTGTAGGACGCCCCCGACAGCATGTTCTCGGCCACGCCCAGCACGCCGACGACCGGAACCTGCGCCTTCTGCCGGGCCAGTGCCAGCATCGTGCCGATCACCGCCGCCGCCCCGCCCATGTCGCCCTTCATGCCGAACATCTGCGGCCCGGTCTTGATCGCCAGCCCGCCGGCATCGAAACACACACCCTTGCCGACCAGCGCCAGCGGCGCGCCGGGGCCACCCGCCCAGGTCAGCACGATCACCCGTGGCTTGCGGTCCGATCCGTTGCCCACGGCAAGGATCGCCTGCATTCCCAGGCGTTCCAGATCAGCGGGGTCCAGCACCTCGACCGCGATGCCCGCGTCGCGCAGCGGGCCCAGATGGTCGGCGAAAGTGTCGGGGTTCAGGTGGCTTGCGGGCAGGTTGACCAGCGACCGCGCAAGCGTCACCCCTTCGGCAATGGCTGCGGCGCGGTGCAGCGGGGCCGGGTCCACCGCGTCGGCCACAAGGGTCAGGGACAGGTCGTGATGCAGCACCGCCTTCGGCCGCATCGCGAACCGGTAGTTGCGCAGCCGCATCCCCAGAAGCAGGTTGGCGACCAGATCGCCCGGCGCAATCGGGCTGTCGTCGAACGCTTCGGCCAGCAGCGCCGCAGCAGTTTCGCCGACGTGTTCCAGATGCCCGGCCAGCGCCGCCCCGGCCAGAACAGCCCCGTTCGCCGTCAGCGCCTCGGGCGCACCAAGCGACAAAACAATGACACGCCGCGCAGCCAGACCCGGCGGGGCGAGCACGTCCACCACCGTTCCCGCCGCCCCGTCGCCGCGCGCGGCGGTGCAGGCGCGCAAGATTGCGCCGCCGGTCTGCCGGTCCAGCGCCGCCGCCCTGGCCCCGGACGCCCCCGCGGACCACCGGAACAGCACGACCACCGGCGCATCGTCCGGCAGGTCGCTGCGGTGATCGCGGATCAGGGAAGGGGTCACGGCGGGCCTCGCGGACAAAATGGGGCGTGCCGCACAGTTGGCACGGCTTGCACCGCCGGTTCAAGGAAAGCCTTGCCTCAGGCTGCCCCCCGCCCGCTGCGGAAGATCACATAGATCGCCGGAATGACCAGCACCGTCAGGATGGTCGAGGACAGCAGGCCGAACAGCAGCGAGATCGCAAGCCCCTGAAAGATCGGGTCGGTCAGGATCGTCACCGCCCCGATCATCGCCGCCAGCGCCGTCAGCAGGATGGGCTTGAACCGGATCGACCCCGCCTGCAGCACCACATCCAGCATCGGCCGTCCGTCGCCCGGGGCATGGCGGATGAAATCCACCAGCAGGATCGAGTTGCGCACGATGATCCCCGCCAGCGCGATGAAACCGATCATCGACGTGGCCGAAAACGGCGCGCCGAACAGCCAGTGGCCGAACAGGATGCCGATCAGCGTCAGCGGCACCGGGGTCAGCACCACCAGCGGCAGGCGGAACGACCCGAACTGCATCACGACAAGGATGTAGATGCCCACCAGCGCCACGCCGAACGCCGCCCCCATGTCGCGAAAGGTGACCCAGGTCACCTCCCATTCGCCATCCCACAGCAGGGCCGGCGCGGCGGTATCCTGCGGCTGGCCATGCTGCACGATTGCAGGCTTGGGCAGGTCGCCCCAGTCGGCGGCGGCAATCGCCCGGCCCACGGCGATCTGGCCGTAAAGCGGGGCCTCGAAGGCCCCCGCAAGCTCGGCCGTGACCATCTCGGCGGCCTTGCCGTTGTGACGGAAGATCGGGAACGATGCGGTTTCGGACGCGATCTGCACCACGTCGCCCAGTTCCACCACCCCACGGTCGCCGGGCAGCACATCGGCGGGAACCGGCGTTGCCAGCGCGCGTTCATCCAGCGCCCGGTCGGCCCTGGCCGGAGCCACGCGGATCGGCAGCGGCGCGCGCCCTTCGCCCCGGTGCGAAAAGCCCACGGTCTTGCCGCCGTAAAGCAGACCGACCGTATCGAAGACATCCGACGGATCGACCTTGTAGAAATCGAGGTTCGCATCGTCCAGCATCAGCCGCAGCCGGGGCGCGGGCACGCCAAAGCTGTCGTCGATATCGACGATATAGGGCACCGTCGCAAAGGCCTCGCGCACCTTCGCTGCCACGGCGCGGCGGGTTTCGGGATCGGGGCCGTAGATTTCGGCCAGCAGGGTCGCCATGACCGGCGGTCCGGGCGGCGGCTCGACCACCTTGACCGAGGCCCCGGCAGGCAGCGGCAGCGCTGCCAGCCTGCCCCGCATGTCCAGCGCGATGGCATGGCTTTCGCGCGACCGCCCGGCCTTGGGCGACAGGTTCACCTGAAGGTCGCCCAGATGCGGTTGGGCACGCAGATAGCTGTGCCGGACAAGGCCGTTGAAGTTGAAGGGCGCGGCCGTGCCCGCGTGCGACTGGATCGACGTGACTTCGGGGATGCCGCCCAGAAGTGCGGCCAGATCGGCAAGGGTGCGGTCGGTCTCTTCGACCGAGGTGCCGCGCGGCATGTCCAGCATGACCGACAGTTCCGACTTGTTGTCAAAAGGCAGAAGCTTGACCGTCACGGCGGCGGTATAGAAGAACCCCATCGAGCCCAGGGTCAGCGCCAGCACCGCCAGAAGAAAGGCCCGGGACCGCGCGCGCGATTTCAGGACAGGCCGCGCCACCGCCCGGTAGATGCGCCCCATGTGCCCGCCGTCCCCCTGACCTGCGCCATGCGCGCCCCCGGCATGGGCCTTGCCAAGTTTCAGCATCAGCCAGGGCGTGATGATGACCGCCACAAAGAACGAAAACACCATCGCCGCCGAGGCATTGGCGGGAATGGGGCTCATGTACGGCCCCATCATGCCCGACACGAACAGCATCGGCAGCAGCGCCGCCACCACGGTCAGGGTGGCCACGATGGTCGGGTTGCCGACCTCGCCCACCGCATCGACGGCGGCGGTGCGGCGGCTGCGGCCGTCATGCATGCCCCAGTGCCGCGCGATGTTCTCGATCACCACGATGGCGTCATCGACCAGGATGCCGATGGAAAAGATCAGCGCGAACAGGCTGACGCGGTTCAGCGTGTAGCCCATCAACCGCGCCGCAAACAGCGTCAGCAGGATGGTGACGGGAATGACGATCAGCACCACCAGCGCCTCGCGCCAGCCGATGGCGACCCAGACCAGCGCCACGATGGACAACGTGGCAAGGCCCAGATGGAACAGCAGCTCGTTGGCCTTTTCGTTCGCCGACTCGCCATAGTCGCGGGTGACATGCACCACCAGATCATCGGGAATCACGCGGCCCTGCAGGCGTGCGACGGCCTGCCCGATCTCGTCTCCGATGGTCACGGCATTGGCGCCGGGCCGCTTGGCAATGGCCAGCGACACGGCGGGCACGCGGGAAAAGCCCGCGCCGTCGCGGTCCATCTGGAACACCCGCGCCTCGGTCGTGTCGGTGGCAAGGCTGACATCGGCCACGTCGCGGACATAGACGGCGCGCCCGTCGCGGGTGGTGACCAGCAGGTTTTCGATCTCGGACAGGTCGGCCAGGGTGCGGCCTGCGGTCAGGCCGATCTGTTGCCCGTTCTCGCGCAAGAGACCCGCCGAAAAGCTGCGGTTCGCGCCTTCGACCTTGGCCGCCAGCGCCTGCAGCGTCAGCCCGGCCTGCGCCAGCCGTTCCGGATCGGGGCGGATGCGAATCTCTTCGGGCGTCTCGCCCACGATGTAGGTCAGCCCGATTTCGGGCAGCGCGGCCACGGCCACCTGCACCTCGCGCGCAACGCGGGTCAGGTCGGCAGGGGTCCAGCGGTCGGCGGCCTCGGGGCGCGGGGCCAGGGTCAGCACCTTGACGGCCACGTCGTCGATTCCCCGCCCGACGATCAGCGGATCGGGAATCCCCTTGGGAATGCGGTCAAGGTTCGCACGGACCTTTTCATGCACCCGCAGGATGGCGGCGTCCGACGAGGTGCCGACCGCAAAGCGCGCTGTGACCAGAACAGCGTCGTCCCGCGTCTGCGAATAGACATGATCCACCCCCGGAATCGAGGTGACGATGGTTTCCAGCGGTTCGGTCACCAGCTTGACGGCATCCTCGGCGCGCAGGCCCTGGGCCTGAACGTGGATGTCCACCATCGGCACCGAAATCTGCGGCTCTTCCTCGCGCGGCAGGGTGATGAGGGCAACCAGACCCATGAGAACCGCCGCCACCAGCGCCAGAGGCGTCAGGGGAGAGGTGATGAAGGCATCCGTCAGCGCCCCGGCGATGCCACGTTCCGGCGATGGGATCATGGCAGCAGCACGATATCGCCGCTGCGCAGGCCCGACAGGATTTCGACCCGTGGTCCATCCGGGGCAAGGACCGTCTGGCCTGGCACCACCGTCACAGTCCGCAGCATCCCGTCCGTCATGATCTTTACAAGATCAAGCCCGGCGCTGCGCCGGATCGCGGCAGCAGGCACCGCCAGCGCCGTCCGTGTGCCGACCTGCACCCGCACCAGGACGCGCTGACCGATAAAGCTGTCGGACAGCCCGTCAACGGCCACATCGGCGGTCACCCGACCTGCCTCGATCAGCGGATATATCCGTTCGATCCGGCCTTCGCGCAAGAACCCTCCGTCCCCCACGGCAACCGGCGCCCCGACCGACAGGCCCCCGGCATGGCGTTCGGGAATGGCCAGCCGCAGGAACACCTGCCCGGCCGCAACCGAGGCCACCGCCTCGCCCGCCATCACCACCTCGCCCAGACGGGCGGGGATGGTCAGCACGCGCCCGGCAGCCGGGGCGATCACGGCCCCTTCGGCCATCTGCTGTTCGATCACCGACTTGCCCGAGGCGAGTTCGGCCACCGCGTTGCGGGCCACGGTCACCTGGGTCCGAACGCGGTCAACCGCCTGCGCCGTAGTGGATCCGCGCGCCAGCAGCGCCTCGCTGCGGGTCTGTTCGACCAGGGCGTTGTCAAGTTCGGAGGTGGCTGCGGCAAGTCGGGCGACGGCGGCGGAAAGCTGCAGTTGCAGCTTGTCATCCACGATCCGCGCGATGACCTGCCCGGCCTGAACCTCATCCCCCTCGGTCACGTCCAGCGCCGTGATCGTGCCGCCGATCCGGCTGCGGGCAGGCACGACAAAGCGGCTTTCGATCTGGCCGAACAGGGCCTTGGTCTCGGGCACCTTGACCGGGGCCAGCACCAGTTCCCCGGCCAGCCCGGACCCGGCGGCACACAGCGCAAGCAAGACCGGCAAGAAAACACGGTGGAACGTCAGGCGCATGGTCGATCCTTGGGGTCAGGCGGCGGTTTCGGGCAGGCCGACCTTGCGGAAGAACGACGCCGCCGGGCAAAACCCGGTGAAGGCGGACTGCAGCAGGTTTGCCCCCACAAAGGCGGTCAGGCCCAGAAACCAGGGCGACACCGCCCAGGCGAGGACCAGCGACAGAAGCACCAGGAAGCCGGCAAAGGCGGTGACGGCACGGTTGACGGTCATCAGGCTTCTCCGGGTTCGCGATGGGTGGATTTCAGCTTGTCGATCCCAAGCGCCTGCAGCGCGAGGCGTTCGTAGAAGGGTTCCGACTTGCCCAGGCGAATCTTGCGCAGAAAGTACTTCTCGAACCCGATCTTGGCATAGTGGACCCATGTGCCCTGCGAAGACCAGTTGACGTTGCGCGGCGGTATCTGCGGTTGCGCCACAAAGGCCACGCCGCCATCGCCGAAATCCGCCAGGCAGACAGCGTTCCATGAGCCGACTTCCGACGGCTCCTGCCCCCGGATCAGGCTTGCGATGTTCATGGCGGTGGCGGTGACCATGCTTTCGATCATGAAGCCGGTCTTGGGCACCCCGACGGGAACCGGCGTCGGCCCCATCGGCGGGATCGCGACGCCCACGCCCACGCCGAAGACATTCCGGAACGTCGGGTTGCGCTGATACTTGTCGACCAGAACGAAACCGCGCGGGTTGGTCAGCCCCGGCGTGCCGCGCACGGCGGGCACGCCGCGGAACGCGGGCAGCATCATCGAAAAGGCAAAGGGCAGGTCGTGCAGCTTCTTCGTGCCGCCGTCCTCGTTCACCTCTTCGACATGCATCATGCCCGGATCGACCGAGGATACCTTGGCATTGGTGATCCACTTGACGTGATGGGCCCGCATCTGGCCTTCCAGCAGGCCGCGCGTGTCACCCACACCGTCCAGCCCGAGATGCCCGATGTAGGGCTCGGCAGTCACAAAGGTCATCGGCACGCGGTCGCGCACCCTCGCCCGGCGCAGGGCGGTTTCCAGGATGAAGAGAAACTCATAGGCCGGGCCAAAGCAACTTGCCCCCTGCACGGCACCGATGACAACCGGGCCGGGATTGGCGATCAGCCGCTTTACCGCCCTTTCGGCCCGTTCGGCGTGGTCGATGTGGCACACCGACTCGGTATGTCCTTCCGGCCCAAGTCCCGGTATCTCGTCGAAAGCGAGGTCAGGGCCGGTCGCGATCACGAGATAGTCGTAGCCGACGCTTTGGCCATCGGTCAGTTCGACCCGGTTTTCTCCGGGGTGCACCAGCGCGGCCCCCTGGGTCAAAAGCGTGATCCCCCGGCGGTTCATGGCATCTTTCAGGTCAACCTCGATCTCGGCCCGGTCTCGCCAGCCCACGGCCACCCAGGGGTTCGACGGCACGAAACTGTACCAGTCGCCCTTCGAGATCACCGTCAGCCGGTCATCCCGACCCAGATGATCCATCATCTCGTAGGCCATGACGACCCCGCCCAGACCAGCCCCCAGAACAACCACCTGCGCCATCTGCATCCCCCCTCCCGCGCGCCCCCCTGAACGGCGGGACTCGGTTGGAGCACCATATACATTGTTAAATTCAAATCTCAATATTCATAAGACAGAAACAGGCCACCCCGACAAGACAGGTCGCCGCAACGATGACAGACCTATTGGCACGACGCCGTGCAAGCGCCGGACAAGGCATTGAAAACGCAAGAAGATGACAGATTTTTTTTGGGGGTCTGCAGCGCCACCGATCCGGCTTGCTCTGCCGGATCGGTCGCCCGCGACAAAAGGCAGCGGGGCGCTGCCGCGTATCACATCGCGATGCGGCGCGGGCTGGCGCGCAGGCCGGAAAGTTCTTCCGCGACCAGAAACGCCAGTTCCAGCGACTGGCTGGCATTCAGGCGCGGGTCGCAGGCGGTGTGATAGCGGTCGGACAGGTCCTCGTCCTTGACGGCGCGCAGGCCGCCCGTGCATTCGGTCACGTCCTTGCCCGTCATCTCGAAATGCACGCCGCCAGGGATCGTGCCTTCGGCCTTGTGGATCGCGAAGAACTCGCGCACCTCGCGCAGCACGGATTCAAAGGGCCGGGTCTTGTAGCCGGATGCCGCCTTGATCGTGTTGCCGTGCATCGGATCGCAGGACCAGACTACATTCGCGCCCTCTTCGCGGACCGTGCGGATCAGGCGCGGCAGATGGTCGCCCACCTTGCCCGCACCAAACCGCGCGATCAGCGTCAGCCGACCGGGTTCGTTGGCCGGGTTCAGCTTGGCCATCAGCACCTTGAGGTCTTCCGCCGTGGTCGTCGGCCCGCATTTCAGCCCGATGGGGTTCAGCACGCCCCGACAGAATTCCACATGCGCGCCGTCGGGCTGCCGCGTGCGGTCGCCGATCCAGATCATGTGCCCCGACCCCGCCACCGGCTGCCCGGTGATGCTGTCGATCCGGCACAGCGCCTCTTCGTATTCCAGCAGCAAGGCCTCGTGGCTGGTGTAGAAATCCACGGTCGAAAGGCTGTGCGCGGTGTCCGAATTGATGCCCGCCGCGTTCATGAAATCCAGCGCGTCCGAGATGCGGTTCGACAGCTCGCGATAGCGTTCCGCCTTGTCGCTTTCGGCAAAGCCCAGGGTCCAGGCGTGCACGCGGTGGATATCCGCGAAACCACCCGTCGAAAAGGCGCGCAGCAGGTTCAGGCTGGCCGCCGCCTGGGTGTAGGCCTGCAGCATCCGCTGCGGGTCGGGCACGCGGGCATCCGGCGTGAAGTCGAAGCCGTTGATGATGTCGCCCCGGTAGGACGGCAGTTCCACCCCGCCGATGACCTCGGTTCCGGCCGAGCGCGGCTTGGCGAACTGGCCCGCCATGCGGCCCACCTTCACCACCGGCACCTTGGCCCCATAGGTCAGCACCACCGCCATCTGCAGCATCACGCGGAACGTGTCGCGGATGTTGTCGGCGCTGAATTCGGCAAAGCTTTCGGCGCAGTCGCCGCCCTGCAGCAGGAACGCCTTGCCCTCGGCCACCTCGCCCAGCACCTTCTTCAGCTTGCGCGCCTCGCCCGCAAAGACCAGCGGCGGATACTTTGCAAGCTGCGCCTCGACGGCGGTCAGCGCGGCAGCATCGGGATAATCCGGCATCTGGATCCGCGCCTTGGCACGCCAGTCCGATTTGCTCCAGCCCTTGGTCATGGCTTCCTCCACAGATAAACAGTGGGCGAGCGTATAAGCACTCGGCACGGCTTTGCAAAGAGAGAAAGGCGCGGTCAGGCCGGGTCGGGCGTTCCCGAGGCGGGGGGCGGCGCGTCTTTCTGGAAACCGAACACGTTCATCTCGATCACCAGGAAACAGACGATCCACAACCAGGCATCAAAGGCATCCAGCGGCTTTTCGCCCTGCGCCGTCCAGACCACGGCGCAGGCCCCCACCACCAGGTAAAGGCCCAGCTTCAGCCGCTTGACCAGCGGCGGGTCGCGTTCCTCCGGGCTGCCCGGGCCGTAGATGTTCCACAACAGCACGGCACAGATCGCAAGCCAGGCCGTCGCGTTCACCACGTTGAGCCATTCGCGTTCGGCGATGTAGCTGGCCCAGGCAAAGACGATGAAGCCATACGCGGCAGCGGTCACCGACCACACGATCCGCTTTTCCCAGGGGCCGGAGTATTCCTTGTCCAGCGTCGTGCTTTCATACTCCATCGTGCCCAGAAGCGTCAGCCAGGCCATCTGGTCGACAAATGCGGTCAGCGTCTCTTTCCCGTGGAAGTAGTGGTAGGAATTCTGGATCAGCAGGCCATAGACGACCACCTTGAAGCCCAGAAACAGCCATCTCGTCATGCGATCCCCGCATCGCCAGCCCACCGCCGCGATCTCAGCGCAGGGGCTGCCACGGCGATGTGACAGCACGATGACGTCCCCCGGGCGACACCGCGCGTCGCCCCTTGCGGCTTTGCGCTTTCCCTGATTGAGTGTCGGCGAACGACACAAAGAGGTCGCAAAATGCTTCGCCCGCAGCTTCATGCCGACACGCGCCCGCGTGAGGCGAACCGGCCGCGCCGGTTCGTGTTCCTGCTGCTGGACCGGTTCACCATGCTGTCCTTTGCCGGGGCCATCGAACCGCTGCGCATCGCCAACCGCGTGGCGGGCAAGACGCTGTACGAATGGAAACTCGCCGGCGAGGGAGGCGAGACCGCGACCTGTTCCAACGGAGCCGCGTTCAAGCTCGACATGGGCCTTGGCGATCTGGACCGTGACGATACGCTGCTGGTCTGCGGCGGGATCGACGTGCAGCGGGCGACGTCGAAGCCCATCGTCGCCTGGCTGCGGCGCGAGGCGCGGCGCGGGCTGGCCATCGGGGGGCTGTGCACGGGAAGCTGGGCGGTCGCAAAGGCCGGGTTGCTGGACGGAAAGAAAGCCACCATCCACTGGGAAAACCAGGACGGCTTTCTTGAGGAATTCGAGGATGTGAAGCTGACCAAGTCGGTCTTCGTGGTCGATGGCAACCGGCTGTCCACCGCCGGGGGCACCAGTTCCATCGACCTGATGCTGAAGCTGATCGCCGCCGACCATGGCGACGAGATCGCGAATACCGTGGCCGACCAGTTGATCTATTCGTCGATCCGCACCGACCAGGACACGCAGCGCCTGTCGATCCCCACCCGGATCGGCGTGCGCCACCCCAAGCTGAGCCAGGTCATCCAGATGATGGAACAGGCCATAGAAGACCCGATCAGCCCCTCTGACCTGGCCGAGGATGTGGGCATGTCCACCCGCCAGCTTGAGCGGCTGTTCCGCCGCTATCTGAACCGCAGCCCGAAACGCTATTACATGGAACTGCGCCTGCAGAAGGCGCGCAACCTGCTGATGCAGACCGACATGAGCGTGATCAACGTGGCGCTGGCCTGCGGGTTCGCCTCGCCCTCGCATTTCTCGAAATGCTACCGCGCGCATTATTCGACCACGCCCTACCGCGAGCGCGGAACGCAGGGCGCGTCGCCCGTGCTGGGCGGGGCACGGCTGTCGATCTGAATTGCGCCGTCACCGCAAGGTGCGGGCCAGCCGGAACACCGCGCCCTCGTGGACCGACAGGAACCAGATCGCGCCGTCGGGGGCCTGCCGCACGTCGCGCACCCGGCCCGTCTCCGGCCCCGCGATCCGTTCCTCGGCATAGCCCCGGTCGGGGTCGAGCCGCGACAGATAGTCGAATTTCAGACTGCCGGTGAACACATCGCCCTGCCATTCGGGGAACATCGCCCCGTCATAGATCATCAGGCCCGACGGCGCGATGGACGGGTCCCAGAAGAAGGCCGGCTGTTCCAGACCGGGGGCGGCCGTTCCGGTTCCGATCCTGCTGCCGTCATAATCGGTGCCATGGGCGATGACAGGCCAGCCATAGTTCGCGCCGGGCCGGATCAGGTTCAGCTCGTCGCCCCCCTGCGCACCATGGTCCACCAGCCACAGCCGCCCCTGCCCGTCCAGCGCCGCACCCTGCGGGTTGCGGTGCCCGCGCGAATACACGCCATCCCGCCACCCCGGGCGCACCACCGCAGGGCTGCCGTCGCGGTTCAGCGCGATCACCTTGCCTTCCACCCGTTGCGGGTCCTGCGCCTGCAGGCCGTCCGGTCCGGTGCCGCGATCCCCGGTTGTCAGGAACACCGTGCCATCCGGTGCCTCGACCAGACGCGCGCCGAAATGCCGCCCGCCGGGCAGCGGATCGCCTGCGTACAGCGTTGCAAATCCGTCGATCTGCGTGCCATCCGCCGACAGCCGCCCCTTTCCGACGGCGGTTGCCGCACCGTTGCCCGCAGGCTGCGAAAAGGTCAGCCAGACCTCGCGGCTGGTGCCAAAGTCGCGCGGGACCAGGACATCAAGCAGCCCGCCCTGCCCGATGGCCGCCACCTCGGGCAGACCTGCCACGGACCGGCCCGCCCCCCCGCCTTGCGCAAACAGCGTCAGCCGCCCGTCTCGCTCGGTCACCAGAAACCGGCCATCCGGCAGAAACGCCAGCCCCCATGGCTCGTCCAGTCCCGTCGCCATCGCAGTGACGGCCAGATCGCCAGCCGAGGCTGCGCGCACTTCGGCGCGGACGAGGGCTGTCATGGCGATCAGGCAGGCCGCAAGGCCACAAGGAAGGCGGGGCATGGTTCCTCCGTCATCGACCGGGATATCGGCAGGACGTAGGAGAAGCGGGGCCAGACTGCCAGAGGGGGGACACGAACTGTTGCCCCTGACGAAGGGGAAACCGCGCGTTCAGGCGCTTTCCTTTTGTGAACGCGTCCCTTAGGTTTGCCGCAGGACAATGTTCCAACAAGGGAGACTGCAATGAAAAAACTGCTTCTCGCCACCGCCGCATGCGCGTTGGCTGCCGGAGCGGCTTGGGCCGAAGACATCAAGCTGGGCGTCCTGATCGGGTTCACCGGCCCCATTGAATCGCTGACCGGCAACATGGCGGCGGGCGTCGACATGGCCGTGAAGGAGGCGAACGATTCCAAGATGCTGCTTGACGGCTCGACGGTCACGGTCGTCAAGGCCGACAGCACCTGCGTCGATGCCGCCGCTGCAACGGCTGCGGCCGAACGGCTGATCACGGCAGATGGCGTCAAGGGCATCGTCGGCGGCGACTGTTCCGGGGTGACCGGGGCCGTGCTGCAGAACGTGGCGCGCCCGAACGGGATCGTGATGATCTCGCCCTCGGCCACCTCGCCCGCGCTGACCACCGCCGAGGATGACGGCCTGTTCTTCCGCACCGCGCCGTCCGACGCGCGCGAAGGCGAAATCATGGCCGACATCCTGACCGAAAAGGGCGTCAAGTCGATCGCGATGACCTATACCAACAACGACTATGGCAAGGGCCTGTCGGACGCCATCGCGAACGCCTTCATCGCCAAGGGCGGCAAGGTCACGATCAACGCCAGCCATGAAGACGGCAAGGCCGACTATTCGGCCGAAGTCGCGGCGCTGTCTTCTGCCGGCGGCGATCTTCTGGTCGTTGCTGGCTATCTGGATCAGGGCGGCAAGGGCATCATCCAGGCCTCGCTCGACTCGGGCGCCTTCACCACCTTCGGTCTGCCCGGCGGGATGGTGGGCGAGAACCTGCCCAAGGCCATCGGCCCGGCGCTTGACGGCTCGTACGGCCAGGTTGCCCAGTCCGACGCCCCCGGTGCCACCACGTTCATCGACATGGCAAAGGCCGGCGGCTTCGTCGGCGACAGCCCCTATACGATGGAAAGCTATGACGCGGCGGCGCTGTTCATGCTGGCGATGCAGGCGGCAGGCTCGTCCGACCCGGCCAAGTACAAGGAAAAGGTGCTTGAGGTTGCCAACGGTCCCGGCGAGAAGATCTATCCCGGCGAGATTGCCAAGGGTCTGGAACTGCTGAAGGCGGGGACCGACATCGACTATGAAGGCGCTTCGGCGGTGGAACTGATCGGGCCGGGCGAAAGCGCCGGGCGCTACCGCGAATTCGTCGTCAAGGGCGGCGTCTATGAAACGGTGAAGTTCCGCTAGGCGAACCCGCAAGGGGCGACAGGAAACGGCCCGGGTTGCGCGGATGCGCCCCGGGCCGTTGCCACAAGCAAGAAAGCCCCGGCGCGCCGTCACAGGCGAAGACCATCGGGCAGACGGGGAATGCGGATGATTGCAGTCGAAAACCTGCACAAGCACTTTGGTGGGTTCCACGCCGTCGATGGCGTGTCGCTGAAAGTCGAGACGGGGTCGATCACCGGGCTGATCGGCCCGAACGGGGCGGGCAAGACCACGCTGTTCAACGTGATCGCCGGTCGGCTGAAGCCCACCTTTGGGCGCGTCACGATGGCGGGCGAGGACATTACCGGGCTCAGCCCGCACGAGCTGTTCCACAAGGGGCTCTTGCGGACCTTCCAGATCGCGCATGAATTCGGGTCGATGTCTGTGCGCGAAAACCTGATGATGGTCCCCGCCGCCCAGTCGGGCGAGACGTTGTGGAACGCCTGGTTCGGCCGCCGCGCCGTTGCAGCCGAGGAGCGCGCCCTGGCCCGCAAGGCCGACGAGGTGCTGGAGTTCCTGACCATCAGCCATCTGGCCGATGAACGGGCCAGCAACATCTCGGGCGGGCAGAAAAAGCTGCTGGAACTGGGCCGTACGATGATGGTCGATGCGAAGATCGTGTTTCTGGACGAGGTGGGCGCGGGCGTGAACCGCACGCTGCTGAACACCATCGCAGACGCCATCCTGCGGCTGAACCGCGAACGCGGCTATACCTTCTGCGTGATCGAGCATGACATGGATTTCATCGCCCGCCTGTGCAACCCGGTGATCGTGATGGCCGAGGGGCATGTGCTGGCGCAGGGAACGGTCGATCAGGTCAAGAACGACGAGCGGGTGATCGAGGCCTATCTGGGCACCGGCCTGAAGAACAAGGTCGCTGCCCATGCATGACCGTCGCCCAGCCTGCGAATTTTCTCGCGAAAATTCAGTCCCGGACTTCGGACGTTTCGCCGAATTTTCGCCAGAAAATTCGCCCCTGCCCGCACGGGTGCCACATGGCTGAGGCGGTTCTGATCGGAGACGCCATGACCGGGGGCTATGGCGCAACCGACATCCTGCACCGCTGCACCGTGGCGGTGGACCGCGGGCAGATCGCGGTGATCGTCGGCCCGAACGGGGCGGGCAAGTCCACGGCCATGAAGGCCGTCTTCGGCATGCTGCGCCTGCGCGGCGGCCAGGTCCGGCTGAAGGGCGAGGACATCACTGCGCTGTCGCCGCAGGCCCGCGTCGCCAAAGGCATGGCCTTTGTACCGCAGACCCACAACATCTTCACCTCGATGACGGTCGAGGAAAACCTGGAAATGGGTGCCTTCCTGCGCCGCGACGACATCAGGCCCACGCTGGAACAGGTCTATCACCTGTTCCCGATCCTCGCTGCCAAGCGCCGCCAGGCGGCGGGCGAGTTGTCGGGCGGCCAGCGCCAGCAGGTGGCCGTGGGCCGCGCGCTGATGACCCAGCCGCAGGTGCTGATGCTGGACGAACCGACCGCCGGCGTGTCGCCGATCGTGATGGACGAACTCTTTGACCGCATCATCGAGGTGGCGCGCACCGGGATCAGCATCCTGATGGTCGAACAGAATGCCCGGCAGGCGCTGACCATTGCCGACCGGGGTTATGTGCTGGTGCAGGGGGCGAACCGGTTCACCGGGACGGGCGCGGAACTGCTGGCCGACCCCGAGGTGCGGCGCACCTTTCTGGGGGGCTGAGCCGATGCGCGCGGTGCTGTTCGCCGCCCTGCTGTCTGCCCCGCCTGCGCTGGCTGCCGGGCTGCCCGCGCTCGATTGTCGGCTGGACCGGCTGTGCACCCCTGACGCGGGCTGCGAGACGGCGACCGAAGGCTTTGGCCTGATGCCGGACGGAGACGGCTTGCGGGTCTTCATCGACGCGGGCGAAATTCGGCTGGCCCCGGTCAGCCCGCCCGAAGCCGCCGTGCGCAGTTTCGTGGTGTCGGGCCCCGCCTCGGTGACGGTGCTGCTGTCGCTTTATCCCGGCGGGGCTTTTGCGATGACCACGCAGGAAGACATCGACGGCCCCCATGTCGAGACCGCCCTTGGCCGCTGCACCCCGGAGACGCCCTGAATGGACCTGCTCAACGCCCTCGTGGCCTTTGCCAATTTCGTGTTCATTCCGGCGGTGGCTTATGGTGCGCAGCTTGCCATCGGCGCGCTTGGCGTGACGCTGATCTACGGCATCCTGCGCTTTTCCAACTTTGCCCATGGCGACACCATGGCGTTCGGCACGATGATCGCGATCCTGTGCACCTGGGGCCTGCAGGCACGGGGCATCGGTTTCGGCCCCCTGCCGACGGCGCTTCTGGCACTGCCGGTGGCCGTTGCGGGCACCGTGGCCCTGGTTCTGGCAACCGACCGGGTGGTGTACCGGTTCTACCGCAAGCAGAAGGCATCCCCCTCGATCCTGGTGATCGTCTCGCTTGGCGTGATGTTCGTGATGAACGGGATCGTGCGCTTCTGCATCGGGGTCGAGGAAATCAACTTTGCCGACGGAAGCCGCTTCGTGATCTCGGCCGCCGATTTCAAGGCGGCGACGGGGCTTGCCGAGGGGCTGGCGATCCGCACCACGCAGGCGATCACGCTGGTCTTTGCCGTGGTGGTGGTGGCGCTGCTGTTCTGGTTCCTGAACCGCACCCGCACCGGCAAGTCGATGCGCGCCTTTTCCGACAACGAGGACCTTGCCCTGCTGTCGGGGATCAACCCGGAACGGGTGGTGATGATCACCTGGATCATCGCCGCAACGCTCGCCACTATCGCGGGTGTGCTGTACGGACTGGACAAGAGCTTCAAGCCCTTCACCTATTTCCAGCTGCTGCTGCCGATCTTTGCCGCCGCC
>JAAFHX010000159.1 GCA_013297695.1 Rhodobacterales bacterium | reverse complement strand
GGTCCATGCCGTCGCGCCGCACGTTGCGGATCGACACGCGGGCGCGTTCGGCATAATCGGCGGCCACCTTGGTCAACTGGCGGCGGCGTTCCTCGTTGAGTTCCGGGATCGGCAGGCGGATCAGCGGGCCGTCGACCACCGGGTTGATCCCGATGCCGCTGTCGCGGATCGCGCGTTCCACCTTGCCCACCATCGCCTTGTCCCAGACGTTGATCACCACCATGCGCGGCTCGGGCACGTTCACGGTGCCAAGCTGGTTGACCGGGGTCATCTGGCCATAGGCATCAACCTGAATCGGCTCCAGGATCGAGGCCGAGGCGCGCCCGGTGCGCAGCGATCCGAATTCGGACTTCAGCGCCGTCATGGCACCCTCCATCCGCCGCTCGATGGCGTCGAGATCGATATCAAGGTCGTCCTGGCTCATCGACGGAAAACTTTCACTGCGGCTCTTTGCGCCTCATTAGACCGAAGCGCGAACCGCTTTCAAGGTCCGCCCGGGTTTCCGCCTGCAAAAGCGCAACCGCAAGTTTATTGTGCCCGGGGTCACAGGCCGGAAGGCATCAGCCATGCACCCGCGTATAGGTGCCCCGCCCCGACAGGATGCCGCGGAAGCCGCCCGGTTCGTCCAGCGAGAACACGATGATCGGCAGGTCGTTGTCACGCGCCAGCGCAATCGCGCTGGCATCCATCACGCCCAGATGCTTTTGCAGCACCT
This sequence comes from Rhodobacterales bacterium, assembly GCA_013297695.1. Lineage (GTDB taxonomy): Bacteria > Pseudomonadota > Alphaproteobacteria > Rhodobacterales > Rhodobacteraceae > Aliitabrizicola. The sequence goes on along the minus strand of JAAFHX010000159.1, from coordinate 7,837 downwards.
CGTCATAGGTCACGGTGTCATACCGCCGGGCGTGGCTGTGCTTCTTGGGGTCCATGTCATAGACCCCGTCCACCTTGGTACCCTTGAAGATCACCTCGCAGGCCATTTCGTTCGCCCGCAGGGTCGCTGCCGTGTCTGTGGTGAAATAGGGGTTGCCGGTGCCGGCGGCAAAGATCACCACGCGCTTTTTCTCAAGGTGCCGCACGGCGCGGCGGCGGATGTAGGGCTCGCAGACCTGATCCATCGGAATGGCCGAGATCACGCGGGTGAACACCCCGAGCGATTCCAGCGCCGCCTGCATTGCCAGCGCGTTCATCACGGTGGCAAGCATGCCCATGTAATCGGCGGTCGTGCGTTCCATCCCCTGCGCGGACCCCTGCAGCCCGCGAAAGATGTTGCCGCCGCCGATCACCATGCAGATCTCGACGCCCAACTGGTGCACCGACTGCACCTCGCGCGCGATGCGCTGCACGGTCGGCGGATGCAGGCCATAGCCCAGATCGCCCATCAGCGCCTCGCCCGATATCTTCAGCATCACGCGGCGATAGGTCACCACCCCTGCCTCGTTGTCCATCCGGCCCGACCCCTTGTGCGCTTTGCCCTTTGACTTGGGCGCAAAATGTCGGAAAACACGGGCGGGTTCAACGGCCAACCACCCGGTGGCAGGCCGAAAGGCCGGGTCGGCACAAGAAGGCGGCAATGGCAGGGCTGGAGATTCCGCAGGGCCTGTCGCGTGACCGCCCGGTGCTGATCGCGGGGCCGACGGCGTCGGGCAAGTCGGCGCTGGCCGAGGCGATCGTGGCGCGGGACGGCGGGGTGATCGTGAATGCCGATGCACTGCAGGTCTATTCCTGCTGGCGCATCCTGACCGCGCGGCCGTCGCCCGCGGACGAGGCGGCGCTGCCGCACCGGCTGTACGGGCATGTCGGGCGCGACCAGGCCTATTCTGCAGGCCATTGGCTGCGCGACGTGGCGGCGGTCCTTGCGGCAGGGCGGCGCCCGGTGATCGTCGGCGGCACCGGACTTTATTTTTCGGCCCTGACCGAGGGGCTTGCGGAAATCCCGCCCACCCCGCCTGCCCTGCGCGCCGAGGCAGATGCCCTGCTGGCCCGCCGGGGGGTTGCGGCGCTGCTGGCCGACCTTGATCCCGAAACCGCCGCGCGAATCGATTGCCGGAACCCCGCGCGGGTGCAACGCGCCTGGGAGGTGCTGCGGTCCACCGGCACCGGTCTGGCGCACTGGCAGGACGCGACCGGCGCGCCCCTGGTGCCGCTTGCAGACGCCGAGGCGCTGGTGCTGCACCCGGGCCGCGACTGGCTTGGTGCCCGGATCGACGCCCGTTTCGATGCGATGATGGCGGCAGGCGCGCTGGACGAGGTTGCCGCCGAACTGCCCTTCTGGCAACCCGCCCGCCCGTCGGCCCGTGCCATCGGCGCAGTCGAACTGGTGGCGTTCCTGCACGGGGAAATTCCCCTGACCGGGGCCGTGGCGGCGGCAAAAGTGGCGACCCGGCAATATGCCAAACGGCAGCGCACCTGGTTTCGCAACCGCATGCGCGACTGGCGCGGCCTGACCCTGCCCTGAAGCCGCGGGCTCCGCACCAATGCGGCACAACCCCGCCTGACGTCATCTTTTCGCTTGGGTCCGCCCCCCCGCCTTGCCTATGATGCGGCAGAGCAGTTGCCGGACCCGTCCCCGAATGCATGACCTGACCGCCCCTTCGCCGTTGCGGCTGGTGGCCATCCCCCGCCTTGCGGCCGGTGGACGGTGGCGGGTCGAGGCGATGCGGTCGATCTCGGAACCGCTGCTGCTGTGGTTCACCAAGGGGCAGGGTCGCATCACCGTGGCGGGCCAGACCCGGGGCTATACGCTGCACAACGCGGTCTTCATTCCGCCCGGCGTGATGCACGGGTTCGAGGTCGGCCCCCAGGTCTTCGGCACCGCCGTATTCTTCGGCCGCGACAGTGACCTGTCGCTTCCCGTCCAACCGCTGCACCTGCGCGTCCGCGAGGCACAGGCGCAGGTCGAGGCGAATCTGATCCTGGACAGCATCCAGCGCGAACTGGACAGCGCCCTGCCGGGTCAAGACCGGGCGGCGCGCTGCCATCTGGGCCTGCTGTCGGTCTGGCTGGAACGGCAGGCGGCCCGCAATCCCGCCGACACGCAGCGCCCCGATGCCGCGCGCCGGCTTGTCGCGCAGTACACCGGACTGCTGGAACAGGAATTCCGCTCGGGTCAGGGGGTGGCCGACTATGCCGCGCGCCTGTCGGTGACGCCGACCCACCTGACACGTTGCTGCAATCTGGCCTGCGGGCGCCCGGCATCGGCCATCCTGCAGGAACGCGTGCTGTTCGAGGCGCGCAAGCTGCTGTCGGACACGGATCTGCCCGTAGGCAAGATTGCCAGCACGCTCGGCTTCACCTCGCCGGCCTATTTCACGCGGGCGTTCCAACACCAGACCGGCAAGACACCGACCGCCTTTCGGCGCGGCCCGTGACAGGGGTCCGCCCTGAATTCAGGCGCGGCGGCGTGTTTCGCGACGTTTATGTCGCAACCAGACCCGCGATTGCCGAACGCAAGCGTTGACGCCCGATACAATTCCGTGCCGAATGCAGGGGTGACGCGTGGCGCATGAAAACGGGCCCGCAACGTCGGACCCTTTGCGTGTCACCACGAAACAAGACCAGACAGGGAGACCAAGATGACAAGATCAACCGTGCAGGGCGACCGGCAGCATCCGGCCGCGCTGATGTATGCCGGCGAAGTCGCCGAAGGAAAGCTGAGCCGCCGCGAGTTTCTGGTGCGGACAACCGCGCTCGGGGTCTCTGCCGCGGCCGCCTACGGCCTGATCGGGGTGCCGATGCCCGCGCAGGCGCAGGAAACGCCGGTGCAGGGCGGCACGCTGCGCATGTCGATGGAGCTTAAGGCGCTGAAGGACCCGCGCACCGCCGACTGGAGCCAGATCGCCAACTTCACCCGCGGCTGGCTGGAATATCTGGCCGAATACAACAACGACGGTTCCGTTCGCGGCATGCTGCTGGAAAGCTGGGAGGCCAATGCCGACGCGACCGAATACACGCTGAAGGTGCGCCCGGGCATCAAGTGGTCGAACGGAGACGACTTCACCGCCGATGACGTGGCAAACAACGTCCTGCGCTGGTGCGACGGCTCGGTCGAGGGCAACTCGATGGCCTCGCGCATGGCGTCGCTCTGCGAGGAAGTCACCGAGACCAAGCCCGATCCGGCCGATGCCACCAAGACGGTCGAGGTCAAGACGCTGAAGCCGCGCGACGGCGCGGTGACCGTGGTCGATGCGTCCACCGTAAAGCTGAAGCTGAACGCGCCCGACATCACCCTGATCGTCGGCATGGCCGACTATCCGGCGGCGGTCGTCCACAAGTCCTATGACAACGGCGACCCGATGGCCAACCCGATCGGCACCGGACCGTTCAAGCCCGAAGCCTTTGAAACCGGCGTCAAGGCAGCGCTGGTTCGGGCCGACACCCCGTGGTGGGGCACCGCCGTCTATGGCGGACCCTATCTTGACCGCGTGGAATACCTTGACCTTGGCACCGACCCCTCGGCCGAAGTGGCCGCTGCCGGTTCGGGCGAGATCGACGCGACCTACCAGTCGGTCGGCGATTTCATCCCGCAGCTCGAGGCCCTGGGCTGGCCGACCTCCGAGGCCGTCACCGCCGCGACCCTGGCCGTGCGCTTCAACCAGTTGGCCGAGGAATACAAGGACGTGAACGTCCGTGTCGGTCTGGTGAAATGCGTCGACAACAATGTCGTGCTGGAACTGGGCTACAACAACCTCGGCAAGCCGGCCGAAAACCACCACGTTGCCCCGATCCACCCGGAATACTTCCCGCTGCCGCCGCTGGTGGCCGACCCCGCCGCCGGTGCCAAGATGGTGCAGGATGCGGGCAAGGGCGATTTCGAGTTCGAACTGATCTCGCTCGACGACGCCTGGCAGGCGGCCACCTGCGACGCGGTGGCCGCGCAACTGCGCGATGCCGGCATCAAGATCAAGCGGACGGTGCTGCCGGGGTCGACCTTCTGGAACGACTGGCTGAAGTATCCGTTCTCGGCGACCGAGTGGAACATGCGGCCCCTGGGCGTGCAGATTCTGGCGCTGGCCTACAAGACCGGCGTGCCGTGGAACGAATCTGCCTTCGCCAATGCCGAGTTCGATGAACTGCTGGGCAAGGCCATGTCGATCGCCGACGCGGGCGAGCGGTCCAAGGTGATGGAGCGGATCGAACAGATCATGCAGGAACAGGGCGTGATGGTGCAGCCCTACTGGCGGTCGATCTTCCGCAACTACGACCCCAAGGTGAAGGGCGCGGACATGCACGCAACCTTCGAACACCACCAGTACAAGTGGTGGATCGCCGCCGCCTGAGCCGACCGGATGCGGCGGGCGCCCCGGCGCCTGCCGCCCCCGCCGTCCGGCCGGCGCCTGCCGCCGGATTCCCCCGTTCCGCGCTCGGACCCGGAGACCCTGACTCATGCTGAAGTTCCTGCTCCGGCGCCTGCTGACGATGGTGCTGACGGCGCTGTGCCTGACCTTCGTGGTCTTCTACCTGACCAACCTGCCGCCCAACCTTGAAAAGCTGGCGAAGTCCGAAGCCTCGGCCCGCATGTCCGACGAGGATGTGGCGAAATGGATCGAGAACCACGGCTTTGCGCAGCCCGTGCTGGTGCGCTATGGCGAGTGGCTCGGGCTTCTGCCCGGATGGACGCGAACCGAAGGCGGGGTCACCACGGGACGCTGCATCGAAAGCGGACAGGACGCCGCCACCGCCCCCCTGCGCTGCGGCATCCTTCAGGGCGACTGGGGGCAGTCCACCGTGTTCAAGGAATCGGTCGCCTCGATCATCGGCACCCGGCTGGCCGCGACGGGCTGGCTGATGCTCTGCGTCATGCTGGTGATGGTGCCGACCTCGCTGCTGATCGGGGTGCTGTCGGGCATGCGCGAAGGCTCGCGGCTGGACCGGGGGCTGTCGATCTTCTCGATCGCCTCCACCGCCACACCGGAATATGTCTCGGGCGTGGTGCTGATCGCGCTCTTCGCCTCCACCACCACCGGGATTTCGCCGCTTCTGCATGAATGGGGCTGGATTCAGGGCAAGACGCTGTTCATGGGCACCGCCACCTCGGCGCTGGACAAGATCACCTTCTGGAACTTCACCCTGCCGGTGATGACCATCGCGCTTTACGGCATCGGCTACATCGCCCGGATGACCCGCGCCAGCATGACCGAGGTGATGACGGCGCAATACATCCGCACCGCGCGGCTGAAGGGCGTCGGCTTCCGCCAGGTGGTGATGAAGCACGCGCTGCGCAACGCGCTGATCGCGCCGTTCACGGTCATCATGCTGCAGTTCCCGTGGCTTCTGAACGGCGTGGTGATCGTGGAAACCCTGTTCAACTACAAGGGGTTCGGCTGGACCCTGGTGCAGGCCGCCGGCAACAACGACATCGAGTTGCTGCTGGCCTGTTCCGTCGTGGCCGTCATCGTTGTTCTGGTGACGCAGCTCATCTCCGACATCGGCTATGTCTTCCTGAACCCCCGCATCCGCCTGGCCTGAGGAGTTCCGAACTTGGACGCACTTTCCTGGGGCCAGATCCTTCTCAAGGTCGCCCTCCAGTTCATTCCCGTCTGGATCGCGCTTGCGCTGACCTTCGGGCTGTCCATCGCCTTCAAGCGCAGACTGGGGCTTTACGGCAAGCTCTATGACAGCCCGGTGGGCATGATCGGCTTTGCGCTGGTCATGTTCTGGGTCTTCACCGCCGCCTTTGCGCCGATCATCATGACGCAGGACCCGCTGACCCAGATTTCCGGGATGAAGAACATCCTGCCCGGCACGCCGGTTCGGGGGGTTGAGGGCACATGGTACCTGCTGGGCGGCGACAACCTGGCGCGCGACGTGTTCAGCCGGATGGTCGCAGGGTCTACGGTCGTGATCCAGATTGCACCGATGGCAACGCTGTTCGCCTTCATGGTCGGCATCACGCTTGGCCTGCCGGCCGGCTACTATGGCGGTGCGCTGGATACCGGGCTCAGCTTTGCGGCCAACCTGATCCTGGCCTTCCCGGTGATCCTGCTGTTCTACCTGCTCGTCACGCCGGAAATCGTCACCTCGGGCCTGCCGCAATACCTCGGCATGGTGCTGTTTCTCTTCCCGCTGATCTTCCTTGTCGTGATGATCAACTCGCGCCTCTATGTGAAGCCGCCCCTGCGCAACGCGCTGATTGCGGGCGTGGTCATCATCGGCGGCTGGCTCTACCTGTCGCTGCTGTCTTCGCCGGGCACCAAGATCGATGTGCTACCCCCCGCCATCGACGTCATCGAGGTGCCGGGCAACATCCTGATCGTCTTTGTCTCGGTCGTCTTCGTGAACGCCCCCACCGTGTTCCGGATTATCCGTGGCCTCGTGCTTGACATAAAATCGCGCGACTATGTGGCGGCCAGCCAGACCCGGGGCGAAGGTCCCTGGTACATCATGCTGTGGGAGATTCTGCCGAACGCGCGCGGCCCGCTGATCGTCGATTTCTGCCTGCGCATCGGCTACACCACGATCCTTCTGGGCACGCTCGGCTTCTTCGGCCTCGGCCTCTCACCCGAAAGCCCCGACTGGGGGTCCACGATCAACGCAGGAAGGCGCCTGCTGTCGATCTATGCCCACCCCGCCATCGTTCCCGCCATCGCCCTGATGAGCCTGGTGCTCGGCCTGAACCTGCTGGCCGACGGGCTGCGCGAAGAAAGCCTGAAGGACTGATGCAAAAGGCCCTGTCCATCTTCCGTTCGAAAATATCCCGGGGGTCCGGGGGCTGGCCCCCGGTCCCGCACCCGCAGCAGAAGCGAGGCCGATGATGCAACCGAAGAACCGGCAAGAGTGGGACCCGTCGAAACCCATCCTGGAAATCCATAACCTCTCGATCAGCTTCTTCACCCGCCTGCGCGAAATTCCGGCAGTGATGGATTTCTCCTGCACCGTCATGCCGGGCGAGGCGATGGGGCTGGTCGGCGAATCCGGCTGCGGCAAGTCCACCGTGGCGCTGGCCGTCATGCGCTACCTCGGCAAGAACGGGCGGATCACCGGCGGGTCGATCCGCTTCAAGGGGCGCGACCTGACGACGATGGATGACGAGGAACTGCGCAGGATTCGCGGGTCCGAAATCGCGATGATCTATCAGGAACCGATGGCATCGCTGAACCCCGCGATGCGGATCGGCGCGCAGCTTGCCGAAGTGCCGATGATCCACGAAGGCATGGCCCAGGCCGAGGCGCTGAAACTGGCCCGTCAGATCGTGGCCGACGTGCGCCTGCCCGACCCCGACCGTATCCTGCGGTCCTATCCGCACCAGTTGTCGGGCGGCCAGCAGCAGCGCATCGTCATTGCCATGGCGCTGATGTCCAAGCCCGCCCTGCTGATCCTGGACGAACCCACCACCGCGCTCGACGTGACGGTCGAGGCCGGCATCGTCGATCTGGTCAAGGACCTTGGCCACAAGTACGGCACCTCGATCCTGTTCATCAGCCACAACCTGGGCCTGATCCTTGATGTCTGTGACCGGCTCTGCGTGATGTATTCCGGCGAGGCGGTGGAAACCGGCAACGTGGCCGAGGTCTTCGACCGGATGCGCCACCCCTATACCCAGGCGCTGTTCCGCTCGATCCCGCTGCCGGGGGCCGACAAGAACACGCATCCGCTGGTGTCGATCCCCGGGAACTTCCCGCTTCCGCACGAACGCCCGCCGGGCTGCAACTTCGGCCCGCGCTGTTCCTATTTCGCGGCCGGCCGCTGCGATGCGGTCGAGGTGGCGATGA
>JAAFHX010000158.1 GCA_013297695.1 Rhodobacterales bacterium | reverse complement strand
GTCCAACCAGATAGGGTGTTGGTCCGGCAGGGATGTCGTGCGGCGGAGAAAGATCAGGGGCATGGGTCAGGTTTATCTTGCGGGCACCTGCGATACCAAGGCCGAGGAACTGGCCTGGCTTGCGGCGCTTCTGCGCCAAGGCCTGCCAAAGGTCACTCTTGTCGACATCGGCACGCGGGCACCCGGTGTGGTGCCGGATGTGGCGGCGGCCGAGGTTGCGGCGCACCATCCCGGGGGCGCGGCGGCAGTGCTGGGGGGCAATCACCGGGGGCAGGCGGTGGCCGCGATGGGACTTGCCTTCGCACGGTTCATGGCGGCGCAGGACGATATCGCGGGGGTGATCGGCATCGGCGGCGGCGGCGGCACATCGATCCCTGCCGAAGGGCTGCGCGACCTGCCCTACGGGGTGCCCCGCCTTGTGGTTTCCACGCTCGCCTCGGGCGACGTGTCCCCCTACATCGGCATTTCCGACCTCGTCCTGATGCCGGCGGTGACCGATTTCGCCGGGCTGAACCGGTTGTCCCGGGTCATCCTGCACAATGCGGCGCAGGCGCTGATCGGTATGGTGGGGCACCCTGCCCCGCGCGCCCAGGGCAGGCCCGCCGTCGGGCTGACGATGTTCGGCGTGACCACGCCCTGCGTGATGGCGGTCGCCTCCGGCCTGCGCGACCGGTTCGATCCCATGGTGTTCCATGCCACCGGCGCGGGCGGGCGCACGATGGAAAAGCTGGCCGATGACGGGCTGCTTGTGGGCATGATCGACATCACCACGACCGAAGTAGCCGATCTGCTGTTCGGTGGCGTCCTGCCCGCCACCGAAGACCGCTTCGGTGCCGTGGCGCGGCAGGGCCTTCCCTGGGTCGGATCGGTCGGGGCCTGTGACATGGTGAATTTCGGACCGCTCCAGACCGTGCCCGCCGTGCTGGCCGGACGGCAGTTCCACCACCACAACCCGCAGGTGACCCTGATGCGCACCACGCCGGACGAGAACGCGCAGATCGGGGCCTGGATCGCCGGGCGTCTGAACCTCTGCGACGGGCCTGTGCGGATGCTGTTGCCCGAAGGCGGCATCTCGGCACTCGATGCCCCGGGTGCTGCCTTCTGGAACCCGCAGGCGCGCGAGGCGCTGTTCGCAAGCCTTGAATCCGTGCTGCGGCGCAGCCCCGGGCGGCAGGTGACCCGCCTGCCCCACCACATCAACGACCCGGACTTTGCCGCCGCCTGCATCGCCGCCTTTGCCGCCATTGTCCCCTGACGGAGCCCGCCCATGCCGAACCTGTTCATCCGCCCCGAAACCGTCCCCGCCTATGGCTTCGACTGGGGTAGCCTGACCCTGACTGTCGGCCCCGAAGTCAACGGGGCCGCGCGCTTTTCCGGCGGGCTGGTCGATGTCGCCCCCGGCAGCGGCCATGCGCGCCACAACCACCCCGGCGCGGAAGAGATCATCCTTGTGATCGAAGGCACAGGCCAGCAGATGGTCGAAGACGACGACGGCACCCCGATGGTGCGCGAGGTCGGCCCGGGCTGCACGATCTTTGTCCCAGAAAGCCGGTTTCATTCCACACTGAACACCGGGAACCGGCCGATGAAGCTGTTCGTCGTCTATTCCCCGGCAGGCCCCGAACAGGCGCTGCGTGATCTGCCGGATTTCCGGCTGGTGCCGCCCGGTGGCTGACGCCGAACCATCCCGTCCTTCATCTTGGAGAAATATCCCACGGGGGTCCGGGGGTGTGAAACCCCCGGCGTCCGTCCCGGGCCCGACGCCCGGGTTTTCGCGTTCAGGCCGCGCCCTGCGCCAGATGCTCGAACAGCCGCGCCACGGCCTCGGCCCCGGGGTCGGCGTACCCTGCCAGCTTGTCCTGTGCCTGATAGCTGGCGCGGCCCGCCTTGGCGCGGGTCATCGCAGCCGTGGCATCGGCCCCGGCCCGCGCCGCCGCCGCTGCCGCCGCCACACCATCCGACAAGGTCGCAAGCGCGGGTGCCAGCGCGTCGATCATCGTGCGGTCGCCCGGATGCGCGCCGCCCACCTGGCAAACGCGGTCAAGACCCGCCTCAAGCGCGCCGATCCACGTCTTGCCCGAGGCCGAGGCATCGCCTGCCGCCGCAAAGAAGATCGCCAGCAGAACGCCCGACGATCCGCCCATGGTCTGGCTCAGCTCGTTCCCGATGGCACGGTACAGTTGGGTTCCATCCGCCAGCGGCAGGCGGTCCAGCGCGGCAACCAGCGCCCGCGCGGCCCCGGCCAGCGTGCTGCCGGTATCGCCATCGCCCGACTTGGCATCCAGCGCATTCAGCGCCGCCTCGGACGCAATCATCGCGGCACAGCAGCGTTCGATCAGCGCGCGCCGCGCCGGGTTGGCCGATGGCAGCGGCTGGATCGGGCTCAGGCCGTCCGGCAGGGGGCGCAACGCGACCGCACCAAGCGCGCTCAGCCCCGGCCAGGCGGGTGGGGCCACCGGGGCGGCCAGCGCCGCCACCTCGTCGCCCGTCACCGGCAGCAGCGAAACCGAAAAGCCCTGCATGTCCAGCGACGTCATCATTTCGGCCGGGCCGACGATCCACTTCACCCGATCCGCCAGAACCGACCGCGCCAGTTCCTCGGCCAGAACGCTCATCTCCAGCGGGGTCGCCCCGCCAAGGTTGTTCAGAAGCGCCACATGCTCTCCCGGCCCGACATGCGGCAACAGCCGGTCCACCACCATCGCCATCGCGGCGCGTGCCCCGGCAAAGCCGACCTGCTCCACCCCCGCCTCGCCGTGAATGCCAAGCCCAAGCTCGGCCATCCCCACCCCGATGCGGTCTTCCTTGGGCGAGCCGGGCACCGTGCAGGTATCCAGCGACATGCCGATGGAAATGGCCCCCGCAATGACCCGCCGTGCCGCCGCCGCGACCGTGTCCAGATCGGCCCCCTGTTCGGCCAGCGCGCCTGCGATCTTGTGCACGAACAGCGTGCCCGCCACGCCGCGCGCCTGCGGCAGGTCGGGAAGTGCCACGTCGTCATCCACGATCACCATCGCCACCTTCAGGCCGAAGGCCCGCGCCCGTTCGGCCGCCAGACCGAAGTTCAGCCGGTCGCCGGTATAGTTCTTGACGATCAGCAGGCAGCCCGCCTTGCCGGTGACGGCCAGAATGCCTGCCAGCACGGCATCGACTGAAGGCGAGGCGAAGACATCGCCGCAGACCGCCGCCGTCAGCATGCCCTGCCCCACGAAGCCCGCATGGCTGGGCTCGTGCCCCGACCCGCCGCCCGACACCAGCGCGACGCGGCTGCGGTCCCAGTCGGCGCGGACGACGACCCTGATATGCGGATAGCCGTCCAGCCGCGCCAGCCGGCTGTTCGACGTGCGCACCACGCCGTCAAGCGCCTCGGTGACAAGCGTTTCCTTGCTGTTGATGAATTGTTTCATCGGCGTCTCCTTCACCGGATGCGGGTGCCGCTGGCATCGAACCAGAGCGGGTTTTCAGGGCGGACAAGAAGGCTGTCGCCCGGGACATGGCGCGTGTGCACATCGGTCAGCGTGACCAGATCATGCGTTCCGACCGTCAGGTGCAACCGGCTCTGGTCGCCCAGATGCTCGACCCGGCGGACCTTCGCGGCCACCCCCTCGCCCTGGCGCACATGTTCGGGGCGCAGGCCGATCTGGGTGGCACCAGGCGGGGCCCGGCCGAACAGGTCGGCGGGCAGAAGGTTGATCCTGGGCTGGCCCAGACGGGTCGCCACATAGGTGCTGACCGGGTCCTCGTAGATTTCCCGGGGGCTGCCGAACTGCACAAGGCGCCCCCGATCCAGCACGCCCACATGGGTCGCCATGGTCATCGCCTCGATCTGGTCATGGGTCACATAAAGAAACGTCGCGCCCACGTCCTTGTGGATGCGTTTCAGTTCGATCCGCAGTTCGGCCCGCAGCCTGGCATCCAGCGAGGACAGCGGTTCGTCCATCAGGAAGATGCGCGGGGCCCGCACCAGCGCACGCCCGATCGATACCCGCTGCATCTCGCCGCCCGACAGGCGCGTGGCCTTGTTGTCCAGCTTGTGGGCGATGTGCAGCACGCTCGCCACCTCCTGCACGCGGGCGGCAATCTGGGGTTCCGGCCAGTTCAGAAGGGGTGACCGCAGCGGGAAGGCAAGGTTGTCGCGCACGGTCAGGTGGGGGTAGAGCGAGTATTGCTGGAACACCATCGCCACATCGCGTTCCGCCGGCATGTCGGCCAGCACCGAGGCCCCCGCAATGCGGATATCGCCCGCGTCCGGCTTTTCCAGCCCCGCGATCAGCCGCAGGGTCGTGGTCTTGCCCGCCCCGGTCGGCCCCAGCAGAACCACGAAGGCACCGTCGGGAATGGTCAGGCTTACCTCGCTCAGCGCACGGGCCGTCCCGAAGGATTTGGTCAGGCCCTGAAGGATCACCTCAGCCATGATGCACCCCCGCATTCGCCGCCGTGCGCAGGGCGCGGCCCGTGGTGGCATCAAAGATCGTCAGGGTCGATGCGGTGAAATCCATCCCCACCGTCTCGCCCGTCCGGATGCTCTGGGATGACGGCGTGCGCGCCTTCAGCACCCCGTAAGGCGATGAAAGTGTCACGATCTGCGTCGTGCCCAGATACTCCACCGCCTCGACCCGCCCCTGCAACGCGCCGCTGCCGGTCAGGATCACATGTTCCGGCCGCACGCCAAGCGCAAGCTTGCGTCCGGCTCCGCCCTCGTGCACCTCCGGCGTGGCAATGCGCGCCCCGCCCAGGGTCACGACCCGGGCGCCGGGCGCAAAGCCATCCTCGAAACGCAGCACGTTCATCGACGGCGAGCCGATGAAATCGGCGACGAACAGCGTCGCGGGGTGGTCGTAGATGTCCTGAGGCCGCCCGAACTGCTCGACAACGCCATGGTTCATCACCACGATCTTGTCGCCCATCTGCATCGCTTCCAACTGGTCATGGGTGACATAGACGGTGGTCGCCCCCATCCGGTCGTGCAGGGCACGCAATTCGTCGGCCATATGCTCGCGGAACTCGGCGTCCAGCGCGCCGAGCGGCTCATCCATCATGAAGGCCGCAGGCTTGCGCACGATGGCCCGACCAAGCGCCACCCGCTGCCGGTCGCCGCCCGACAGCCCGCCCACGGGCTTGTCCAGGATATCCCCGATCCCCAGGATGCGCGCGACCTCGGCCACCTTGGCGCGCACCTCGGCGCGCGGCATCCCCTGCGACACCAGCGGATAGCTGATGTTGCGCCGCACGTTCAGATGCGGATAAAGCGCGAACATCTGGAAGACAAAGGCGATATCGCGCTGGCTTGCGGGTTTCTGGCTGACCTCTTCGCCGTTGATGAAGATCTGCCCCGAGGTCGGCAGTTCCAGCCCTGCGATCATTCGCAGCGTGGTGGTCTTGCCGCAGCCCGACGGGCCGAGCAGCATGAAGAACTCGCCGTCCTTCACGGTGAAGGATGACCCCTGCACGGCAGTGAAGGACCCGAATTCCTTGCGCAGGTCGCGGATGACGATCTCAGCCAAGGGGCAACTCCTGTCCGGCCCGAACAAGGTTTCCCTCGGGGTCGATGACCGCAAGTTCGGCCATGCCCCAGGGCTTGTCCTCCAGCGGCACATAGCGGGGAATGCCGGCGGCCGGGAGGCCAAGCACCGACCATTCGGCATGCAGGGCGCGGATGTCGGCTGGCCGAAGATAGGCGCCATGATCATTCAGCGCGGGGTCCAGCGCCGGATGGGCGAAGAAATGCACCTCGGCCCCGTCGCGCTTCATCAGCAGGTATTCGGCCGGGTCCAGATAGACCGTGGTGAACCCCAACCGGACCCAGAACGCCTCAGCGGCGCCAAGGTCGCGCGCGGGCAGGATGGGGGAAAGTTTCTCCAGCATCGCGGTCATTCCGGAAAGTGGCTGGTGATGATGAACATGACAGTCCCGATCAGGGTGACGATGAAGCTCATGGTAAAGGCCCAGAGAAAGAAGGGCTGCATCAGCATCACAACCCCAAGGCCGATCAGGATCGTCGCCAGCATCTCCCAGGGTCCCCTTCGGAACCGGGCAAGGCCGCTGAAAAAAACCCTCATCGCGTTCTCCCAATTCTGCGGAGCCACGATTCTTCTGCGAAGAATCGGGTGCCCTTCGCGAGGACCTCTGATTTTTCGCAGAAAAATCGCAGTGCCGGGGGCTGGCTCATTTCCGTACCGCCCCGAACGTGATCCCGCGCAGCAGGTGCTTGCGCAGCAGGATGGTGAAGATCATCACCGGCAGCAGGAACAGCGTCGCCCCTGCCGCCACGGCCGGCCAGTCCTTGCCCCCCACCCCGAAGATCGTGGGAATGAAAGGCGGTGCAGTCTGCGCCGTGCCCGAGGTCAGCAGGAAGGCAAAGGCATATTCGTTCCAGGCAAAGATCAGGCAGAAGATCGCGGTCGAGGCGATGCCGGTGGCCGCCTGCGGCAGCACCACCTTCCGGAAGGCCTGGAACCGGGTGTAGCCGTCGATCAGCGCCGCCTCTTCGTATTCGCGCGGAATCTCGTCGATGAACCCCTTCAGCAGCCATACGGCAAGGCTGATGTTCACCCCCGTGTAAAGCAGGATCATCCCCAGATGCGTGTCCGACAGCCCGAGGTTGCGGAACATCAGGAAGATCGGGATCGCCACCGCAATCGGTGGCATCATCCGGGTCGACAGGATGAAGAACAGCAGGTCATCCTTCAGCGGCACCCGGAACCGCGAAAAGGCATAGGCGGCCAGCGTGCCAAGAAACACCGACAGGAAGGTGGACCCGAACCCGATGATGACCGAATTCAGGAACCTTGCGCCGAACTTGGACGGCTGGGTAATCACCTCGCCCCGGCGCTGGACAATCGCGTCCACGAAATTCGTGGGGGGCTGCATGGCCGAGAGTTGTTCCGGGGTGGCCCGGGTGCGGTCGGTGAACAGGTTCACATAGCCTTCCAGCGAAGGCGAGAAAACCACCTTGGGCGGATAGCTGATGGAATCCGGCCCTGTCTTGAACCCGGTCGCGATGATCCACAGCAGCGGGATCAGGGTGATAACCGTGTACAGCAGCACCAGGAACCCGGCGATCCCCTTGGCCCGTGCCGAGGGTTCGGTGACGGATGCGGCGCTCATCTTTCCTTCACCTTGTTCAGGGCCTTCACATAGATCGAGGCAAGGCCGAAGATGGTGACAAACAGGATCACGGCATAGGCGGAGCTGTATCCCGTCCGCCACTTTTCAAAGGCTTCGCGCTTGAGCTCGATCGAGGTCAGCAGCGTGGTAGACCCCGGCCCACCGCCGGTCAGTTGCACCACAAGGTCGAACATCTTGAAATTCTCGATCCCCCGGAACAGCACGGCGAGCATCAGGAACGGCAGCGCCATCGGGATCGTCATCGTCCAGAACTGCCGCCACTTGGACGCGCGGTCCACCTCGGCCGCCTCGTAGATGTAGTCCGGGATCGACCGCAGGCCCGCAAGGCAGATCAGCATGACGAAGGGCGTCCACATCCAGGTATCGACAATCACGATGGCCCAGGGCGCCAGCGCCACCGAACTCAGCATCGAAAAGGACGAGGCCGGAACACCTGACACGAATTCGACCATGTAGTTGAACAGGCCGATCTGCGGCTCGTAGAGAAAGGTCCAGAAATTGCCGACCACCGCCGGCGACAGCATCATCGGCAGCACGATGAGCGTGGTCATCAGGTCATTGCCGCGGAACTTGCGGTTGATCGCCCAAGCCAGCGCAAAGCCCAGAACCACCTGCAACACCAGCGTCCAGACCAGGAAATGCGCCGTCGCCTGCATCGTCTGCCAGATGTCGGGGTCTGTCAGGATGCGCTCGTAGTTGCGCAGACCGACCCATTTCACCTCGGCATTCGGCTTGTTCGCGGCATAGTTGGTAAAGCTCAGCCGGATCGTCCAGATCAGCGGAAAGATGTTGATCGCCAGCAGAAGAAGGATCGTCGGCGTCACGAAGACCCAGGCTATCGCGGTATCCGACAGCCCCCGCGCACGGCGCGCAACGGATGGCGGCGTGATCCGCGCCAGTCGGTCGATGGGGGTGTCAGCCATGTGCGGGGTTCCTGAAGCGGCGGCGGGCCGGGTCGCGGGCCGGGGCGCGCGTCGGTCCTGCCGACAGCGCGCCCCGAACGTCGTTCACGGGATCAGAGCTTGCCTTCGTCCTGGAACACCTCGGTCCAGTCCTGCACCAGACCGTCCAGCGCCTCCTGCGCCGTGCCCTGGCCTGCCACGACGAAATCGTGGAACCGCTTCTGCGATGCCTGCAGCAGCGAGGCATAGGACGGCTCGGCCCAGAAGTCCTTCACGATGGCCATGCTGTCCAGATAGGTCTGGGCATAGGGCTGGCTTGCCGCGAACCCCGGGTCCTCGACCACCGAACGCAGCGCCGAATAGCCGCCCATCGTCCACCATTTCTGCTGGACCTCGGGCTGGGCGAACCACTTGATGTAGTCCAGCGCCGCTGCCTGCTTGTCGGAATAGGACACGACCGAGATACCCTGCCCGCCCAGTTGCGCGAACTTCTCGCCATTGGGTCCGGCCGGGTTGACCAGATAGCCGGTCTTGCCGCCGCCCACGTTCGGGTCCACCTCGAACCCCGGCCAGGTGAAGGCAAAGTTCATCTGCAGCGCGACCTGCCCCGACTTGTAGGCGTCGATCCC
>JAAFHX010000157.1 GCA_013297695.1 Rhodobacterales bacterium | reverse complement strand
CCAAGCAGCGCGGCGTCGCCGTTGCCGTGGGTCTTGCCGACGGTATGGCCCCCGGCGGTCAGCGCGGCGGTTTCCTCGTCGTTCATCGCCATGCGGGCGAAGGTCTCGCGCACATGCTGGGCGGTGCGCAGCGGGTCGGGCTGGCCGTTCACGCCCTGCGGGTTCACGTAGATCAGGCCCATCTGCACGGCGGCCAGCGGGTTCTGCATGGTGGACGCATCGCCCAGATCGCCATAGCGGCTGTCCGACGGGGCCAGCCATTCGGTCTCGGACCCCCAGTAGATATCCTTTTCCGGATGCCAGATGTCTTCGCGCCCGAAGGCAAAACCGAACGTCTTCAGCCCCATCGATTCATAGGCCACGTTGCCCGCCAGAAGCATCAGGTCGGCCCAGCTTATCCTGTTGCCGTACTTCTTCTTGATCGGCCAAAGAAGCCTGCGCGCCTTGTCAAGGTTGGTATTGTCCGGCCAGGAGTTCAGCGGCGCGAAGCGCTGGTTGCCGGTGCCGCCGCCGCCGCGCCCGTCAGACGTGCGGTACGACCCCGCCGCGTGCCAGGCCATGCGGATCATCAGCCCGCCGTAATGCCCCCAGTCGGCCGGCCACCAGTCCTGGCTGTCGGTCATCAGCGCACGCAGGTCGGCCTTCAGCGCGGGAACATCCAGCTTGCGCACCTCCTCGCGATAGCTGAAGCCCTGCAGCGGATTGGTCTTCGTGTCCTGCTGGTGCAGGATGTCAAGGTTCAGGGCGTTCGGCCACCACGCCATGACCGAGGCCGAAACCTCGGTGTTTGCCCCGTGCATCACCGGGCATTTGCCGACCGATGCGTTGTCGTTTCCGTCCATGACCTGTTCCCCCAAAAAGACAAAATCGCTGCGCGCGATGCCTGCGTCATTCCACGGCAGACCGGACTGTGGCGAATCCCGACGATCCGGCCATCCGCGCGACCCTGTCGTGGTAGCACGGTCATGCCATAAACAGAATTTGCATTTTCTTATCGGCTTGATATGCCGCACTTATGAACAGCATCTCCATGCGCCACCTGCGTTATTTCGAGGCGCTGGCTCAGCACGGCCATTTCGGCCGCGCGGCCAAGGCTTGCGCGATCTCGCAGCCTGCCCTGTCCTTGCAGATGAAGGAACTTGAAGACCTGCTGGGGGCCCCCCTGATCGAACGCGGCGGGCGGCAGATCAGGCTGACCAGTCTGGGCGAGGCCTTTGCGCTGCGGGCCCGCGCCATCCTGCGCGGGGTGGACGAATTGGGCGACCTTGCGCGCGCCTCGTTCAGCCCGCTGACGGGCTTGCTGCGGGTCGGGGTGATCCCGACCGTAGCCCCCTACATGCTGCCGCTGGTGCTCCGCACCCTGGCCACGCATTTCCCGGGGCTTGACCTGCGCC
Organism: Rhodobacterales bacterium; assembly: GCA_013297695.1. Taxonomy (GTDB): domain Bacteria; phylum Pseudomonadota; class Alphaproteobacteria; order Rhodobacterales; family Rhodobacteraceae; genus Aliitabrizicola. Next base: position 7,265 of record JAAFHX010000157.1, on the reverse strand, counting down.
CGCGCGAGGCGGTGACACAGAAGCTGACCGATGATCTGATCGCCGGGCGGCTGGATGCCGCCATCGTGGCGCTGCCGGTGCCGGAACGGTCCTTTTTCGAACAGCCGCTTTTTACCGAGGAATTCGTGCTTGTCCGCCCCCTGCGGGATGCCGACCGCCCGGTGCCCACCGCAGAAAGCCTGCGCAGGATGCGCCTGTTGCTGCTAGAGGAAGGGCACTGCTTTCGCGATCAGGCGCTGGCCTTCTGCAACATGTCGGCCCCCCTGCCGCGCGATATTGTCGAGGGCAGTGCGCTGTCCACACTGGTGCAGATGGTGGGCGCAGGAATCGGCGTGACGCTGATCCCGCAGATGGCCATTCCGGTCGAGACGCGTTCGGCACAGGTGGCCATAGCCCGCCTGCCCCACCCCCGGCCCGCGCGCACAATCGGCATGATCTGGCGGCGGACCAACCCGCTGTCGGATCAGCTTGCACATGTGGCAGGCCTGCTGCAATCGGCCAACGCCAGGCGACCGGAGGATGCCGGGTAACCCCCCGGGGGCCGGGGCGTCAGGCCCGGATGGTCCATCCGCCTGTCGCATCCGCTGCAGACCGGTTGAATGGACGTGTCCGGGCAGGGTCTCGCCCCGCCCGGGGCCACGACGCAGGCTGGCATTGCCACAGGTTCATGCCGCGCGCGCGCCGATACGGAAATGGCGGAATGGTGGGTGATAACGGATTTGAACCGCTGACATCTTCGATGTGAACGAAGCGCTCTACCACTGAGCTAATCACCCGTGGCGCGCGTTCTAGCGTCAGTCCCCGGCCACTGCAAGGGTCTCTTTCGGCACCGCAGCCTTGCCACCCGCGCCCCGGCGCAGCTTCACGGTCAGGACGGTGGTCGCGCTGGTTTCGGCCTTGCGGCTACGGTTTACGCGGGCACGGCCGAGCGGTCGAAGCTGCACATCCTCACCCTTGGCAAGCGCCTCGCCCAGTACGGTCAGCGTGGCATCGACGATGCTGCGCAGGTCGGGTTTCTGGCCTGCGGTCGCCAGCTTCACGCGGGCGATGAATTCCTTCTTCTTGAGCTGCGTCAGAACCGAAGATGCCGGATCGGTCGCCAGGCCGAAATCAGGATCGTCGGTCATGCGGGTCTGCGGTTGTGCCATGGTGCGAATGCCTTTGCTGGGTTGGAACGGTGCGTGAACCCTGAACCCAAAGCCTTAACGCCGCACGAACGCAGAAAATGCCAATGAAATAAGGGGCGCACCGGTGGCGCGCCCCCCCTTTGCCCTGGCGGTCCCGCACCCGTCAGTGGGCGATGGGGGCCGCCGGAGGATCCACCTTGGCCGACCGCGCGGCGGCGGCGGCTTCTTCGGCCGCCTCGTCCCATTCCACCGCTTCGGGCACCCGCACCAGCGCGACCTTCAGAACCTCGCGCACGTTCGACACAGGGATGATCGTCATCCCCTGCTTCACGTTGTCGGGGATCTCGGTCAGGTCCTTGGCGTTTTCCTGCGGGATCAGCACCGTCTTGATGCCGCCGCGCAGCGCGGCCAGCAGCTTTTCCTTGAGCCCGCCGATGGGCAGGACATTGCCCCGCAGCGTCACCTCGCCCGTCATCGCGACGTCCTTGCGCACCGGAATGCCGGTCAGCACGGATACGATTGAAGTCACCATCGCGATCCCGGCACTCGGCCCGTCCTTGGGCGTCGCCCCTTCGGGAACGTGGACGTGGATGTCCACCGTCTCGAACTTCGGCGGTTTGACGCCCAGTTCCGGGCTGATCGAGCGCACGAAGCTGGAGGCCGCCTCGATGCTTTCCTTCATCACGTCGCCCAGCTTGCCGGTGGTCTTCATCCGGCCCTTGCCCGGCAGGCGCAGCGCCTCGATCGACAGCAACTCGCCACCGACAGAGGTCCAGGCCAGACCCGTCACCACGCCCACCTGATCCTCGGCCTCGGCCAGACCGTAGCGGAACCGCTTGACGCCCAGATAGTCCTCAAGCTTGTCGGCCGTGATCTCGACTTTCCGACCCCCGTCCTTACCCTTGGACTTCACGATCTCGGTCACCGCCTTGCGCGCCAGCTTGGCGATCTCGCGTTCCAGGTTCCGCACCCCGGCCTCGCGGGTGTAGGTGCGGATGACCTCGGTCAGCGCCTCGTCGGTGATCTGGAATTCGCCCTTCTTCAGGCCATGGTTCGCGATCTGCTTTGCGATCAGGTGACCCTTGGCGATCTCGCGCTTTTCATCCTCGGTGTAGCCCGCCAGCGGGATGATCTCCATCCGGTCGAGCAAAGGCCCCGGCATGTTGTACGAGTTCGCCGTGGTGATGAACATCACGTTCGACAGGTCGTATTCCACCTCAAGATAGTGGTCGGTGAAGGTCGCGTTCTGTTCGGGGTCGAGCACCTCCAACATCGCGCTTGCCGGATCGCCGCGGAAGTCCTGACCCATCTTGTCGATCTCATCCAGCAGGATGAGCGGGTTGGTGGTCTTGGCCTTCTTCAGCGCCTGGATGATCTTGCCCGGCATGGACCCGATATAGGTCCGCCGGTGACCGCGGATTTCCGACTCGTCGCGCACCCCGCCAAGCGAGATGCGGATGAACTCGCGCCCCGTTGCCTTGGCAACCGACCGGCCGAGCGAGGTCTTGCCCACGCCGGGCGGGCCGACGAGGCACAGGATCGGGCCTTTCAGCTTGGCCGAACGGGCCTGCACCGCCAGATATTCGACGATGCGCTCCTTGACCTTCTCCAGCCCGTAGTGATCGGCGTCCAGCACCTCCTGCGCCTTGTTCAGGTCCTTCTTGACGCGCGATTTCACGCCCCACGGCACGGCCAGCAGCCAGTCGAGGTAGTTGCGCACGACCGTCGCCTCGGCGCTCATCGGGGACATCGACTTGAGCTTCTTCAGCTCGGCCTCGGCCTTGTCGCGGGCCTCCTTGCTGAACTGCGTCTTGGCAATGCGCGCCTCAAGCTCGGCAACCTCGTTCTGGCCTTCCTCGCCGTCACCCAGTTCCTTCTGGATCGCCTTCATCTGCTCGTTCAGGTAGTACTCGCGCTGCGTCCGCTCCATCTGGCTTTTCACGCGGGTCTTGATCTTCTTCTCGACCTGCAGCACGGACATTTCGCCCTGCATCAGGCCATAGACCTTCTCCAGCCGTTCGGCGACGTTCAGCGTTTCCAGCAGTTCCTGCTTCTGGGCCACCTCGATCCCCAGATGCCCGGCCACAAGGTCGGCCATCTTTTCCGGCGCGCGGGTCTCGGCCACCGCCGACAGCGCCTCTTCGGGGATGTTCTTCTTGATCTTCGCGTAGCGTTCGAATTCCTCGGCCACGGTCCGCAAGAGCGCCTCCACCGCGTCGGCATCGCCGGGCACCTCGGCCAGCACCATTGCGCCGGCCTCGAAGAAGCGGTCGTTCGGCACGAACTGGGTGATCTTGACGCGGGTCTTGCCCTCGACCAGCACCTTCACGGTGCCGTCGGGCAGTTTCAGAAGCTGCAGCACGTTGGCCAGCACGCCATGCTTGTAGATCGCCTCGGCCTCGGGGTCATCCTCGGACGGGTCGATCTGGCTGGACAGCAGGATCTGCTTGTCCTCGGCCATCACGTCTTCCAGCGCCCGCACCGACTTCTCGCGGCCCACGAAGAGGGGCACGATCATGTGCGGAAACACCACGATGTCGCGCAGCGGCAGCACCGGGTAGCTGGGATTGAGCTTTTCGGTCATGTGGTTTCCTTCGCAGGGGCAGATGCCTCGGCCCCGAACGTCGGCGGCGCAGGGGGCATCCCCGGCCACGTAATTTGTGGTTGCCGGGGGTGAGTGTCAATGCTGCGGGATGCGATGGTGCAGGCTGACCCCCATGCAGCGCCTACTCAGTGCAAGGACGGTCGAACCAGCCGCGTTGCTTGAGAGAAGGGTTCGCGATGTTCTGCGAATCGCAGGAAGGCTGGAATGGCGGCTTGTTCCCGTCGAACAGAAGCTCTGGGCCCAGCATGCTCGTGCTGTACCCGTTACAAGCGCGTCGATTTCCGGTCAAGCCGCTCAGCCGATACATGTCGCTCAGCGACGACGACGAAACCCGCGAGTTGGAGATATTGTCGAACAGCCCCGTCTCGTTTCGGTCGAGGGATTCGACCCAGACGTACCGGTCATTGAAACACACGAACTCGATGTTCGATGCAAGGCGCGTCATGCCGTCGGTTGAAAAAAGCGCAGTCCTGGCGCCCAATTGCTTCTTCACGACCATCCCATTCGGAAGGATCACGGCATCTCCGGTCAGGCGATTGTGAGCTGCCAAGAGGACGACCGCTCCGAAACAAGCACCGAAAAGTGTCAGCGCCAGGGGATGCGCCTTCAATCGGCTCAAAAGAATTCGGGTGCTCATCCGCTTCTTCCTGAAGTGTAGTCACTGCGTTCCGCATTTGCGAAGACCTCGCCCCGAAACAACGCACTCCAGTTCCCGGTTATTGCATAGGGCGAACCACCCGGCTCTATGCCAAGGTCCAGCGGATCCTCGAACATATCGCGGAATTCAAACTTCGCCAGACCGTTGATGCGCAACATCCCGCTCTCATGCAAAACGCTTCCGGTGAATTGACCAAGGACAATCCCGTTGCCGTGAGAGAATGCGACGGCACCAAAGTCATAGGCGCTTCTGAAGTCGTAGGCAAATTTTCCCTGCCGCGCTCGCCGCGCCGTGTCGGCAATCTGGTCGCACAGCCTTCGGAAGGCACCGTGCTCCCATGCGTATTCTTCTGCGATTTCGCGTAAATGCCCGATTTCCAGAAGATCGACGGATTGCCCGTTGCCGAAATAATAGTGACTTACGAACTCGACATCCGTCCAACGATTGTATGCAGAAGCGAGGCTGGTGTCGAACTCCAGATAGGCAAACTCTGTGTGCCCCGAGATGAAGGAAACCGCCTCACATCGACAATTGAATTCTGACCCCGGATGGCCGGTCGAAGGGGGCTCATTCCGATTGAAAACTCTTCCGGCGTTCATCGCGTGAGCCGGACGGACCTTTTCATCTTCACGGGTACGCCAGACGTAGAGCTCGGGAAGTGTTTCCTGCTTGATTGACCACTCGATCGGCGTTCCCCGCCGCAGATAGGCTTGGAATGCCTTTCGGTAAAGCGTGGGATCAACGTTCATGTCTGCTTCTCGCCGCTTGCATCACTGCTGCAACCTGTGACCGAACCGTTGACGAAGGCTGAATGGACCGCCCGTCACACTCGCTCCACATCCCCTTCCGCCCGCACTGCATGGAATTCCGCCACGAACCCGGTCAGCCTTTGCGCCGCAATTGCCGCGCGCAGGCCCTGCATCAACTCCTGATAGTAATGAAGGTTGTGCCAGGTCAGCAGCATCGAGGCGATGATCTCGCCCGACCGGAACGCATGATGCAGATAGGCGCGGCTGTAGCTGCGGCAGGCGGGGCAGGTGCAGGCCTCGTCCAGCGGGCGCGGATCGTCCTGGTGGCGGGCGTTCTTGATGTTGACCTGCCCCCGCCGCGTCCAGGCCTGCCCGGTGCGGCCCGAGCGTGAGGGCAGCACGCAATCCATCATGTCGATGCCGCGCTGCACCGCGCCCACGATGTCGTCGGGCTTGCCCACCCCCATCAGATAGCGCGGCTTGTCTGCGGGCAGCATGCCGGGCGCATAGTCCAGAACGCCGAACATCGCCTCTTGCCCCTCGCCCACGGCCAGCCCGCCCACGGCATAGCCGTCAAAGCCGATGGCGGTCAGTGCTGCGGCGCTTTCCGCCCGCAGGTCGCGCGTCACGCCGCCCTGCATGATGCCGAACAGCGCATGGCCGGGGCGGTCGCCGAAGGCATCGCGGCTGCGCTGCGCCCACCGCATCGACAGGGCCATGCTCTTGGCCACCTCGGCCTCGGTCGCAGGCAGGGCCGGGCATTCGTCGAAACACATCACGATGTCGCTGCCCAGCAGGCGCTGAATCTCCATGCTGCGTTCCGGGGTCAGCAGGTGCTTGGACCCGTCGATATGGCTGGAAAAGCGGACCCCTTCTTCGGTCAGCTTGCGCAGGGCGGCCAGGCTCATCACCTGAAACCCGCCCGAATCGGTCAGGATCGGGCGATCCCAGTTCATGAACCGGTGCAGGCCCCCCAGATGCGCGATGCGCTCGGCCGTGGGGCGCAGCATCAGGTGATAGGTGTTGCCCAGCAGGATATCGGCCCCGGTCGCCCTGACGCTTTCGGGCAGCATCGCCTTGACGGTCGCCGCCGTGCCCACCGGCATGAAGGCGGGCGTGCGGATCACTCCGCGCGGCGTGGTGATCGCCCCGGTCCTTGCGCGGCCATCGGTGGCGGAAACGGTATAGAAAAAGCGGCTGGTCATGGCAGCGGCCATACTTCACGCCCGGTCGCGTGAAAAGCCCCGCAGGCTGTGCCTGCCGCCGAAACCGGCGACACGCCCCCGGGCTTGTGTCACAAGACGGTAGGAAACTTCGTCCATCACGCGGAGGGTAAACACAGTCGCCCGCCGCCTGTCCCGCACAGCAAGGAGCCGCCGATGAACGATCTTGGCCAGAGCCTGATGCTGCGCCTGGGCTGGGAGGAATGGGTGGGCCTGCCCGGTCTTGGCATGCCGGCCCTGCGTGCCAAGGTCGATACCGGGGCGCGCACCTCGGCCTTGCATGCCTTTGACATCGAGCCGTTCGGGCGCGCGCGCAAGCCCCATGTCCGCTTTGCCGTCCACCCGATTCCGGGGCGCGAGGATGTGACCATCGCCTGTTCCGCGCCGATCCTTGACCGGCGCGAGGTCACCAGTTCCAACGGCGAGACGGAACACCGCTTTGTCATCGGCACCGATCTTGCCATCGGCGCTCGGGTCTGGCCCATCGAGGTCACTCTGACCGACCGCGGGGCGATGGCGAACCGGATGCTTCTGGGGCGGCAGGCGCTGGCCGACGGGATCACGGTCAGCCCGACGGAAAGCTTCCTGCAGCCGGTGCTGGGGTATGACTGTTACCACACCCATGCGGTGCAGGATGCCGCCCCGGCCCGCACCCTGCGCGTCGCCGTGCTCAGCCGCGAAGGCGGGGCGCATTCCACCCGCCGCATCGTCGAAGAGGGCGAGGCGCGCGGCCATGTGGTCGAGGTGATCGATACGGCGCGCTGCTACATGGCGATCAACCCGCTGGCCCCCGAAGTGCATTGCGACGGTGCACGGCTGCCGCATTTCGACGCGGTCGTGCCGCGCATCGGCGTGTCGGTCACCGCCTATGGCGCGGCGGTGCTGCGCCAGTTCGAACAGCGC
>JAAFHX010000156.1 GCA_013297695.1 Rhodobacterales bacterium | reverse complement strand
TGTTCCCGTTGTGTTCAGGTCTTCCATGCCCTTTGTCGAACTCTCGGCCCTGTCGAACTTCACCTTCCTCACCGGGGCCTCGCACCCCGAGGAGATGATGCGGCGTGCCGCCGAACTGGGGCTGCCGTCGCTTGCCATCGCCGATGTGAATTCGGTGGCCGGGATCGTGCGCGCCCATGTCGAGGCGCGCGAGATCGCGCGGCGGGGCGAGATCATGGGGCCGGGCCTTGCCCCGCGCCTGCTGCCCGCCGCCCGGATCGTGATGCGCGACGGGCTGGCGGTCACCGTCCTGCCGCGCGACCGGGCGGCCTGGGGGCGGCTTTGTCGGCTGCTGACGCTCGGACGGCGGCGCGCGCCCAAGGGGGTTTGCGATCTTGGGGTCGATGATCTGCTCGACTGGGGTGAGGGGCTTGAGATGCTGGTGCACCCGCCCCCGCGGGGATCGGTGAAACCCGCGCAAACGGTTGCGGGCGGCGCGGGCGGATGGGCGTCGCAGGCCGAACGGCTGGCGCGCCGCTTTCACGGGCAGGTGTCGGTTCTGATGGCACCACGCTATGACGGGCAGGACGGCGCGCGGTTCGACCGTCTGGCGCGGCTGGCGGCGGGGCTTGGCCTGCCCACGGTCGCCTCGGGCCTGCCGGTGATGCACCACGGCGCGCGCCGCAAGCTGGCCGATGTGCTGACCGCGATCCGGATGGGCCTGCGGGTCGATGACCTGGGCCGTCGCGCGCTGGCCCATGCCGAAGCGCGGCTGCGGTCGGAACCCGAGATGTTGCGGCTGTTCGCGGGCCATGAGGCAGCCGTGCACCGGTCGGGCGAGATTGCCGGGCGCCTGACCTTCCGGCTGGACGAGTTGCGCTATGAATACCCGTCCGAGATCACCGGAGACGAGACCGCCCCGCAGCGCCTTGCCCGGCTGGCCCGTGCGGGGCTGGCCTGGCGCTATCCTTCGGGTCCGCCGGACAAGGCCGTACGGCAGATGGATCATGAACTGGCGCTGATCGGCAAGCTCGGCTACGAGCCCTATTTCCTGACCGTGCATGACATCGTGGCCTTTGCCCGCGACCGGGGCATCCTGTGTCAGGGGCGCGGGTCGGCGGCCAATTCGGTGGTCTGCTACGCGCTCGGCGTCACCTCGGTCAGCCCCGAGATCGGCACGATGGTTTTCGAGCGTTTCGTCAGCGAGGCGCGCGACGAGCCGCCCGACATCGACGTGGATTTCGAGCATGAGCGGCGCGAGGAGGTGATCCAGCACATCTATGCCCGCTACGGCCGCCACCGCGCGGGCCTGTGTGCCACCGTGATCCATTATCGCGGCAAGCGCGCGGTGCGCGAGGTGGGGCGCGCGATGGGGCTGACCGAGGACACGCTGTCGGCGATGTCGAGCCAGATCTGGGGATGGGGCGGGGCGGGCACGATGACCGACCAGCGGCTGCGCGAGATCGGGCTGGACCCCGCCGACCGCCGCCTGATCCAGACGCTCGCGCTGATCGAGGAGATTCAGGGGTTCCCCCGCCACCTGTCGCAGCATGTGGGCGGCTTCATCATCACCGAGGGGCGGCTGGATGAACTGGTGCCGATCGAGAATGCCACGATGGAGGATCGCACCGTCATCTGCTGGGACAAGGACGACATCGACGCGCTTGGCATCCTGAAGGTCGATATCCTGGCGCTTGGCATGCTGTCCTGCATCCGCAAGGGGTTCGATCTGATCGCGCGGCATCACCAGACCACCTGGAGCCTTGCCACCCTGCCACCCGAAGACCCCGAAACCTATGACATGCTGTGCAAGGCCGACAGCCTGGGGGTGTTTCAGGTTGAAAGCCGGGCGCAGATGAACTTCCTGCCCCGGATGCGGCCGCGCAAGTTCTATGACCTGGTGATCCAGGTCGCGATCATCCGCCCGGGGCCGATCCAGGGCGACATGGTCCACCCCTACCTGCGCCGCCGCAACGGGCAGGAGATCGTGACCTTTCCCTCGGACGACCTTGGCCGCGTGCTGGGCAAGACGCTCGGCGTGCCGCTGTTCCAGGAACAGGCGATGCAGATCGCCATCGTCGGTGCGCGGTTCACCCCGGAAGAGGCCGACCGGCTGCGCCGCGCGCTCGCCACCTTCAAGAAGCATGGCAATGTCACCGAACTGAAGGAGCGGTTCCTGCAGGGCATGGCCGCCAACGGCTATGATGCCGATTTCTCGGCCCGCTGTTTCGCGCAGATCGAAGGGTTCGGCAGCTACGGTTTTCCCGAAAGCCATGCGGCGAGTTTCGCGCTCTTGGTCTATGCCTCGGCCTGGATGAAGCGGCATCACCCCGGCATCTTTGCCTGCGCGCTGCTGAACAGCCAGCCGATGGGGTTCTATGCCCCGGCGCAGATCGTGCGCGATGCCCGCGAGCACGGCGTGCGCGTGCTGCCGCCCTGCATCAACGCCAGTCACTGGGACAACGTGATGGAACCCGACCGCGACGGCGGCCTGTCCCTTCGGCTGGGGTTCCGGCAGATCAGGGGGCTGGCCGAGGACGAGGCGCTGTGGGTCGTGGCCGCGCGCGGCAACGGCTATCTGGCGGTGCAGGATGTGTGGCGGCGTGCCGGCGTCACGCCCGCCGGCGTCACCCGGCTGGCCGAGGCCGACTGCTTTGCCGCCCTGGGCCTTTCGCGTCGCGACGCGCTGTGGCAGGCCCGCGCGCTGACCGGCGATGCCCCGCTGCCGCTGTTCGCGGGGGACATGGAGGGCGAGGCGATAGCCGAACCCGCCGTCGTCTTTGCCGCGATGACGGAGGGCGAGCAGGTGGTGGAAGACTACGTCTCGATGCGCCTGACGCTGCGCAGCCACCCGATGGCGCTGCTGCGCCCCTGGCTGACGCCCGTCGCGGCGGGGGCGGCGCACGGCCCGCCCCTCCCCCCTCCCCTCTCCGGGACGGAGAGGGGGGAGAGGCGGCATTGAGGCACCCCGCTCAGGCCGACATCGCCCGGCCTGCCCGCCGAACCGTCCAGACCAGATGCCCGACCGCCGCCGTCAGGATGATCGCCCCGCCGACCAGCGTGGCGGGCGGTGGAACCTCGCCCAGGAAGAAGAACACCCAGAGCGGTGCGAAACCGGCATTCAGAATTCCGAGCAACCCCGATTGTGCCGCCGGAATCCGGCTTGCAGCGGTGAAGATCAACAGGTTCGCGATGGCCAGTTGCAGCACCCCGAACATCGCCAGCAGAACGCCGTCATGCGGGGTGACAGAAGCGAAATCGGCGAAGGGCAGGGCCAGAAGGCCGCTGAGCAGCACCGTCAGCGCCGAGACCGGCAGGATGTCCATCCCCGGATGCCGCCGCACGATCAGGATGATGCCGCAATAGCAGGCGACACAGCCCAGGGCCAGAAGGTCGCCCAGAATGCCGCCCGACCGCGCGCCCGCGAACATCATTACGGCGATGCCCACAAATCCCGCCCCCGCTGCCAGCATCGTGGCCCCGTCCAGCCGCTCGCCCAGAAGCAGCCTCGCCGCGATGGCGGCAACGGGGGCGGTGGCGAAGATCATGAAGAAGTTGGCGACGGTCGTGTTCGACAGCGCCAGGATTGTCAGCACCATTCCGAACCCGTTGAGGCCCACGAAGGCCGCCCCCCATAACCCGACCCCCAGCAGGCTGCGCCACAATCCCAGACGGTCCCGCAGGGCCAGCAGGACAAGCAGGAATGCACAGGCCGCAAAGCCGCGCCCGGCGGCGGTCGTGAAACCGTCAGCCGAGATCAGTCGGGTGAACAGGCCGGACGTGGAATCCACGGCCGCCCCTGCGATCAGCAGCAGCAATCCGGTCTGGGCGGGGGCAAGGCGGGGCATGAACGGGGAACCTGAGGTTGCGTGTGACGGCATCGGGACTTCGACGCGCGGGTTGCGGGCCCGCGGAAGAAGCGGGGGTTTCACACCCCCGCACCCCCGTGGGATATTTGTGAACAGAAGACAGGAAAGATCGGGAAGCCTCAGCGGGTGTCTAACACCGCTGCCGGGGGAGAGGCCAGAGGGGCCAGGGGGCCGGGGTGGGGCGCGTCAGGCCCGGTCGTGGAAGAAGTCGTGGATCTTGCGGGCGAGCGACTCGCTGATGCCATCGACGGCGGTCAGGTCCGAAAGGCCCGCCCGCGCGACCGCCTTTGCGCTGCCGAAATGGGCCAGCAGCGCCTTCTTGCGGGCCGCCCCCACGCCCGGAACGTCGTCCAGCGGGGTGGCGCTGACGGCTTTCGCGCGTTTTGCGCGGTGCGCGCCGATGGCCCACCGGTGCGCCTCGTCGCGCAGGCGCTGCACGAAGTAGAGGACCGCGTCGGTATGGGGCAGGGCAAAGGGCGGCGCGCCGGGGCGGTGGAATTCCTCCTTGCCGGCATCGCGGTCCACCCCTTTGGCGACGCCGACAATGGCGATGTCTTCCACGCCCAGGTCCTGCATGATCTGCGCCACCGCCGACACCTGCCCGGCCCCGCCGTCGATCAGCAGAAGGTCGGGCCAGGCGCCCGACGTGCGGTCGGGGTCCTCCTTCAGCAGCCGCTCGAAGCGGCGCGTCAGCACCTCTTTCATCATGCCGAAGTCGTCGCTGTTGGCCCCGGCATCGGACTTGATGTTGAACTTGCGGTACTGCGATTTCAGAAAGCCGTCGGGTCCCGCCACGATCATGCCGCCCACGGCATTCGTGCCCTGGATATGGCTGTTGTCGTAGACCTCGATCCGCCTTGGCGGGCTGTCCAGCCCGAATGCCTCGGCCAGCCCCGACAGGAGGCGGTTCTGCGAGGCGCTTTCGGCCATCTTGCGGGCCAGGCTTTCGCGGGCGTTGCGGGCGGCGTTTTCAACCAGTTCGGCCTTTTCGCCGCGCTGCGGCACGGCGAGTTCCACCTTGCGGCCTGCCCGGTCGGACAGAAGCTGCGTCACGAGGTCGGGGTTTTCCAAGGCATGCGACAGCAGGATCAGCCGGGGCGGTTCCTTGTTGTCGTAGAACTGCGCCAGGAAGGCCTCCAGAATCTCGGGCTCTTCGGCCCCGGCCCCGGTGCGCGGGTAGAAATCGGCGTTGCCCCAGCTTTGGTTGGCGCGGATGAAGAACACCTGCACGCAGGCCTGCCCGCCTTCCAGATGCAGCGCAACCACGTCGGCCTCGGCCACGCCGGCCGGGTTGATCCCCTGCGCCGACTGCACCTGCGTCAGCGCGCGGATACGGTCGCGCAGGGCTGCGGCGCGTTCGAACTCCATCGCCTGCGATGCCTCCGCCATTGCCGCCGCGAGGTCCGCCTGCACGCGGGTCGTCTTGCCTTCCAGGAACTGGCTCGCCTCGGCCACCAGCGCGCCGTAATCCTGAGGCGTGATCTTGCCGACGCAGGGGGCGCTGCAGCGCTTGATCTGGTGCAGCAGGCAAGGCCGCGACCTGCTTTCGAACATCGCGTCGGTACAGTTGCGCAACAGAAACACCTTCTGCAACTGGTTCAGCGTCCGGTTCACGGCACCTGCACTGGCAAAGGGGCCGAAGTAGGTGCCTTTCTCCGACCGCGTTCCGCGATGCTTCTTGATCTGCGGAAAGGCATGGGTGGCCGAAATCAGGATGTTCGGAAAGCTCTTGTCGTCGCGCAACAGCACATTGTAGCGCGGCTTGAGCTGCTTGATGAGGTTCTGCTCCAGCAGCAGCGCTTCGGTCTCGGTGCGGGTGGTCAGCACCATCATCGAGGCCGTCTCGTGGATCATCCGGGCGATCCGGCCCGAATGGCCCGAAGCCCGCGCATAGTTCGACACGCGCGCCCGCAGGTTGCGCGCCTTGCCGACATACAGCACACGGGATTCGGCATCCAGCATCCGGTACACGCCCGGCGATCCGTCCAGCGTGCGCACGCAGGCCGCGATCACCTCTGGCCCGGTCAGGGTTTTTCCGGTGCTGTCCTGCCCCGTTTCCATGCCGCGATACCCGTCCCGTTAACCAACGATTCCCGTCTCTGGCTGCACCGAAGAACGCCTGACGACAAGAGAAAAGCTGTCCACCGTTTCTGTGGATAACTCTGGGCACAACATTCTGTGAGCGGCGAATTTCCCTTGGATTCGGCCCGGTTCTCCGAGTTGCCTATTTTTCAGGCGATTTCCCAAGGCGTTGTTTTTCATGAATTTTATCCGATCCTTCCGGCAAATCACTGATAAAGTTAAAGGAATCGCGAAGGTTCAGTGACAGTGGCCGCCAAGGTGCACAACTTCGGGTGCGGGTTCAGGTTCGGGGGCCGGTGCGGGCGGCGCGGCGGTCATTCGATGCCCAGCACATCCTCGGTCTTCCAGGCCAGATGCTGGCCCCCGTCCACGCAGAGGATCTGCCCGGTCACGCCGGGCGCATCCAGCAGGTAGCCCACCGCTGCGGTGATGTCATCGGGGTTCGCCCCGCGCCGCAGGATCGTCGCGGCGCGCTGGCGGGCAAAATGCTCGGGGCTCTGGCGATGGCCGATCAGGGTCGGCCCGGGGCCGATCCCGTTGACCCGCACCGACGGGGCAAGCGCCTGCGCGGCCGTGCGGGTCAGCGCCCAGAGACCCATCTTGGCAATGGTGTAGGACATGAACTCGGGCGTCAGCTTGAACACCCGCTGGTCGATCATGTTGATGACCACGCCCTGCGCGACCGGTTCCCCGGCCGCATCGACAAGCGGTTCCGGGGCCTGTGCCGCAAAGGCCTGGGTCAGCACGAAGGGCGCGCGCAGGTTCGATTCGATATGCCGGTCCCAACTGGTGCGGGTGGCAGTTGCGAGGGTATCATGTTCAAAGATCGAGGCGTTGTTGACCAGGGTGGTCAGCGGCCCGCCAAGCGCCGCCGCAGCGCGGGGCAGCAGTGCCTGCATCGCCGTCTCGTCCGTCAGGTCGGCCTGCAGGACACAGGCCCGCCGGCCAAGCGCGCGGATCAGCGTGGCGGTTTCCTCGGCCGCGTCGCGGGATCCGGCATAGTGCACGGCCACGTCCTGACCGCGCCCGGCCAGATACAGGGCAATCGCCCGGCCCAGCCGGATCGCACCGCCGGTAACCAGCGCCCGCTTCGTCGGTAGCATTCCCGTCATCCGCGTTGCTTTCGCTGCGCGCCGCCGCAGTCGCAGGGACCCGGCCCGATCCGGAAGCGACCGCATGAGGGGCAGGTTGCGGGCCGCGCCGCCTGCGTGTTGCGCAGCCGCAGGCTTCGCGGCAACAGCGCCCTGCCGAACAGCGCCACCAGGACCATTCCCGCCAGAAACAGGATCGCAACCTTCGTCAGCATGCCCCTACAACCCGTAACGAGCCCAAACCGCCCGATCTTCAACTTCGGCCAGTGCTGCCCCTGCCATCTGCATTCCCAGCCGCTGGAACAGGCTGCGTTTCTGACCATAGGGCACCAGACGCACCTTGTCGCCGTAAAGCTCTTTCATCTTGGGCACCAGATGGGCCACGCCATCGGCCAGCCCCACGGCCACCGCCTGCCGACCCAACCAGACATCGGCGTTGAACAGGTCTGCCGCCGCATCCAGCCGGTCGCCGCGCCGCGCCTTGACCTGGGCGATGAAGGTCTGGTGCAGGGGGTCAAGGATCGCCCGCAGACGTTCCACATCCTCGGGCCTTTGCGGCAGGAACGGGTCGCCCCAGCCCTTGGACCGCCCCGCCGTCTGCACCCGCCGCTCGATCCCGTAGCGGGCGATGAACCCGTCCAGCCCGAACCCGGACGAGATCACCCCGATCGAGCCCACAACCGAGCTTTCATCAACCCAGATGCGATCCGCCGCGCAGGCCAGCCAGTAGCCGCCCGAGGCCGCCACATCCTCGACAAAGGCGTGGACCTCCACGCCCTTCTCCTCCGCCAGCCGCCGGATGCGCGCGGCGATCAGCGAGGATTGCACCGGCGACCCGCCGGGCGAGTTCAGCGCGATGGCCACAGCCTTCGGCTTTCCCCTGGCAAAGGCACGCTCGATCAGGGGCGCAAGGCCCGCGTCATTCAGGCTTGCGCCGCGTGCGCCTGCGGCGATCACGCCCTGCAGGCGGATCACGGCGACCAGAGGCGGCTTTGGAACAAAGGGGTTGTGCAGGCGCATGGCAAAGACCTAGGGCAGCGCTGCGGGCGCAACAAGGCCGGATTGACGGCGGCGTTGCGGCAAAGCGCCATTGCTGCGATGACATCCGCATGATCGACAAGCTGGAAATGTTCATCGCGCTGGCCAGGGAACGGCATTTCGGCCGTGCGGCGGAAGCCTGCGGCGTGACCCAGCCGACGCTGAGTTCCGCAATCCGCCAGCTTGAGGATCAGTTGGGCGTGCAACTGGTCTTCCGTGGCTCGCGGTTCCAGGGTCTGACACCGGAAGGGCAGCGGGTGCTCGACCGGGCACTGCGCATCGTGGGCGACATGCGCGACCTTCGGGCCGAGATGCGGGTCGTGCGGTCGGGCCTGTCGGGCAACCTGCGGATCGGCGTGATCCCGACCGCGCTGCCGATGGTGGCCGAACTGACCGCGCCCTTCATCGAACGCAACCCGAATGTCCGCGTCTCGGTCCTGTCGCGCACTTCGGTGGAAATCCTCGCGGGGATCGAAAGCCTCGATCTGGATGCGGGCATCACCTATCTGGACAACGAACCCTTGGGGCGGGTGCAGCAGGTTCCGCTTTACGCCGAATTCTACCGCTTTCTCTGCGCCCCCGGCACGGCGCTGGCCGACCGGGCGCGGGTGACCTGGGCC
>JAAFHX010000155.1 GCA_013297695.1 Rhodobacterales bacterium | reverse complement strand
ATCGAATCTCCCGGCCCGTCCATGTATTTCTCGACCAGCCGCAAGCGCCGCTCGCCGTTCATCGACGTCAGGTTCATCTCGCCGGATTCCACCGCAGGCAGGATGACATGAGCCGCCTGGCCAATCTGGCTCTGGATGACATCGACGTTGACCGAGAAGATGCCGCCCGCGTTGATGGCCGAGACGATGGCTTCAACCAGTTCGTCGCGCGTTGCCCCGGCACGGGCGTCCATCGCCTCTTTCACCATATTGGTCCGGCGGTTGTAGACGCGCTTGAACTCGGCCGCGTTGAGCGTGGTCTTGTAGTGGTCGTTGGCCCAGATGTGGTGGACCTTGCCCTGACCGGCGATGATCAGCTGGTCCAGATACGGCGCGGGACGGCCGACATGGGCATCGGACGGTCGGTAGTACCCTTCCTGATGCCCGCCCAAGCGACAGACACCGCCGCCTTCGCGGCCGATGTTGCCGGTGGCCAGACCGATGTTCACCAAGGCACCGACGGTGCGGTAGTTGTCGTTGCCCCAGATGATGCCCTTTTCATAGGCGGTCACGCATTTGCGACGTGCGCCGTCCTTGGGCGAGGCGATCCACTCGGCCGCCTTGGCAATGTCGGCGGCGGCGACACCGCAGATTTCCGCGGCTTCATCAAGAGTGACGCGGCAGGCCGCGCGGGCAGCCTCGAAGCTGCCGAGGGATGCCGGATGGGCTGCATCTTCCGGCACCGCGACATCGCCCGGGAAGGTCGATGCGGCAATAAAATCCTTGTCGACCCATCCCTTGTCGGCAATTTCGGTGAAGAGCGCGTTGAACAGCGCGAGGTCGGTGCCCGAGTTGATCTGCAGGTGCAGGACGTTGTCGGCCCCAGCGACCTGCTCGCAGGAATTGATCGTGACCGTCCGGCGCGGATCGACCACGACCACTCGTGCGCCGTTCTGCATCCCCTTGACCATGTGGTTGAGGTAAAGGTTCGTCTGGGTCTCGATGGAATTCGCGCCGATCAGGAAGATCGTGTCGGTCTGATGGTAGTCCTCATAGGCGTAGTTGAGTTCGCCCACGCCCATGTCACGGGTCGAGTGCACCTCGGAGTTGTAGGCCGGGCGGTTGTGGATGCGGCAATTCTTGACCTTCATCGACTCGAAGTAAAGCTTGCCGGTGCCCCAGGTATTCTCGTATCCGCCCGCCGACCCGCCATGGTCGAACATCGAGACGAAGAGGTCATCCTCGTTGTCCTTGTCGATGACGCGAGCGGTGACCTGTGCCACTAGGTCCAGCGCATCGTCCCAACTGGCAGGCTGCAAGGTGCCGTAGCGCCAGACCAGCGGTGTGGTCAGCCGCTGCAACTGCGTGCCGGTCACGTCGCTCCGGCGGTTCTCCGCCATCCGCGCACCGCGCACCGAACCGAGGCCCGAGTTCACTTCGCAGTTCACGTCTGGCTTGATTACAAGGTGAACGTCCTGCCCGTTCTGCTTCACGACATTGTACATTGAGGGCGCATACCAGGCCTCGGTTTCCGCGCCCTGCTGCTGGCTCAGGTCGACCCCGAATTTGTTCTGCCCAGGGGCCGTGCCGCCCTGCCGGTTGATCGGCCATGTGTATGCCTTGTAGCCGCATCCGACGATGCAGTAATGGCAGGTGACGTTGTGTTCCTTGGCTTCTGCGGGAATGATCGGCAGACGGTCGATCTGACGTTTGAAGGCCATCGCGTGTTCTCCCCCTCAGCTTTCAAGCACGTTTGACA
This sequence comes from Rhodobacterales bacterium, assembly GCA_013297695.1. Lineage (GTDB taxonomy): Bacteria > Pseudomonadota > Alphaproteobacteria > Rhodobacterales > Rhodobacteraceae > Aliitabrizicola. The sequence goes on along the minus strand of JAAFHX010000155.1, from coordinate 6,981 downwards.
GGCGGCCATAAATCAGTTCGTCCACGCCTTCGGCAAAAACCTCGCCCTTGTCGTCGATCCGAAGATCGAACTGTGGCAGGTTCTGTGTGGCGTGGCCCCAGACCTGCTGCCCCCCCGCCTCGCAATCGAAGCGCGAGAAATGGCCCGGGCAGTTCAGGGTCATGTCCCCTGCGTGATAGCTCAATTGGAACCCTTTGTGCGGGCACAGAACCGAGAAGGCGACCACGTCGCCTTCCGGTCCCGCCCCGCCCTGCACGGGCGTGCCGAGCTTCATCAGGACGCCGGGGCTCGCGGCATCGGGATAGGCGATGTTGATCGGTTCGTTGACCTTCAGGTCGGACAGGTTGGCGAGCCGGGCTGACGGATAATCCACCATCGCCATCGCCGTTTGCGCCCGGGCCGGGGCCGTCGGCAGGACAGTGGCTGCGGCGGCACCTGCTGCGCCCATCAGGCCGCCGCGCAGAAACCCGCGTCGGCCGACATCGACCAGTTTGTCACATTTCATTGCGTGCTCCTCCCGCAGTGCGCTTTGTAACGGAAGAGTAACGGTACAATGACAGATCAGACAGGCGGACCCGGCCTGCGCCGCGCCGCAGCAAGGCATTGTAATCCTGCATCTTTATTGGGCGTTCGGATTTCCGAACGTGCTGTGAGGGCTAGAGGCCCAGTTTTTGCATCTTTTCCCACAGCGTCGTGCGCGATACCTTCAAGATCCGAGCCGCCTCGGCCACGTGCCCGCCGGTTCTGTCCAGCGCTGCCACGATCTGCGCCCGCTCGGCTGCATCGCGGGTTTCAGACAGGCTTTGCATCCCTGCGCCCGCTGCCTGCCGTTCGGGGAAGATGTCGGCCGGGAACAGCCATTCGCCGGTCGCAGAGCCCAGCGCCTGTATCAGCCGCGACCGCACCTCGCGCCCGTTGTCGGGCCAATCATGGCATTGCACCGCTGCATCTGTCAGGGCCGAGATGCCCCGCAGCGGCTTCGGGCGACGTGGGTTAAGGCTCGCAAACAGCTGATGCAGCAGCCAGACGGCATCGTCGGGACGGTCGACCAATGGCGGAACCGGAATGTCGACGAGGTCGAGCCGCGCCCAGAGATCGCGTCGGAAAGCCCCGGCACGGACGAGCGGGGCAACATCTTGACCGCAGGCGGCGATGATCCGGGCTGGGGGGAGGCCATCGAGCCAGACATTCAGCCGAGTCTGGTCATTGTCATCCAGTCGTTCGAGGCCGTTCAGAAACAGCACACCTTCACCGACGTTGACCGTCGCGCCATCAGGGCCGAACAACACATCCCCCGTCGCAGCCTGTCGTGCGATGTTCACGTGCACGAACAGAGCGGCCCGGCGGTCGGAAAGGGTGTGGATGCGCCGCGCAATCAGTGCCTTGCCAGTGCCGGGGCCACCCCGGATCATCACGGGCCGGTCCGATTGCGCGGCAGCCGCAATCTGCGCCTCGATCCGCTGAGCGGCAGGCGATGGCCCGAGCAGCAGGGGCCCGTGCGCGCGCTTCGCGTGTTGTACCAGCGCCGCAAGTCTGGCCAGAAACGCGGGCATTTCGAACGGCTTTGTGATGTAGTCTGACGCCCCTGCCTGCAGCAGGCGGACTGCCTGCTCGATCCCACCTTGACCCGTGATGAACAGGAAGGGAGGCGGGGTGGTGGTTCGGCAGAGCGTGGTGAACAGGTCTTCTCCGGTGCCATCGGGCAGGCGGATGTCGCAGATTACGGCGTCGATCGGCGCGCGTGGCGTGCGCAATGCCCCGAGTGCCCGGGCCGCGAGTTTCAGCCAGATGACTTCGGCACCTTCCAACGTCAGCCGCTGGACAAGGGAAGCGCCCATGATCTCGTCATCCTCGACAAGGGCGATCCGATGCCCCTTCAACATGGCGCGCGCGCCGGCAGAGTCACGGTGATTTCGGTCGCCGCGACGGCGCGGGAGTGGTCGATCCGTCCGCCCCCTGCTGCCACCAGATCGTGCACCAGCCGGAGGCCGACGCCCCCACCGGGCGGCATCGGGTCCGAGGTCAGCAGGCGACGCAGCGAGGCCTCCGGCAGACCCGCGCCGCTGTCGCGAATGCTCAGCCGCAGTTCCGCATCGCTCGCGTCGGCGGCAAAAGCGACCCAGCCGCCGCTTTCGGCGGCCTCGGCTGCGTTGAGGAGGAGATTCAACGCGATCTGCCGCACCGGGGCAGCCTCCAGCGGTGGCAGGGCAGAGGCCGCTACCGCCCAGTCAAGCCGCAGGCCAAGGCGTGTTGCTTCGGGTTCGAACAGCGTCCGCAGATCGTCGAAATCTTCGAGTGCAAGGCGCATGCCGTTCCGGTCGATCCGGTTCTGGTCCAGCGTGGCCCGCGCAACATCGCGCAAATGCCTCAGCCCCCGGTCGATCAGCGCGGCAGAAGATCGCACCACGTCGGGGCGATCCGCATAGGTCAGGATCGTATCCGTCGCGTTCAGCAACCCCCCGAGCGGGTTGTTGATCTCATGCGCCAGCGAGGATGACAGTCGCCCGAGGCTGACGAACCGTTCCCGCTCGGCCAGCCTGCGTTCGGCCTCGGCCTTGGCCTCCACGGCACCCGACATGGCGTTATAGGTCTGCACAAGGCGGGCAAGCTCGCTGTCGCCCTTTGGTATCCGGTCGCCCGGGATCGGCTCAGGCAGGCCGGTCGCCGATTCCATCTGGGCGGCCAGCAGGCTGATGGGACGCAATATGCGGCGCATCACGACATAGCCGCCGAGCGCAAGCAGGCTGATCGCCAACGCATTGCCCGCAACCAGTGCCGCCAGCGCACGGCGACGTTCTGCGACGAGATCGCTCACGTCCAGTTCGGTCAGGATCTGTCCGGTCTCGCGGCCCTGAAAGACCAGCGGCGCGGCAACCCGGACCATCGGATCGGCCCCCGCGGCGCTGATCGTGGCGAGCGTTCCGGCACCCGCCAGCAGGCCGGACATGTCACTGTCCACGGGCGCGCGGCGCGGATCAGATGCCGCGAGAACCCGCCCGGACTCGTCGCCGACCACGGTCAGGATCATCCGCTTGCCGTCCATCGCGCTCCGCGCCCGGTCGAGCGTATCGAACACCTCCCAGACGTCGCGGCGCAGCACGTCCGGCCCAAGGGCCACCGACAGCCCATCGATATGCAGGCGCGCGAGTTCCCGCAGCCGCGCGTCCTGAACGGCGCCGAGTGCCGACAGAACCTGCTGACTGGCAACAAGGCCGACCAGAACCATCAGCCCTGCCGAAATCACCGGCACGCGCAACGACAGGGGCATCCGGGACAGCCGCATGACCTACCCCGCCAGATCTTGCATCCGAGCACGGATGCCGCCGAAAAGGCCAGGATGGCCCGGGGTAACTGCGTCGAGTTGCAGGGATTGCAGCGCCGCCCGCCCCGGATCGGTTCCCGTCATCCCCAGAAGCGCGTCCTGCAAGGCGGTAACCGGGCTGGTCCCGATCCGCTCGCGTAACGCGACGAAAGGGGGAAATCCCAGCCATTCCGATTTCGTGATGACCTTTGTCGCCCTGGCCAGGTCCGGTTCAAGCTGCGCGAGCACCTCCCAGACATACCCGTCCACGCTGCCCGAACGGCTCAGGCCGCTTGCCACCGCACGGACCACGTTGCGGTGGCCGTAGGCGAACATGGTGCGCCGAAAGAAGGTCTCGGGCCGTTCGCCCACTCGCGAAAGGTCCGATGCCGTGACAAGCCAGCCCGAGTTGCTGTCGGGATCGGAAAAGGCATGCACCCCGCCGCGCAGGTCGGCCAGACCCGACGCGGGATCATCGGGTGCCGTGATCAAATAGGACTGATACAGCGGTGCCCCCCGCCAGGACGGCACGCCCAGCAGCGACAGGATGTTTTCATGCTGGAGATAGGGATAGCCGCATAACCACGCCGCATCGACCCCGCCTTCCAGCAGAAGCCCGGTCACCTCGGCGTAAGTCCGCCGCTGAACGAGGTCGATCAGCTGTCCTGTTCCCTCGGCCAGCGCGTCCCGAAGCCGGGCGATCACCACGGCATCGTTGTCCAGAAACACCGGAGTCAGGCCGAGGCGCAGCGAAGTGTCCGCTCGTGCAAGGCGCGGCCGAAGTGCAAGGCCGAGGGCCGAGCCGATCATTTGGCGCCGTGTCAGCGTCTGGCTCATGTTTCCCCCAGGGCTGCAGGATAGGCGCAGGTAGAGCCGTGGCACAAGGCCGTCGGAAAGGAGTGTCGGAGTCAGGCCGGGCAGACAAAGTTACTGCGCCACGTCGTGTAAAATAGCAGGCGGCCAGACCTGACCGGCCAAGGCGCTTTTCCGGTCAGCGCATCTTCGGGCCCGTATATTTCTGCATTCATCGAAATAGCGTTGACGAGACGAAGCTGCTCGCAGAATGTATTTCCATGAACATCGAAACAGTAGCCACCCAGCTTGATGCGCTCGGCAATGCGACACGGCTGCAGATTTACCGTCTGCTTGTCCGTGCCGGTCAAGCGGGGCTGTCGGTGGGAATACTTCAGGCGCGGCTGGACATGCCCGGATCAACTCTGTCGCATCACCTGAAACGGCTGATCGAGACAGGGCTTGTTCGCCAAGAGCGCGTGGCGACTTCCCTGGTCTGCCGCGCTATCTATCCCGCGATGCGGACCCTGATCAGCTATCTGGCTGACGAATGCTGCGCCGATGAAAGCGCAGGGTTGGCCGGTGTATCCGGCACCGCTGCCGACGTGGCGGAGACATGATGCCCGGCACTTCGGATCACTTGCCGGCAACCCGGACGGTGCACCGGCGAGAATCCCGGGTTCAGTTACCGGTCGATTTCTGCAATTGCCCCGTTGCAGCCTTTGACCGGAGTTTCAGGGAATATATGCGTGACAGTTCCGGCACTGCAGTCCGCAGCGCTGACGACACCAAGGTGGCGGCAGGCACCCGCCGCAGGTGCAATGCTGTCGCCTTTGTCGCCTTTGTCGCCTGTTGCGGCAAGGCTGCCTGAGCGTGCTGCGCACCACCTCGGCCCTCGGGGTCGTCCAGATCCTCGCTTGGGGGTCGACCTACTACCTTCTGGCGGTGCTTTCAGGGCCGATCCAGGCAGATACCGGCTGGTCCGGCACATTGGTGACGGCGGGCATATCGCTCGGCCTTCTGATTTCCGGACTTGCGGCGGCACTTACGGGCAGGCTGATCCAGCGCTTCGGCGGTCGCACCGTGATGGCAACCGCGATGGCGCTCCTGGCCACAGGGCTGACTCTGATGTCGGCAGCTCCGAACTCATCGGTCTATCTTGCGGCTTGGGCAGTTGTGGGTCTCGGGATGGGGGCCGGGCTCTACGACGCGTCCTTCTCGTCGCTCGGGCAGATTTATGGCACCGGGGCGCGAAGGGCGATCACGCAACTTACGCTCTGGGGCGGCTTTGCCAGCACGGTCTGCTGGCCGCTTTCGGCGGTGCTGGTCGAGACAGTCGGCTGGCGAGGGGCCTGTGCCGCCTACGCTGCCCTCCATCTGGCCGTGTCGTTGCCGCTCTGCCTTGTGGCCCTGCCAAGGACCGCGGTCCGCGACACTCGGCCGACCCCGACCGCTCTGGGGGGAAAGGAACCCGCCGATCCACTGTTCTGGCTGCTCGCAGCCGAGGGAATGCTTCTGAGCCTCGTCTCGGCCATCGTCTCGGTCCATCTGATCGTGCTCCTGCAGGCGCGTGGCATCCCGCTTGCCTCTGCGGTCGCGCTTGGCACGCTGATCGGCCCGGCACAGGTTGCCGCCCGTGTCATCGAGATGGCTACGGGCGGGCGGTATCCCGCGATCTGGACGCTTCTGACCGCAACCGCGCTTGTGGCCGCAGGTGTGATCGGGATGCAGGCAGGCCTTCCGATGTCCGCCGCCCTGGTCGTTTATGGCGCGGGAAATGGCATCTGGTCCATCGCGCGTGGCGCTGTGCCGATGGCGTTGTTCGGGGCCGACCGGTACCCGGTCGTCATGGGAAAGCTGGCCCGCCCGGTTCTGCTTACCTCGGCTATCGCGCCTTCGTTGGGGGCGGTTCTGATCGATCGGCTGGGAGCCGACCTGACGCTCACAGTCCTCGCGGCCATCTCCTTCCTACCTCTTGGCTGCGCCGTCGTGTTGATCGCCTTGGTTCGTCGAATACCTGCCCGGCAGGGTTGGTAGACACGGGCATTCCCGAAAGCGGCCATGTGCCGAACGCTCTCTTGCCGTTTGAGGTCGTGGTCAGATCGCTTGACAAGATGAGGCTCGAGCGGGCGGTTCTTCTGCGGCGTCCGCAAGTCGGTGCAATCCAGAACCGCCGCAAGGCTTCCCCGCAGCAGGATGGCTTCAGCGGAACTCAAGCTTCACCTCCGCCATTTCCGCCAGATGGGCGCGCAGGACGCGGTCCAGCACCAGTTCCAGCGTGCCTTTCTTCTTCTGGATCCCGAGTTGCTTTTCCTGCGCCTGGTAGACCGTCAGCGCGGTCCGGGCCTTCAGGTAGGACGAGCTGTCGGCCGGGCCGGAGAACCCGGCATCGCCGCCGGTGCTGCGCCGCTGCTGATCCGGATCGGTCATCTCGCCGCGCCGCGTATCCGACGCCGCCGCATTGATCGATCCATCGTTGTAGACCACCAGCCGGGCGTTCCGCCGCGCCTTCTGGATCGCCCCGCGCGACAGGCCGGAATGGGCGGAATACTCGCGTTCGGACATGCCTTCCATGGTGGTTTCTCTCACAGCAAGCCATTGAAAATAAACAGATAAGACAATCTATTTCGGTTGATCATACTCTCCATCAGAGCGAGTCTCGGGTCAGGACATCACCCCGGATCGGAGATCCAGATCATGACCATGGCCACCACCACCATCCGCATCGACATCGACACGCTGCCCGACCACCTCGACTGCAGCCGCCCGGCCGCAGTGGCGGAGGCCATCGAAGCCGCGCTGCGCCAGGAGGGGATCATGGCCGACTGCTCGGACCTCTTCTCGCACCTGAAGATCGAGCTGCCGACCGCACAACTGGCCGCCGCCAG
>JAAFHX010000154.1 GCA_013297695.1 Rhodobacterales bacterium | reverse complement strand
GGTAAAGCTGTCGCCGCGCTCGGCCTTCTTGCGCCTGCCTTCGGCGGCCTCGTAGGTGTCGATCAGCTCGTCATCCCAATCGACGGCAAGGGTGCGGTGGGGGGACAGGCTTTCGACGGTGAAGGGGCCAGCGACGCGGGTCTTGCCGGGGTCGGCGAAGGGCTTGTCGTAGAGATATTCGAACTCGGCCTTGGCGGCGATGCTGGCGTCGATTTCGCGCTGGCGGGTGATGCGGGCGGTCCAGAACCGTTCCAAGGCGGCCTGCGCGCTGGCAGGCCATCCAGAGGGGGCTTCGCGCGGGACTTCCCATTCCATCAGACCGTTTGCCGGAGCCATTTCGCCGGAGGGGAGTTTCACTTCGCCTGTGGCGCGGAAGTCGATCTTTGCACCTGCGCGGCCGCCGGTTTCCACCGTGAAGGGGGTGGGGTGGCCGGAGAGGGCGGTGTTGAGGGCATCGCGGGCGGCATCGACGGCGGGTTGCAGGCGGTCCCAGATCACGTCGATTTCGGCGTTGTTGGCGATGGATTTCAAGGTGATGTGCGGCACGCGGTCATAGACGAAGCCCTGGCGGATGCTGCCGTGGGTGGGGGCCGATTTGGGCGGGGTGCGGGTGATCTCGCCTTCCTTCGCCTGCCCCTCCTTGCTGTCGGCCAGCAGGTAATAAGGATAGCGCGCGCCCATCAGGCGGGACCGGGCGAGGGCGATGGCGACGCGGCTGGTGTCGATGGTGATCCAGCGCCGCCCCCACTGTTCGGCCACAGTGGCTGTGGTACCCGAGCCACAGGTGGGATCGAGCACCAGATCGCCGGGGTCGGTGGTCATCAGGATGCAGCGTTCGACTATCTTGGTCAGGGTCTGAACAACGTAAACTTTCGGATCGCCGAATCCTGAAGTAACTGTGTCATCCCAACTGTTGTTGATAGGAATTGCCGGATAGTCATCAATAAAACGGACATAGCACAGTGTCTTGCCGATACCCATGACGCGGGCCGACAATCGAAGTTTAGCTAGACCAACAGCGGTGCTTTTGAATGTTCCTTTGCCGGGAGTGAAAATAGCTCCATTCAATGGATACTCCTTTACATCACCATCTCCGGCGGGGCGCTGGCTCGTGATGTTGTCAGGGCGAAAAACTCTCCCGACAATCCTCCCTGCTTCAATTTCAGCCTTGCCCAAAGAACGCCTGACGCCATCAGGTTCTTCAAGCCAGCGATATTGATCGCCTCCAAGACCGCCGAGTTCCTTTGTTCGCAACAGTTGGCGGTATTTCAGCCGATCCCTATCTTTCGCAAACCAGATCACGTAGTCGCTAATTGAAGACAGCAGATTTCCAGAGGAGCTGCTTGTTTTGCGGACAGTGATAAGGGAGACGTAATTCTCATCCCCAAACACCTCATCCATCAGCGCCCGCACGCGGTGGACGTTCTCGTCGCCGATCTGCACGAAGATGCTGCCGCTGTCGCTCAGCAGATCGCGTGCCACGGTCAGCCGGTCGCGCAGGTAGGTCAGGTAGGAATGGATGCCGTCCTTCCAGGTGTCGCGAAAGGCGCGCACCTGTTCGGGTTCGCGCGTCACATGGGTCTTGTCGCCATCCTTCACATCGCGGCTGGTGGTGGACCACTGGAAGTTGGAGTTGAACTTGATGCCATAAGGCGGGTCGAAATAGATGCACTGGACCTGACCGCGCAGCCCCTCACGCTCGGCCAGCGAGGCCATCACCGACAGGCTGTCGCCCGAGATCATCCGGTTCGACCAGTGCTGATCGTGCTGGTAGAACTCGGTCGCGGCCTCGGCATCGGGCAGGCCGTTGAAATCGGCGAACATGTCGAACTGCGGGGCGTCTTTGGTTGCCTTCGCCCTGTTGGCGGATTCGCGCTTCAGGTCGTCGATGATGACCTTGGGGTGGACTTTTTCCTGTATATACAGCGGCGGGGCCTGGACGATCAGGTCGGACCAGTCCTGTTCATCCTTGCCGCGCCAGACAAGCTGCGGGTCCAGGTCGCGGTTGCGGCGTTCGTAGGCCAACTGGATCGGCGTCTTGTCCTGATCGCGCATCAGGCTTTCGAACTCGGCCGTCGGGATGTTCTTGCGCGTGGCGTCGTGGGTGAGGGTTTCGACTTCAATCGGTTTCTTGGCCATCAGGCGCGGTCCTTCTTGGCGGGCAACGCCGGTGTGGTCAGGGGTGAGGCAAAGCTTCGGGTCAGATCGACCAGTGCCGACGGTTCGAGGTCACGATAGAGTGCCATGACAGCCTTGACGGCATCGATCCGCTTCAGGACGCGTTCTATTTCCTTGTCCGCCAGATCGGCCTGGCGGCGTTCATACAGATCCTGCGCTTGTTCCAGGATCAGCAGGGTTTCGGCGCGGACCTTTTCATTGGCGACCGACTTACCCTTGAGCCAGGCTTTGAGGTGGTTAACCGCCTCGGCCGCGATCTCGTGCAGCTCATCCGCGACAGTGGTCTTGGCGCGGGCATCGACAACGGTGTTCAGAAGCGAGCCTATCGCATCGGAAAGCTGTTGGCGCAGCTTGTCGATCAGCGTGCGGTCTGCGTCGGTTTCGATCAGACGTGACGGGTTGGCGATGGTGATCGCGCGACTGCCGGATTGCAGTTGCCGCAGCACCTCATCGAAGATGTCGATGAAGATGTCTGTGGCGGCGATGGCACGGGGGGTTTTCATGATGGTTGCGAGGCGAAGCGTGCCCTTGCGGGTGACAGCCCAGGGCAACGCCCGGCTGCCGCCACGTCCGGGTTTTGAGATCAGCCCGGCTGATCTCAAACCGGCGACTTCGTCTGGGGTCAGTTCGAAGGCGTAGCGTTCGGGGAAGATGTCGGGGTTGGTTTTAATGTTCTGCACGATCTCGCGGGTGGCCATCTGGAAGATCAATGCAACGTCGGGGGCGAGCATGACGAGTTCGCCGCGCAGGGTAAAGGCGTTTGCCGAGAGGGCGAAGGCATGCGGCTTGAGATCAGCGCCGCTGATGTCATCCGGGATGGGGAGCGCCGGGTCAGGCATCGGCAGGGGCCATTGCCAAGGTGTCGATCAGGGCAGCGAATTCAGCCTCCATCTGATAGACGGCGGTGAACTCGACGAAGGCCCATCGTCCGAACCTGCCGAGGTTGTTCACCCCTGGCACCCAGTAGGCGCGCATGGTGTTGGCCTTGTCCTTGGCATCCTCGCCGCGATAGCCCTTGACCTCGACGATCAGATTCAGGGGATCGTCGCGCCCGTCGTCGATCTGCACGATGAAGTCCGGCAGGTAGCGGCGCGGGGTGGAGCCGTAGAGGTAAGGCACCTCAAGCCCGAGGCCCTGGTTCTTGACATAGGCGCGGACGCGCGGGTGGGCTTCGACGACGCGGGCGAACTCGGCCTCCCAGTCGCTGTCGCAGACGACCCAGTTGACGTGGGATTTGTTCGGGGCGGTCTTGTAGCGCAGTTCCTTGGAGGTGGTGAAGTGGACGAAGGCGGTGGAGCCGGTGGGGTTGTAGGCATCGAGGATGGCCTTGACCGGGCGGTCGCCCGCCAGGGTTTCGGTGATGGCGGATTTGATGCGTTCCGCCGCCATGTCGGCGATTTCCTTATAGATCAGTTGGGCGGGATAGGTGCCGCCGGTGCATTTGAGGTAGCCGCCGTCGATCCACTGGCGGGCGATGCGTTTGATCTGGCCGAAGAGGTGAAGCTTTGGGTCCTCGCCCGGGTCGCGGAACTTGGAATAGAGGACGTGCTGGGTCAGGTGGAACAGGATCGTGGACGACCGCATGTCCTCGAGGTGGTCCAGCGTCAGGTCAATGCCTTGGCCGATGATGCCGCTCATGGCCACAGTTGATGGACCAACAAGTTCCGTCGTCAGTTCCAGGACGTGGTCGGGGCCGAAGGTCGCCTCGAGCCGTTCGTCTGGGAGTTCGACCCGGTAGCCTTCGACGCGGGGGAAGATGATTTCAAGCGCGTCGCGTTCCGGCTTGACGGCATGGACGCGGACGGTCTCGCGGGGCTTGGCGGGCGGGGATACAACGGGTTTGGCGGCGAAGTCGAAGGGGATGCCGAGGACATCGGCATATTCGACGTTGAACAGCCCCTCGTCATTCAGGTCATAGGACTGGCGCCGCAGGGCCCGGCCGACAACCTGTTCGCACAGAAGCTGGGTGCCGAAGGCGCGGACGCCCAGGACGTGGGTGACGGTGTTGGCATCCCAGCCTTCGGTGAGCATGGAGACGGACACCACGCAGCGGATTTGCTCGCCAAGTTTGCCCTTCTTGCCGACGGTGTTCATCACCTCGCGCAACAGGGTGGATTCGTCGATCTTGTCGCCGGCCTGTATGTCACCGGTGCGTTCGATCATCTCGCGCTTGAACTGGTCGATCTCAGCCGCGGCCATCTCGCGGAAGTCCTTGTCCAGCACCTCGCCGGATTCAAGCTGGGCGGAGTCGATAAGGATCGCGTTTGGACGCGCCATTCGATTGCCAAAATCATCATAGTTCTGGAACAATGGAAATTGGCTGTTCTGAAAGGTCGTCTTGGAACCATCGCTGTTAACTTGCTCAAAGCCTGAGAGGTACTTGAAGATCAGTTCTGATGTCGACGTGTTATTGCACACGACAATGAACACCGGCGGAACTCCGATTCCTGCGGCTTCCCAGAGCTCAAAAGTCTGCTTGTAGTGTCCGTAGAGGGCATCAATGGCGCCCTGTAACTTGATCGGAAGAGCAAGCGGATTCATCGCCTTGCCTGCGGTGCGCCCCTTCTTCGGCAGCAGCTTCCCGATGTGCTCCCAGAGGTTGCGATATACTAGACTTTCACCCGGCGCATTCTGGGCAATCGGGACACGTGGCAACTTCACAATACCGCATTCGATAGCGTCCATCAGCGAAAAGTCGGACATCGTCCAGGGAAACAGCGTGCCCTCGATGTAGCCCGAGCCGCGGAGGAAGAACGGCGTCGCTGAAAGATCGTAGACGAGACTGATCCCGAGCTTGCGCTTTACGGCCTCCAGGCCCGAAATCCACATCCGGGCCGCCTCGTTGTTCTCCTTCGCCTCGCTCTTGTCTTCGCCCTTGAGCTCGTCTTCGGTTTCAACAGCATCCGCGACGCGTTCGCGATAGCAGTGATGCGCCTCGTCGTTCAGCACGACGATATTCTTCTGACCCATCAGATCGCCCATGACCCGCTGGATCATTTCGCCTTCGGTCTCGAGGGTCTGGACCTTGTCACCGCGCCAGCCTTCCAGTGCCTGGCGGGTGCCTTTGGCGATCACCAGCTTTTCGCGCAGCTTGAAGGCGTGGTAATTGGTGATGACGATCTTTGCGCTCTGGACGTCGCGCAGCATTTCGGGCGGTGTGATCTCGCGGCTGCGATAGTAGCTCTCGGGATCATTGGGCAGAAGAACGCGGAGCCGGTCGCGAATGGTGATGCCGGGCGCAACAATCAAAAAGCGACTGGAAAACTGCTTGCTATTTGGATGGCGCACGGCGTTGACCGTCTGCCACGCGATCAACATCGCCATCACGGTGGTTTTGCCCGCACCAGTCGCAAGCTTCAAGGCGAGTCGCAGCAGTTCAGGGTTCGCCTGTTCGTTCGCTCCCTTGATATGGACCCAGAACTTGGCGACGCGCGGCCCCATTTTCGGGGCCACTTCCGTCAGCCAGATGGCGGTTTCGACAGCTTCGATCTGGCAGAAGAACGGTCGGATGCCTTCAAAGGGGTGGTGGCGCCAATGGCTCAGAAGCCGCGCGGTTTCCGGGGTGACCATCCACTGGTCAGGATTGGGGAGACTGCGCCAGGTTTCGACATGGCCCCTTATCTCATTGATGATTGGGGTTGGATTGTATTCCTGCCGCTCGGACGAAAGATCGTCATCAGCGCCAAGGATGAGTGAACCCTGTTTCTGGTTCTGTATCCATTTCTTCGGCTTCGGCACCGGCGTGATGAGGTCGGACCTTCGGCGGGTGTCGGTGATCCGGTTGGTGGGCTGCCCGTCTGGATCAAGTTCCCAATGCCGGGCAGGAAAGGCATATGGTGAGTTCAGAATGGGATGGCTAAAGAACTCTTCACTCATTCGGGCGGCCCTTGCTGGTGTGACCCCTCACGGCCGCCTTTTGCTCCTCGATCCAGGCATCAAGGTCGGAGCGCTGGAATCGCCACTGGCCACGAACCTTGAAGGCGGGAATCTGGCCCCTCTGGGCCATCGTGTAGACCGTCTTCTCGGCAACTTTCAGCAACTCGGCAACCTCTGGAAGCGTGAGGATGGAATCCGTCATGGACCCGTTCCTTCTCGAATCGGACAGACAGAGGATGCCAGACATTGCCAACAATGCCTACGGCGGTTTCGCACGTCGTAGTTGTCCCGATGACTTTGCGGTGGCCGTAGTCTGTCGGCACGACCGGATGCGCCAGCCGGATGGCATAGGCGTGGCGTGGCTCGGAGGAACGCGCCGAGAACCTCCCCAGAACGGTCGCGTTCGTTTCAAAAACTTTCCAGCGTGGACGTGGCGTGGACGTGCCGCGTGCAAACGCAGAAAGCGCCCCGTGGGGCGCTGTTCATGTCTTTGATACTGATACGGATTTTGGTTGCGGAGGCAGGATTTGAACCTGCGGCCTTCAGGTTATGAGCCCATGGATGGGCAAAACCGAATAATCGGCAAATCCAGCCACTTACATCGCAAGTCTCTGTTTCCAATTGATTTTCGCCCCTGCATCAATCGGCATTGGCAGGCGTTGGAGTGCAAAAAAAGGGTGCGGCGCGCAATCGCGGGTCGATGTGGTGTTGATGTAGCCTGCGCGGATTTACTAGCCGAGCATAAGCATTCGCCCCGATGCCGAGCATCATTTCCGGTGTCCCTCGAGCCCAAGTTCACTCCACATCCAGCCGAAATCGTACTCGGCAATCGGGCCCTCCCCGTGCCCGGCGCTGCGGTTTTCCAGCATCTTGAGCCAGTCGATCGCCTTGTCGCGCCCCGCAGCCGTCCGCACCGCCTGGCGTGGCGACTTGCCGCCCAAAGCCGGGATCGGTGCATCCAGCGTTTCGCGGTAGTGCTTGTCCAGGTGATCCCGCATCAGCTGGCGCGCGATCTCTGGCGGAATTTCATCCGCGGCCTTGCCCGGCCTCTCACTCCGCTGGTCTGCCCGCAACTGATCCACTGTGCGGATCGTGGTCAGAGGCGACCTCAACAGGTCTCCGGCGGCCGCGCCGATCAAGGTCTGGACCTTGGCCGCCCGCTCGGCCGAATTGACGGTCACGAAGAGCGTCTTGCCCTTCAGTTCCACGGAACCCAAAACGGTGGCCCCTTCCATCTGCGTGTCCAACATGATGCCGTCGCCTGCTTTGCCACCGCGCCCCTTCCGCGCTGCCAGCCAGTTCCAGAACTTGGGTCCCTCGGGCAAGAAGCCCTTCACCCGGTCCAGCTGCTCCGCCACCGCCTTCTGCGTGACGCCGCTGGCGAGCGGGTAGCGCAGGTCGTGGAACAGCACATCATCCCCGTCCGAATTCGTGAACTGCGGCTCTGCCGGGGTGAGGGCGCAATCAATCTCGATGAACAGCCAGGCGGAGGTGAAGATGGGTGCGCAGCCCAGAAGCTGGTCTCGGGTGAGACGCAGCGCATCCCGCTTTTTCAGCTTCAGCGCATCGCGAAGCCCGGCAAACAGAAGATTTACCGCCTCCGCTCGGAAAGGCAAAAGCGCGCCGGAGATGACATGGTGATCGCGTTCGGGCACCACCCGCACGGCGATCCGGTCCCATTGCTTCAGCGTCCGGGTGGCGGATTTCTCGCGCACTGTGACCGGACCGGCTTCTGACAGCAGGTCGTGCAGCACCATCGACGTGCCCGGCTGAACCTCGCTGACCTCATAGAGGCTGACCGGCGCATCCCGTAGCGCAGCGAAATAGGCCCGGTTCAGGGCCGTTTCCTTCCAGCCGCGCCGCTTCAAATAGAGATCGACGATGTTACCTTCCTCATAGCGCTGGCCAAGGAAATCCTCGAACCCGCAACCCCAAAGCACGCCCGTCCACTGTTCGCCCAGCAGTTCGCATAGATCATCCTGATCAATTTCGAATTCTTCCAAGGCAGGCATCAGGTGTTCGGCGACCACATCCTGCATCCGGTCACCCCAAATGGTTTCCCGGCCAATGAAGCTCAACAAGCCCGATATGTCATTCCGTTCTCCCATCGCGCCTCTCTGATCCTGCTGCTTGTTCATCTAGCCTTGATCGCCCGTCCAAGGCCAGAGCGGCGGCGCAGGAACAGCCGTGGCGACCGCCGTCGCCTGTCACGGGAGAGGTCTCCCCGTCGGGCGAAAATCCCGCTTATCCACAGAGCAGTCGCGGCCGCCCTCTTGCTCCGAATCGAAGCCGATTGCACCATGGACGCATGAGGTGAGCAGCCCCCAATCAAAAGCAAAAACAGGTCCAACAAACAGCACCCAAAGATCGGGCGGCGCAACTGCGCCCAACCGGTGGTGCCTTTTTGACAGGTATGACGCGCGAGCCTTTCCGCGCGCGGCAGGCGGTATTCGGCGTCTCCCTGAGCTACTCTCCGATCTTTGGACAGATTTTCGGCTGGTTTAGGCTACTGCCTGCGCCTGCTGATCGGTTTGGGTTGCGTTGAAGTAGACTGCGGCGGGTGGTTGTCCGCCATGGGCGGCGTGTGGCCGCAAGTGGTTGTAGAAGGTGATCCAGCGCCCGACACCTGCCTTGGCCTGTGAGCCGGTTTCCCAGGCGTGCAGGTAGACGCATTCATACGTCAGCGAC
>JAAFHX010000153.1 GCA_013297695.1 Rhodobacterales bacterium | reverse complement strand
GTTCGCGAATATCCATCGAAAGGGGTTTGGTCATGCAGGCTGGCCTCCATCCCCAGCCTCCATGATGAATCAGAAATCCCAACCCAAGGGAATCCCCCCGATTCACTCAAGCGTCATCCCGCTCTAAAGCCCGCTGTCCTGCGCGCTGACGACGCCTCCGGTCAGGTTCATCACCCGAAGCCGATGGTCAAGCGTGCCGCGCGGGGCTGACAAGGCCAGAAGGTCGGCGGCCTGCTGTCCGGTGGCCGCGCGGGCAAGATGGATTGCGGCATCGGGTGCGACGGGACGGAACCGCAGCCTGTCGCCACTGCGCAGTTGCACGAACCGGTCAAGGTCGCAATCCAGCACCGTCGCGATCTTGGGGTAGCCGCCGGTCGTCTGATGGTCGGCCAGAAGCACGGTCGGCACCCTGTCGCCCGCCACCTGCACCGACCCGCGCAGCGCGGGTTCCGACGGCATGTCAAGCGGTGCGGCCACCGGAAGGGCCGGGCCGGACAGGCGCAGCCCCTGACGGTCGCCCGCACCGGTGACCGTGAATTCCCGGCCCACCAGCGCGGCCAGGGTGCCGGGCGCAAAGAACCGCTCTTGCGGGCCGATGACGACACGGGGGTGCGGGCCGGGCCGGGCCCAGCCGGGGATCGGCAGATCGCCCTCGCGGTCCAGACGGCACCCGGCCCCGGCGATCTCCAGCCGGTCACCCGCGCGCAGCAGCCCGCCCCCCAGGCCCGAAGGCGCATGGGTCGCCATGCTGCCCAGCCAGCGCGGGGCGACCAGATCGCCCGCAAAGGCAAGGCAGGCCCAACTGCCCCAGTCACCGGCGCGGAGCGCCAGCCGCTGCCCGGCCCGCAGGCTGCCCACGGTCCAGGACGCCCGCCGCCCCGGCCCCAGGCTGACGGCAAAGCCGCCTCCCGCCACGGCGAAACCGACCTCGCCCTCGGTACAGTCCAGCACCAGCCCGCCAAGCGACACCTCGACCACCGCGCCCCCGGGCGGATTGCCAAGCGCCGCAAGGGCTGCGGCATGGGCCCCCCGGTCCATCGGACCGGACCCCGGCACGCCAAAGCGCATCAGCCCCGGGCGACCCCGGTCCTGTATCGAGCAATGCGGCCCGGCATGAACGACGGCAAGCCGCGCGACCGCCACGGCCTAACGGGCCGCAAGCGCGTCGAACTCGGCGCGCGGAACGCTGCGAAAGCGCACCGGATCGCCGACATCGAACAGGAAGGGCCGCTGTTGCCAGGCCTGCAGGATCGGTGTGGGCGACCGTCCGATGATCCACCAGCCGGTCGGCATGGTCAGCGTCGTCACCAGGCACTGCGACCCTGCGATGATGACCGATCCCGCCGGAACATCGCGCCGCGCCACGGGCTTGCGCGGCAGGTGCAACGCCGGCGGCACACCCGCAAGATAGGCATAACCGGGGGCAAAGCCGAACATGACCACCCGATAGTCGCTGGCCAGATGGGCGGCGAGGACGGCTTGCGGCGTCAGGCCTGTCCGGGCGGCCACTTCGGGCAGGTCCGGGGCAAGGTCGTCGTCATGGCAGACCAGAACCTCGCGCAGCGTGACCTTCGGAGCAGGGGGCGCAGGCGCGTCCAGAAGGCGGCGCAAGCCCGCCGTGACGATCTCGTGATCCGTGACCTGCGGATCGAAGGCAACCAGAAGGCTGGCATAGGCCGGCACGGCCTCGGTCATGCCGGGCAGCGGGTCGCGGGCAAGCTGGCGATCCAGACGCAGCACGTCGTCATGAATGGCAGGGTCGATGCGGTCGCCGAATTCGGCCAGGACGGCGCGGTCGGCGACAGCGCGGAACCGCGGAAATCCGGCGCTCATCGCCCCGCCCTTCCAAAGGGCGCAACCGCGATCCCCGCCGCGACCACCGCCGCCCGGAGGCTGCGGGCAAGCTGCACGGCCCCCGGCGTGTCGCCGTGCAGGCAGATCGACTGTGCGGCCAGGGCAATCGTCCCGCCGCCTTCGACGGGCATCCGTCCCGATGCCAGAAACGCCAGCATCCGTGCTGTCACGACCTGCGGATCATGGATCACCGCCCCGGGCGCGGTCCGGGGCACAAGGCGGCCATCGGGGCGATAGGCCCGGTCGGCAAAGACCTCGCTGAACACCTGCAGTCCGGCATCCCGCGCCGCCGGTTCCATCGCGGTTCCCGAAATGGCCAGAACCGCCAGATCGGACGACACCGCGCGCACCGCCCGCGCAATGGCACGCGCAACCCCGGCATCGTCGGCCGCCAGATTTGCCAGCGCCCCATGCGGCTTGACATGCCCCGGCACCACACCGGCCAGCGCCGCGACCCCCATCAGCGCGCCGATCTGTGCGGCGACCATCCGTTCGATGGCCTGCACATCCATCGGGATGATGCGCCGACCAAAGCCCGCAAGGTCGGCATACCCCGGGTGCGCCCCGACCGCGACACCGCCCCGCCCGGCCGCAAGCAGCGTTGCGAACATCGTGTCGGGGTCGCCCGCATGGCCGCCGCAGGCAATGTTCGCGGTGCTGACGATCTTCAGCAGGGCCGCATCCTCGCCCATCGACCAGGGGCCGAAGCCTTCGCCCAGATCGGCGTTCAGGTCGATGCTATGCGTCATGATCGCCCCCGTCCGCAGGGCATGCCGGTGCAGCCACGGCAAAGGTCCATCGCCAGCGCGCACGTCACCTTCCCCGGCCAGACCTGAGGTCGTGCCACCCTGGGACCAATTCCTTGTGCTGCAATACGCACCCTGCAACTCCACCACGACAAATCGCCGTCACGATAAGACATTCCAGCCCCGACGGAAGCACTGTCGATCCGCGAATGCATAATTCCCCCGGCCTGTGTGCGGTTGAACGGAGCGGATTGCCGCATCGGTGCCCTTCGCGGTCGTTTCGCTGTGCAACCGGAAGACGCCGCGCGGTCGCGGGGGCAATGCGAATGCAGCGGGTGCGGTCCCGGAAGGGCGGGCCCTGCAAGCGGCGGGGACCGGTCTGTCGGCGCAGACCCGTCCGATCTTGCCCCGGTGCGCGCCTGCCCGGCCTTGGATGATCCATGGCGGCGCGGACCGCGCCAGCGGTATCCTGGCTGCCCAACGGCCCCCCGGGTGTCAAGACCTGCCCCGTGACCGCCCCCGACCAGGATCGACCGACCCACCGCCCTTGCGCCCGCCGGCAATCGACCCCCGGCGCAGGGTCCCGGGCGCAGGGTCCGGGGCGCTTCGGTTTGCAAGATCATTTCAGTCTGGTGCGGGTGGAGGGACTTGAACCCCCACGCCTTGCGGCGCCAGAACCTAAATCTGGTGCGTCTGCCAATTTCGCCACACCCGCATGATTGCCGCGTTCTGCCAAGGCGGTGGCGCTGGCGCAAGCGGAAAAGGGCGGGGTCAGCGGCCGCGCAGGGCCTGCGCCAGAACCTCGGTCACCAGCGGGGCGGGCACGTCTTCGGCGACAAAGGCCTGACCGATGCCATGTGCAAGGATGAAGCGCAGCCGTCCGTCCACCACTTTCTTGTCCTGCGCCATCAGGGCCATCAGGCCGTCGGCATCGGGCAGATCACCCGGTATGTCGGCGATATCCACCTTCATGCCCATCGCGCGCAGATGGGCGCGCACGCGGCTGGGGGCTTCCTGCGAACACAGGCCCAGGCGCTGGCTGGCCTCGAAGGCCAGCGCGCAGCCGATCGCCACGCCCTCGCCATGCAGCAGCCTGTCGGAATAGCCGGTTGCGGATTCGAGCGCGTGGCAGAAGGTGTGGCCCAGGTTCAGCAGCGCCCGCTCGCCTTCTTCGGTCTCGTCACGGGCAACGATGCCCGCCTTCATTTCGACCGACCGGCGCACGGCATGATGGCGCAGCGCGGCGTCGCCTGCGGCCAGCGCGGGGCCGTTGACCTCCAGCCAGTCGAAGAATTCGGCATCGCCCAGAAGTCCGTATTTCACCACCTCGCCATAACCCGACAGGAAGTCGCGCGCGGGCAGCGTGCCCAGCACGTCGATGTCGGCCAGCACCAGGCTGGGCTGGTGAAAGGCCCCGACCAGGTTCTTGCCCTGCGGCGTGTTGATCCCGGTCTTGCCGCCGACGGAACTGTCCACCTGCGCCAGAAGCGTCGTCGGCACCTGCACAAAGCGGACACCGCGCCGCAGGATGGCGGCGGAAAAGCCCACCAGATCACCGATCACGCCGCCACCCAGGGCCACGACCACATCGCGCCGTTCCACCCTTGCCTCCAGCAGCCATTCGGTCGCGCGCGCCAGGTTCGGCCAGCCCTTGGTCGCCTCGCCCGCAGGCAGCGCCAGCGCGCAATGCGCGATGCCGGCCGCATCCAGCGCGGCCGTCAGCGTCCCCAGATGCAGCCGCGCCACCGCCTCGTCGGTGACGATGGCCACACGCGGACGGCGCAGCAGGGGCGCGATCTCGGCCCCCGCCCGCGCCAGCAGCCCCGCGCCCACGCGCACCGCATAGGACCGTGCGCCAAGCGACACGCCCACCGTATCGATCATCCCGCCCCCCCCTTTTCCAGCACGTCAGGCCGCGACTGCAGCGCCAGCGCCACGCGGGCCGCCATGTCCTCGACCGAGAATTCGGGCCGGCTTTCCACCGTCAGGTCGGCAAGCGCATAGACCGGCACCCGCGCCTCGTAGATCGTGCGCAATGTCTCACGCGGGGTTGCGGTCCGCAGAAGCGGGCGCGTCGACTTGTGCCGGACGCGCTGCCACAACAGGTCGAGATCGGCGTTCAGCCAGACCGAGACCCCATGCCCGGCAATCATCTGGCGGTTTGCACCGGACAGAAAGGCCCCCCCGCCGGTGGACAGAACCGACGGCGCGCCCCGCAGCAGCCGCGACAGCACCTCGGTTTCCCGGGCACGAAAGAACGGCTCGCCGTCACGCTCGAAAATCTCGGCGATGGACCGGTTGGCGGCGCGGACGATTTCCTCGTCGGAATCGACGAAGGGAACCCCCAGCACGCGCGCCAACTGCGTGCCCACCGCCGTCTTTCCGGCACCCATCATTCCGATCAGGGCCACCGTCTTGGTCAATCGCCAGGCCACTTTGGGCAGGCTCCCGCGCAGAGAATTCTTGGCATCCTGAATGGCGTGAACTCGACAGGAATGCCATATATAATCGTCGGCAGGACGGTCGGTCCGTCCGCACGGAACCGGCCGCAATGCGGTTTGCAACCGCGCGGAACACCACCGGCAGGTCCGGCACAAGGCACGGGCAACAAAGAAAAACAACTGGGCAAGGCAGGCATGATACGAATACTCAAGGCACTTTCGGTCCTCGCGGCCTTCGGATTCGTGGCGCTGGCCGTCTTTTCCTATGTGGCCGATCTGGCCCCGGAACAGGTTCCGGTGGTCCACCCGGTGGTTCTGGATGTGCAGTAGGGGCGCTGCGGCGCTGGTGCTGACGCTGGCGGTTCTGGCCGCCCCGGCCCGCGCCGAGGCGCCGCTTTCGGCGATCGACTGGCTGTCGCAATCGGTGACCACCCCGGCCGCGCTTCCGGCGCCCGAACGGGTCGAACCGCAGGTCAGCAGCCATGCCCTGCCCGAGGATGTGGCCGTCAGCAGCCTGGACGGCCCCGCACCGGACGGGATCGGGCTGTTGCCGCCTTCGGCAACCGGTCTGCCCCGCAATCTGTGGGGCCTGGGGCGAACCGACGAGATTGCGGCGCTGATCGCGGCGGAACGGCTGGACACGCTGCCCAGTCTGCAGGCTCTGATGACCGCGATCCTGCTGGCCCAGGCCGACCCTCCGGCCGATGCCGCCGGACGCGGCATCCTGCTTCTGGCGCGGATCGACAAGCTTCTGGATTTCGGCGCGCTGGATTCTGCGGCGGCGCTGCTGGAAAAGGCGGGGTCGGTGCAGCCCGACCTGTTTCGCCGGGCTTTCGATGTGGCGCTGCTGACCGGCACCGAAGATCGCGCCTGCGAGACGATGCGCGCCAACCCCGAACTGGCCCCCACCTTTCCCGCCCGGATATTCTGTCTTGCCCGGTCGGGCGACTGGAACGCGGCGGCATTGACGCTGCGCACGGCACAGGCGCTCGGCTTTGTCAGCGACGAGGAAGATGCGCTGCTGTCGCGCTTTCTCGACCCTGAACTCTACGAGGGCGAACCGCCGCTGGCCAAGCCCTCGCGCCCCTCGCCGCTGGTCTGGCGGATGCTCGAGGCGGTGGGCGAACCCTTGCCGACCAACAGCCTTCCGCTGGCCTTTGCCCATGCGGAACTGCGCGATACCGCCGGATGGAAGGCGCAACTGGATGCCGCCGAGCGGCTGGCGCGGGCGGGGGCAATCTCTCCGGACCTGCTTTTGCGGCTGTACACGGACCGCACCGCCGCTGCCTCGGGCGGGGTCTGGGACCGGGTCGCGGGGGTGCAGGCGCTCGAGGCCGCGCTGGCGGCAGGCGATGCGGCGGCGGCAGCGACCGTTCTGCCCGGCCTCTGGGCGCAGATGGAAGCAGCCGAGATCGAGGTGCCCTTTGCCACGCTTTACGCCGACCGGCTGGCCGGACTGCGGCTGTCGGGCGATGCGGCGGCGCTGGCCTTCCGCATCGGACTGCTGTCGCCATCCTATCTGCGGGTGGCCGAGGCGCGGGTGCCCGCCGACGCGACCGAGGCGTTCCTGATCGGGCTTGCCACAGGATCGGTCGCGGGTCTGGTGCCGCCCGACAGTCTGGCCCGCGCCATTGCGCCCGCCTATCTTGCGCCGCAGCCCGACCCGGAGTTTGCCGCGATGCTGGCCGAAGGGCGGTTGGGCGAGGCGATGATCGGCGCGCTGGACCGGGTCAATGCCGGGCTGCAGGGTACGCCGGGCGGTGTCACGTCGGGGCTGTCGCTGCTGGCAAAGACCGGCATGACCGATGCCCTGCGCCGCACCGCGCTGGAACTGATGCTGCTGGAACGGCGGGGCTGACGGGGGTGGACCGCTGGATTTCCGCGTTTCTGGAGGCAGCCGCCGCCGAACGCGACGCGGCACGCAACACGCGCCTTGCCTATGGCCGCGACCTGAAGGATTTCGCCGCCTGGCTGGCACGGCGGGGGGGCGATTTCGCCGGGGCGGACCGCGCCGAGGTAGAGCGGTATCTGGTGTTCTGCGAAGCCCAGGGCCTGTCGAAATCCACCCGCGCCCGGCGGCTTTCGGCAATCCGCCAGTTGTTCCGCTTTGCTTTCGAAGAGGGGTGGCGCAGCGACAATCCTGCCGTGGCCATCACCGGACCGGGCCGGGTGCCGCGCCTGCCGATGACGCTGAGCCACGCTGACGTGACGGCCCTGCTGCAGGCGGCGGCCACCACCGGACCCGCCGCCGACCGGGTGCGCAACCTGTGCCTTCTGGAACTGGCCTATGCCACCGGATTGCGCGTGTCGGAGCTGGTGGAACTGCCGGTTGCCGCCGCACGGGGCGATCCGCGCATGATCCTGGTGCGCGGCAAGGGCGGGCGCGAGCGGATGGTTCCGCTGTCAGGCCCGGCACGCGCCGCCCTGTCCGCCTGGCTGGTCCAGCGCGACGCGCGCGAGACGGCCGCCTGCGCCGAAGGGCACGCCGCCTCGCGCCATCTCTTTCCCGCCCCCGGTCGCGACGGGCACCTGACGCGGCAGGCGCTGCACGGGCTGGTCAAGACCTGGGCGCGCGCCGCCGGACTGGACCCGGCGCGGGTCACACCGCACACGCTTCGCCATGCCTTTGCCACGCATCTGCTGCAAGGCGGGGCCGACCTGCGGGTGATCCAGACCCTTCTGGGCCATGCCGATATCGCCACGACCGAGATCTACACGCATGTGATGGACGATCACCTGAAGGCGCTGGTCCTGAACAGCCACCCGCTGGCGCGCGTGCCGCATGCTTTCACCCCTGCCCCGCTACAGGACCCGCCCGATGCCGACTGAGCTTTCCGACGCCGCCCCGTGGGCGGCCGCAGCCGCTATCCTGGGTCTTCTGCTGCTGTCGGCCTTCCTTTCGGGATCGGAAAGCGCGCTGACGGCGGCCTCGCGCAGCAAGCTGAAGGCGCAGGCCGACAGGGGATCATCCGGGGCCGTCCGGGCCCTTGCCCTGACCGAAGACGGCGCGCGGATGATCGGCGCGCTGCGGCTGGGCGCTCTGGTCGCCAATATCGGCGCGGTTGCGCTTGCCGTGGCGCTGGTGTCGGGGAAATTCGGGGGCGCGGGCGCGGCGCTGGCAGCCGTTGGCATGGCCGCAGCGGTGCTTGTCCTGGCCGAGGTGCTGCCAAGAACCTGGGCGATCACCGATGCCGAGCGGACGGCGATCCGCGTCGCCCCGATCATCCAGCCTGTCGTTTTCGCGCTGGCACCGGTGGTTGCCGCCGTGCAGGCCGTGGTGCGGGGTCTTCTGGCGCTGTTCGGCCTGCGCGCCGACCCCGAGGCCCAGGTGATGGCCCTGCGGGACGAGATTGCCGGGGCCATCGCCCTTGGCCATTCCGGCGGCGCGGTGGAAAAGGAAGGGCGTGACCGGCTGCTGGGGGTGCTCGATCTGGCGAACCGAACGGTCGAAGAGGTGATGCGCCACCGCAGCCGGGTCGAGATGGTCGATGCCGATGCCGACCCCGGCGCGATCCTGACGCAATGCCTTGCCTCGCCGCACACCCGGCTGCCGATCTATCGCGGCGATGTCGAGAACATCGTGGGCATCATCCACGCCAAGGACCTCTTGCGCGAGGTGGACCGGCTGATGCGCGGGGCCGAAGGCCCGCCGGGGGCGCTGGCCGATCTGGATATCCTCAAGATCGCGATGCCGCCCTATTTCGTGCCCGAGACGACCGCGCTGGACGAACAGATGCGCCAGTTCCTGAAGCGCAACGCACATTTCGCGCTGGTGGTCGATGAATACGGCGCGCTGCGCGGGCTGATCACGCTGGAAGACATTCTGGAAGAGATCGT